>JAUYJC010000140.1 GCA_030688735.1 Deltaproteobacteria bacterium
ACCCTCGCACGTGGCTTGCAGCGCCTTCATGATATTGTCACCGGTATCTTGCTTGTTCAAAATCTTCATTCTGCTCAACAACCCGCTAACTCATCGTCTCGCATTTTTCCCAGCAAGGGGAATTATGGGTAACGATAAGCGTCGAGGGGGAGGAAATCGGAATTCGGAGTGGGAATAAAGAAATGCTTTTTTGACGTTGGGTATAAACCATTCACGAGAAACTTATGGCTGACACATTCGATCTACTGCTGACCGGCGGCACGGTGTTGAATCCGGTAACCGGCGTCAACCGGAAGCTCGACGTCGGCGTCGCCGAGGGTCGCGTCACTGCCATTCTAGCCGACCTGCCGCGCGCCAACGCGAACAAGGTCTTGGACGTTGCCGGCTGTTACGTCACGCCCGGCCTGATCGACTTTCACGTTCACAGCTACTGGGGAGTCAATCCCTACGGCTGCAATCTCGACGCGCTTTGCCTTGCCACCGGCGTCACTACCACGATGGACGCCGGCTCCGCCGGCCCGGTCAATTTTCTTGGTTTTAGAAATCTCGTCAGCGAATCATCAAAAACTCGTATGCTCGGCTTCGTCGCCCTCGCGCAGCATGGAGTCTTGAACGAACCGGGAGAGCTGCTCAACCTCGGCTTTGCCGACTCTGACGGTGCCGCGCAAACAGTCGGTGACAACCGCGATATCGGCGTCGGCATCAAGGTGCGGCTGCACAGGAAATCGATCGGCGAAAATAGCCGCGCGGCTCTGCGGCTCGCGATCAAGGCCGGCGAGGCCACGCGCACGCCGACCATGGTCCACGTCGGCGATACGGCGATCTCCATGAGCGAAATCGCCGACACTCTGCGTCCCGGCGACATCATTACTCATTGCTACACGCCGCAAAAGCCTTCGATCATCGACGAAACGGGCAAGCTGCTTACCGAAGTGCGCAAGGCAAAGGAGCGCGGCGTGATTTTCGACGTCGGCCACGCCGGCGGCCACTTCGATTTCGATCTCGTGCGCCGCGCCATGGGCGACGGCCTGCTGCCCGACGTCATCAGCTCGGACCTGCACGGCCGCCTGAAACAACCGGGATTCGGCATCGTCGGGGATTTGCCGACGACGCTCACCAAGTTTTTAGCTTTAGGTTTGAACCTGGAAGAGATCATCGCTCGCTGCACGATCAACCCGGCCCGCGTGATCGACTGGCAAGACCGCATCGGCAGCCTCGAAGTCGGGCGCGAAGCCGACATCGCGGTGCTCAAAATAACCGACGAGCCGACAACCCTGCGCGACTCCGTCGGCGGGGAGTGGAGCGTTAATCAACGGATCGCCGCGCAGTGGACGATCCGGCAGGGCGAGCTATTTAAAGGCAAGGGATAACGGAGGGGCGGTACGCCGCCCTTCGTTTTTTTTGCAGGTTACTGCAAAACTCGCCCTCGTGCTTCGACGGGCTCAGCACGAACGGAAAATCTTCAAGAATCTTAACCGCACCTCCGTTCGCCCTGAGTGCGTCGAAGGGTGAACGGAGGTTTTTACAGCAGCCTTCTAACGCATGCTCCAGCGCCGCCCGGCGATCTGGCGCGCGCAAAAGCGCTTCGACGCATCCACCTGGCGAGCCGTCCCCGCGATATCCGCAGTGACCCGGAAGCAACGCTCGTTGCCGGAGAATCGGTAGCGTTCCAGAGGCGTGAGCTCGATCTCGTTGACGCCCGGTCTCAAGCGCCAGACTCTATCTCCCGCGACTAGATCTCCAGATTCGTCCTGGACCCGAATCGTCGTGCGGCACTCACCCGATCCGTCGGCGCGCAACCGCACGAACCAGCGACTAATTCTTTGCCCTTCGCCCAATGGATCCGGTGAAACATCCAGATCGACGACCTGCAGCCGATGACTACCGCCGCAGCCTGCCAGCCGATCTGGATCCACCACCACGCAGCTTTGCAGCGCCGCCGCGGCAATGATAAGTAAAGGCACCTTTAGTTGTCGCATCGTTGACTTCCCTCCTCTATTCCAAATTCTTTTGCTCCCCGTTCTCCCAAGAGTCCCGCGCACATCTATCCCTATGTAACTTTAGGCACGAGATGTCAATAATCTCGCGTGAACGCGGGGTCTGCGGCACCCTATCGTACGGTTTTTTATTTCTTGAATATCCGATTGCCGAGGAAAAAATACCCGAACGCCGCAAACACTATAAATGAAAACCACAGCTGCCGTCCTACCACCCGAGCCAAAAAGAAAGGAAACCATAGCCCCGGCAAACCCTAACAGGAGGCCTAAGCCTATCTTGTTTGCCTCACGTTTTGAGAGCTTTGCTCCTTAAAATGGAATGACATATCGCTCTTCTTGTTTCTCACCCAATTGCGGTTCACCACATGTTAAGAAACATAACTAACGATATACCCGCCACGATCGTCCCTTACTTTGAACCTTGAACCCGGAACCTTGAACTCTTTTACCCACCCACCGCCCTCCGGTGCTCCACCATCAGACAGCGGTCTTGCACAACTTTGATTCCCGCTCTCGAAAACGTCTCCGCCGCGGCGTCGTTGCGGATGCCGGATTGGAACCAGACCGCTTTGGGTTTTTTCGCCAGGATATCTTCGACGTGGCCGTTGATATCCGGCGGGCGGCGGAAGACGTCGACCATGTCGATGTCTTCAGGGATGTCCACGAGCTTCCGGTAAACCTTCTTCCCGAGAATTTCCGTAACGTTCGGGTAGTAGACCGGAACCGGAATGATTTCCAATCCGGCTTTTTGCAAATACATCGGTACATAAACTGAAGGCTGGTCGGCCTGGGCTTCGGTCTTGATGCCCAGCACCGCGATACGTTGGGTCTGCATGACCAACCCGCGAATCGCTTGGGGCTCGACGATAAGATTGTCTTGCCAATTCATTGTCATCATGAACCTCGAGGGTTCGCCGAGAATACCACTTTCGAGCGCAAAGGTCAGGATCTTTGGAACGGATTTCAGGCAGGTATTTGGATGGTTTAAGCGCCGGTCCCAGGCATGTTCGATTCCAATGCCCGCAGGATCTTCTCCTGCACACCGTCGAAACCGCCGTTGGACATCACCAAGACAACGTCGCCCTGCGCGGCGTTGCTTGCGACGTATTCCGCGATGTCCTCGGCTTTTTCAATGACGCGCGCGCAACCGTCACGAGTCGAGCGGTTAACTGCCTCGACGACTTTCGCAACCGACAAACGTTGTCCCTCGGGAATCTTTTCCGGTTGATAAAGTCCTGCCACCACGACTCGGTGGGCTATCGCCAGAGCTTGAGCGAATTCACGTTCATAAATATTTCGCCGGCTCGTATTGCTGCGCGGCTCGAAGATCGCCCATAGCCGCCGGCCGGGATACGCATCCTTAACGGCTTGGATGGTTTCCCGAACCGCTGTCGGGTGGTGCGCGAAGTCGTCGATCACCAGCACGCCGCGTCTCTCCCCTTTTACTTCTTGCCGCCGTTTGACACCGGCAAATGTCGCAAAACCATCCAACAGGTTCTGGTGTTCAAACCCCATCGCGCGTCCCATGGCATAAACCGCCAGGGCATTTTTGACGTTATGCCGCCCGATCACCGCCGCGTCGACGCGGCCTTCGGCCCGGCCTTTGTAACAGGGTTCGAAGAAGCTTCGCCCCTCGCGCATTTCAACACCGGCAACCGTCCAATCGGATCGTTCGTCGTCGCCGTAGGTAAGCAGCGGACAGCGCGCAGGAGCCGCAACCTCCATCGCCGCGGCATAATCGCTACAAACCAGGAGCTGGCCGTCAGGCGGAATGATTTCCATCAAACGCCGAAACGTGCTTTTCAGATGATCGATATCCCGGTAGATGTCCGCATGGTCGAACTCGACGCTGGTTAGAATCACGTTGCGCGGGCGATAGTGGAGAAATTTTGGCCCCTTGTCGAAGAAGGCGCTATCGTACTCGTCGCCTTCGATAACGACATGTTCCCCGCTACCGGGGCACCAGCCGCTGCCAAAATTGAGCGGCACGCCGCCGACGAAAAAACCGGGCTCGAGGCCGGCGCGTTTCAGCACCCATGCCGCCAGCGCGGTGGTCGTTGTCTTGCCGTGAGTTCCGGCAACGACCAACGAGAAACTCGAACCGATGAGAAATTCACCCAAAGCCTGTGGAAAAGAGATATAGGGAATTCCCTGGCTCAGAACGGCTTCGGCTTCGGGATTGCCCCGGGATATCGCGTTGCCGATAATGACGAGATCGGGGTGCGGCGTGACATGCGCCGCGTGATAGCCGGATAAAACGTCGACGCCGATTTCCGCCAGATAGCCGCTCATGGGCGGATAAATATTCTGATCCGAGCCTGTCACGTGATACCCGCGCGATTTAAGCAGACCGGCGAGCGACGCCATGCCGACGCCGCAAATCGCGATCAAATGAATATGACTCCCCGGCTCTGGATGGTTCATCACGGAAACATCACCTTCATGATCAGGTCGTGAACATGAGGGCGAAAATCTTTGATCTTTTCGTTCTTGCGGGTGGGGTGGACTCGGTTCGAAAGCAAAATGATATGGCAATTTTTTTCGATATCCCACCAGATGGAGGTTCCCGTGAAGCCGAGATGGCCGACGGACCGAGGCGAAAAATGCGTACCGCTAGCAGATTTGTCCGGGCTCGGCGTGTCCCAACCGAGCGCACAGGTTGAATTCGACACCTTTTCATCCTTGGCAAGAAACTCTTCGAGCAGAGCTTTTGGCAAGAAATCGTCTTTCCCGTGCAGACAGCGGTTGAGACAGGCCAACAGAGCATGGACATCCCGGGCGGATGAAAAAAGACCAGCATGACCCGCCACCCCGCCCATCGCGTAAGCGTTGTCGTCATGGACCTCGCCGCAGAGAATCTTTTTCCGCCACGGGCAGTTCTCCGTGGGCGCAATCATATCTTCGACCGGCTGAAGGCGCCGGGTTCTGAGTTGGGTCAGGTCGACGAAGGCGGTGGAGCGCAAACCGAGGGGTTTGAAGATTCGGTCCTGGCAAAAACGCGCGATCGTCGCGCCGCTCAGCACCTCCACGCTCTCGCCTAAGATCATAAATCCGAGGTCGCTGTAGAGACATTGCGCGCCGGGGGCGCTCACCGGTTTTTCGCGGTGAATTTGTTCATAGACGAAGTTCTTGGCGGCCCAGCTCGCGACGAAATTGATCCGGCCAGCCTTTTCCATCTTCACGATCTCTTCGTGAAACGGCTTCCAGGCGGGCAATCCGGAGGAATGGTTGAGCATTTGGCGAAACGTCGCGGTGCTCTTACCGAAGACGCCGAACATGGGGATGAAGCGCGTGATCTGGTCGTCGAGACGAATCTTTTTCTCGCGCACCAGGATCATGATCGCAATAGTCGTCGCCAGTGGCTTGGTCAACGATGCCAGATCGAAGATGGTACTCGCTTTCAAGGGCGTTTTTTCAGGAATGAGCGAACGGCTTCCGAATGCCTGCTCGAAGACGATTTCTCCGTCCTTGCTCACGAGCACCACCGCGCCGGGAAAAACTCCCTGCGCGACGGCGTCCTGAAAGGCACTTTCAACGGGATGAAAATCCATCGTCCACCATCATGTTTGAATCACTGCCTGAGTCAGCCGCGGCCCTGAGCGAATGGGCCGCGCGATCCTTCACGGTCGCCTTTGGATGCGCGCGGTGGCCCCGCGAGAAACAAATCGATCACGCGACCGGGGATTCAATCAGAGCCAACGTTCCATTATACCCGTCCAATGCCATTTTGACACCGAACGGTAGGGTGAGGTTGTCCTCGCCGTGCCCCGCGGACAATCCCATCGTTACGGGATAGGGCGCTGCGGCGAAAATTTCACCGACCACTTGCCTGACATCCCGAGGCCCATCCCCTTCGCAGCCGGTAAAATCACCGAAGAGGACGCCCGCGAGCCCGTCCAGCTTTCCCGCCATCTTAAGATGCGTCAGCATCCGCTCGATGCGGTAGGGCTTTTCACCTACGTCTTCCAGGAACAACAGCATTCCCTTCGTGTCGATCTCGTAGGGCGTCGCTAGCGTCGTCACCAGCATCGACAAACAACCGCCCATCATTTGGGCTTCCGACCTGCCGGGCCGGATGATTTCGCCGAGCTTCACGTCCCATGTCTTTCTTTCTCCGGTCAGAGTTTCCCAAAGTTGCGCTTCGCTCCGCGCCGTGAGTCCGCTCGCCAGGTCCATCGCTACCATCGGCGCGTGAAAAGTCACCATCCCGCACTTCTGCAAAAGCCAATTGAGGAGCACGGTGATATCGCTGTAGCCGGTGAATATTTTCGGATAGTTCCGAATCTCGTCGCTCAGGTAAGGGAGGACTTGAATCGAGCCAAAACCACCGCGGGCGCAAAAGATCGCGTCGATGTCACCGCGACGGAAAAAGGAAACCAGGTCCCGCGCCCTCGCTGCCGCGGTTCCCGCCAGATACCCCTTGCGTTCCCGCGCGGCAGGCGAGAACTCGACCTCGAACCCCTTTTTTCGAATCGCCGCCGCGCCGGCTTCTAACGCCTCATCATCAACGCAACCGGCGGGCGCCACCACACCGATCTTACTGCCCGGCCTCAACACCGGTGGTTTATGCACAGCCAGCCAACTTATCCCCAGGCGCCGTTATGGGTTCGGTCCGGGACGCTCCCACAGCCTGTGGATAACTCCTTTGCGGATACCGCGTGTCGTTCGTGCCATGCATGTTCGGATCGTTATATTGTCAAAAAAGCCTCGGATTTACAAGAAACTTTCCTCCGTTTCCGAATCGCCATGAACATAAGAAGAGAGTTTCTCCAAGTTGACATCGGTGGATAACCCGTATAGATACCTCTACTAGCCAACAGCCTCTACCCGATTTTCACTGACTTTGCGCAACTTATTCACAGGTTTCTTCACACCGGATGAAGATCAAACCGGAACAACTCAATAGCCTGGCGGCGCTGCTTCTCGCCCATTACCGCTCGAAAGAACTCATTATTACCAGAGCCGGCGAAGCCGAGATAAAAGCTAAGATCGTTAAAATCGTCGGTCAAAATTTCGCTGAAGAGGAAGCCATCGAAGAGGAGGCGCGCAGGATGCTAGTCTCCCACGCGGGCGCGGCGAAGGAGATGGATCCCCATAAAATGTTTCTGCTGGCCAAACAAAAGCTCGCCGCCAAGAAAGGGTTTATCCTTTGAGCCATCTCTCGGAAAGCCGGATCTCGCACCTGGCCCATTTGATTCTCGACGGCCTCAAGAAAGACAACCTGGCAAGCTTCACAAACGATGGCCGCGCGCTCGCCGAGACCAAGCAGGCCGTCGCTGAATTCTTCCAGCGCGATGATCACGTCGACAGTGTGATTCGTCAAAAAATTCTTTCGCTTTCCCGTCACGTCCCGCCGGGGAGCCGGGAATGGGATATTTTGTACCGGAAGTACTTAGAGGAGGAACATAGAAAACAGCGGCGGTAGCGCACCGAACTTCGGCGGTTGATCGGGGTCATATTGCGGATTTGATCATCGCCAACAATTTCCAGCGCCAAAGCCTTGACATGAGGGATACGATGCTTACATTAGCCCTGCCTTGGGCCACAGTTAGACTCTTGCATTAGAGCCGGGCCTTAGGTCAACCCCTTAAAATCGTTTAGTAAAACAGCAAATGGAAAGGAGCCAACCAGTGAAAATTAGGCCTTTACAGGACCGCGTTATCATTAAACGCATTGCAGAAGAGGAAAAGAGCAAAGGTGGAATTATCATTCCCGACAGCGCCAAAGAGAAGCCCCAGGAGGGCAAGGTTATTGCCGTGGGCAAAGGGAAAGTCAACGATGACGGCAAGCTCACCCCGCTCGACGTCAAAGTGAACGACCGCATTCTTTTCGGCAAATATTCCGGCACCGAGATCAACATCGACGGCGAAGAGCACCTGATTATGCGCGAGGACGACATCCTCGGCATCCTTGAAAAATAACTTTCGAAAATAAATGGAGGAGGAAACAAGATGGCAGCTAAAATGGTAAAATTTAGTCGCGACGCCCGCGACGCGATTCTTAAAGGTGTAAATATACTGGCGGACGCCGTAACCGTCACGCTAGGGCCCAAAGGGCGAAACGTAGTCTTGGACAAATCTTACGGCGCTCCCACTGTCACCAAGGACGGCGTCACCGTCGCCAAAGAGGTCGAGCTCGAAGACAAGTTCGAAAACATGGGCGCCCAAATGGTCAAGGAAGTCGCGAGCAAGACTTCCGACGTCGCCGGCGACGGCACCACCACCGCGACAGTGCTGGCGCGCCAGATTTTTGCCGAAGGCGTTAAACTCGTCGCCGCCGGCCATGATCCGATGACGTTAAAGCGGGGCATCGACAAGGCCGTCGAGGCGGTCGTCGGCGAGCTCAAGCATCTCTCCAAACCGACCAAAGATCCCAAAGAGATCGCCCAGGTCGGCACCATCGCCGCGAATAATGACTCGACGATCGGCGACGTTATCGCCGAGGCGATGAACAAGGTCGGCAAAGAAGGCGTCATCACGGTCGAAGAGGCGAAGGGACTGGAAACCACCCTGGACGTCGTCGAAGGCATGCAGTTTGACCGCGGGTATCTCTCTCCCTACTTTGTCACCGATCCGGAGAGAATGGAGTGCGTCCTCGAGGATGTCTACCTGCTGATTCACGAAAAGAAGATTGCCGGCATGAAGGACATTCTGCCGGTTCTCGAGCAGATCGCCAAATCCGGCAAACCTTTCGTCATCATCGCCGAAGACATCGAGGGTGAAGCGCTGGCGACGCTCGTCGTCAACAAGATTCGCGGCACGCTGCGGTGCACGGCAGTCAAAGCGCCAGGCTTCGGCGACCGGCGCAAAGCGATGCTCGAAGACATCGCGATCTTGACCGGCGGCAAGCTCATCGCCGAGGAACTGGGCATCAAGCTCGACAATATCGGGCTCCAGGATTTGGGCCGCGCCAAGAGAATCGTCGTCGACAAGGACAATACGACGATCATCGACGGCGCCGGCAAAAAGTCCGATCTCGAAGGGCGCATCAAACAGATCCGCGCCCAGGTCGATGAGACCACTTCCGATTATGACCGAGAAAAACTCCAGGAGCGCCTGGCCAAGCTGATCGGCGGCGTCGCGGTGATCAACGTCGGCGCGGCCACCGAAATCGAGATGAAAGAAAAAAAGGCGCGCGTCGAAGACGCCCTTCATGCAACCAGAGCCGCCATCGAGGAAGGGATTGTTCCTGGCGGAGGCGTCGCCTTGCTCCGCTGTTCAGCAGCGCTGGATAAACTGAAGGTATCGGACGAAGAGAAGTGGGGCGTTAATATTATCAAACGCGTCGCGGAAGAGCCGCTTCGCCGCATTGCCATCAATGCCGGGGTGGAAGGCTCCATCGCGCTTCAGAAAGTCAAAGAAGGCAAAGGTGCTTTCGGATTTAACGCCGCCTCTGAAGAATACGAAGATCTAATGAAGGCAGGCATTATCGACGCAACGAAGGTTGTTCGCACTGCGCTTCAAAACGCGGCGTCAGTCGCCAGCATGCTTCTGACCACCGAAGCGATGGTCGCGGAGAAGCCGGAAGATAAATCGGCGATGCCGGCGATGCCTCCGGGTGGCGGCATGGGAGGAATGGGTGGTATGGGCGGGATGGGTGGTATGGGCGGGATGATGTAGCATCGAATTTTACCGCAAAGGCCCGTTGTGTGCGTCCAAGGACGTGCATAACGGGCCTTTTTTTTTCTTCCAACCACGAACAGCCTCGAAAATCTCCCTTGGCATCCACCCGCCATTTCGACTACTATCTCCGTAAGCGCTGATCCGGGATCTGGCGAGTTCGACCTTGCCAGTTGTATAGCCTGTGTCCGTAACACCGGTGATGAGCATAAGTTAAAGTGGACAATCCATTCTTCGACCATCCGATCCTAAACTCCCCTTACGAGTATCCGAAGCGTTATTGGGAGCTCGACACCCAAGGGCAGCCGACGCAGCAAATCATTGAGCGTCGCCGCCGCGCAGAGTTCATTACGCCGATTCCGAAACCAAAGAAGCGAAAAGGATCGGCCGATCAGCAGCAAATTGTTTTCGATGAAGGCAAAGGACTTTCTACACAGAAACAGCAATACGATATCACCGCGATCATCAATCGGGTTCGCCAAGAAGTTGACCAATGGAGAAGTTTATCGACTCCAGCTCAGGTCACTCCTGAAACCGCGCGGTTATTGCAGCATTGGCACCATCACAGGTTTAACGATACCCGGCCATTCTTTTGCCAAGTCGAGGCCGTTGAGACTGTCATCTGGCTTACTGAGGTCGCGCCTCATTTCGTCGCCGGGAAAAGCATACTGGAGCACGTTGCCGCAGCGAACCGAGACGCCAATCCCGAGATCCAGCGTCTCGCGTTGAAGCTCGCCACCGGCGCGGGCAAGACTACGGTTATGGCGATGATCATCGCCTGGCAGACCATCAACGCTGTTCGCCGCCCCGGGAGTAAGCACTTCACGCGCGGATTTCTTGTGGTCGCGCCCGGGCTCACGATCAAGGACCGTCTCCGTGTTTTGCAGCCAAACGATCCCGACAGCTACTACGAAAGCCGCGAACTAGTTCCACCGGACCTGCTTGATGACGTAAGGCGGGCCAAGATCGTCATCACGAATTTTCACGCGTTCAAGCCCCGCGAGCGTCTGGAAATCTCCAAAGGCGGTCGCGCGCTTCTCCAGGGCCGTACGGGAACAGAGATCGAGACCGCTGAGACCGAAGGTCAGATGATCCAACGTGTCATGCCCGAACTTATGGGCATTAAGAATATCCTGATTCTCAACGACGAGGCGCATCACTGCTACCGCGAAAAGCCCGGCGATAAAGATGACGAAAATTTGAAAGGCGAGGACCGGAAAGAAGCGGAGAAAAACAATGAAGCCGCGCGCGTCTGGATTTCAGGCCTCGAAGCTGTAAACCGCAAGCTCGGCATTGCCCGTGTTGTTGATCTGTCCGCCACGCCGTTTTTTCTGCGCGGATCGGGGTACGCCGAGGGCACTCTCTTTCCGTGGACGATGAGCGATTTCTCTCTGATGGACGCCATTGAGTGCGGCATCGTTAAGCTGCCGAGGGTGCCCATTGCGGACAATATTCCCGGCAATGAAATGCCGATGTTCCGCAATCTCTGGGAGCATATCCGCGCTAAAATGCCCAAGAAAGGCCGAGGCAAGGCAGGGGCTCTCGATCCGCGCGATCTGCCGCCGCAACTGCAAACGGCACTCGATGCGTTGTACGGTCACTACAAGCTGACGTTTGAGCTTTGGGTCAAGAACAAGATATCCGTTCCGCCGTGCTTCATCGTCGTCTGTAATAATACAGCGACCTCCAAGCTGGTCTATGACTACATCGCCGGCTTCCAGCGCCAGAACGATGACGGCACGAGCCAATTGGAGTTCGGTAAGTTCCCGCTTTTTCAGAACCACAACGAGCACGGCGATCCACTCCCGCGCCCTAGGACAATTCTGATCGACAGCGAGCAACTGGAATCTGGTGAATCGCTGGATGACAACTTTCGCGCCATGGCGGCCGACGAGATCGATCGCTTTCGGCGTGAGATTGTCGAGCGCACCGGAGACTTTCGCCAGGCCGAGAATCTTACTGACCAGGATCTGTTGCGCGAAGTGATGAACACGGTGGGGAAACCCGGTCGGCTCGGTGCCGACATTCGCTGTGTCGTCTCCGTCGCGATGCTGACCGAAGGTTGGGATGCCAACACGGTGACTCACGTACTCGGCGTGCGCGCTTTCGGCACGCAGCTTTTATGCGAGCAGGTGATCGGCCGGGCGTTGCGCCGGCAGTCGTATGAGTTGAACGATGACAACCTTTTCAACGTCGAGTACGCCGACGTGCTCGGCATCCCGTTTGACTTCAACGCTAAACCGGTGGTAGCGCCACCCCAGCCACCGCGTGAGACGGTCCAGGTTAAGGCCGTCCGGCCCGACCGTGACGCGCTCGAAATTCGCTTTCCACGCGTGGAGGGCTATCGCGTGGAACTGCCGGAAGACAGGTTAACGGCTGAGTTCAACGAAGACTCCGTGCTGGAGCTCACGCCCGACCTGGTTGGAGCCACGGAGACGCGCAACTCTGGAATTATCGGCCAGCCCGTGGATCTGAACCTCGTGCATACTGGCGACGTGCGGCCATCGCAGGTGGTCTACGAACTGACCTCTTATTTAGTTCTCAGCAAATTTCGCGACTCTAACGGCGAACCGGAACTCCATTTGTTCTGGCAACTCAAGCGCATCGCGCGGCAGTGGCTCGACGGTTATCTTGTCTGCAAGGGCGGCACCTACCCGGCGCAGCTTAAGTACAAGATGCTTGCGGACATGGCCTGCCAGAGGATCATCACAGCCGTTAACCGGGCGCTAATTGACAAGCGGCCAATCAAGGCGGTACTCGACGCTTACAATCCTGTTGGGTCTACCGCCCACGTTCGCTTCAACACATCGAGGACCGACCGTTGGGAAACGGACTCGCGGCGCTGCCACATCAACTGGGTCGTGCTAGATAGCGACTGGGAAGCCGAGTTTTGCCGCGTCGCGGAGTCTCATCCGCGCGTGCGCGCCTACGTCAAAAACCACAATCTCGGCCTCGAAGTCCCGTACCGGTACGGATCGGAAATGCGCAAGTACCTGCCGGACTTCATCGTGCTGGTTGATGACGGCCATGGCGATGAGGATCTGTTGCACCTGATCGTCGAGATCAAAGGCTACCGCCGCGAAGATGCGAAGGAAAAGAAGTCCACCATGGATATCTACTGGATTCCTGGTGTGAACAATCTCAAAACCTACGGCCGCTGGGCCTTCGCCGAATTCACCGAGGTTTATCGGATCGAGGCTGACTTCAAGTCCAAGGTCGAAAGCGAGTTCAACAAGATGATCGCGAAAGCCGCGCAGTCATGACAAAGGCAGTTTTCCACCCGGAATATCCAGCCTTCCTCGCGGCGCTGAAAGAACGCATCCTTCACGCCCGCACCACGGCCGCCCGCGCGGTCAATCGCGAATTGGCTTTGTTGTATTGGGACATTGGCCGGGCCATTGTGGAAAAGCAGCAGTTACTCGGATGGGGTGAGTCGGTGATTGACCGGCTTTCGGCCGATCTGATGGCCGCCTTTCCGCACATGAGCGGTTTTTCGCCGCGTAACATGCGGGACATGAAGCGCTTCTATCTCGCTTACTCCGACGAATCAATTTGGCGACAACCTGTCGCCAAAATGTCAAAGAGCCTCGCCTCCGACCAGAATCAAATTTGGCCACAAGCTGTGGCCAAAGTCGACGAGAACGCCGTACGCGCAGCGCTCCCGCCCCGGAGATAATCACATGGCAAAGAAGTCGCAACTGAAATCTTCGGCAAAGCAGATCGAGTCGCTGACACACAACGAGGCCAAGCGCAAAAACATCCCTACGGCCGAGTATCAGTCCGTTATTCAGAAAGAAGAGGAAAAGCCCAAGACAATAAAGTATCCGCGCAACACCGACCTCGATCCCCAACTCGTCTGGCGCGGGAAGGATGAGCAAGACTGGTCCGACCTCGTCGTCCACGCGCCACCGCTTTACATCCAGGAAAAAGTTCAACCAAAGGTGCTGATCGACGATCTACTCAGGCAGACGCGCGAGCAGCGTGATCAAGAGTCTGGCGCGCAGACAGATCTATTTGCCGACTTCAACGGTATCCCCGCAGGCGTGGACAAGACCGAGTTCTATCAGCACGACCAGAACTGGTCGAACCGTATGATCCTCGGCGACTCCCTCCAGGTAATGGCCAGCCTAGCCGAGCGAGAAGGTTTACGAGGCAAGGTGCAGTGCATCTACATCGATCCGCCTTACGGTATCAAGTTCAATAGCAACTTCCAGTGGTCCACCACCAGCCGCGATGTAAAGGATGGCAATGCCGGGCATATCACTCGCGAACCAGAGCAGGTCAAAGCCTTCCGCGACACGTGGCGAGACGGTATCCATAGCTACCTCACTTATCTTCGTGACCGTCTCACGGTCGCCCGCGATCTCCTCACCGAGTCCGGCTCCCTCTTCGTGCAGATGGGCGACGAGAATATGCATATCGTCCGCTCTTTGCTAGACGAAGTATTCGGCAAGGATAATTCCGTTTCGCTGATCAACTTTCAAACAACTTCTAGCCTTGGGGGGGACTATCTCAGCAAGAGCTGCGACTACGTCTTGTGGTATTCGAAGAGCTTTTCCTCCGTTAAATTTAGACAGGTCCTTCGGAACCGGGGACTTGAGCACGATGTCGGCAACCGATTCACCCGAATCGAATTAGAGCCGGTGTTTCGCCGAGTGATGACCGGAGCCGAAAGGAACGACCCGGCAAACATCCCAAATGGCGCTCGCGTTTATCGTCACGGTCCACTGACTTCACAAAGCGGGAGCGAGAAAAGTCAATTTGCCGTCGAACTCGATGGTCAGGTTTTTCGCCCCGGTGCTGGCCAATATTGGAAAACCACGGAGCCTGGTCTCGTGAGGCTGCGAAGGGCCGCACGGCTTGCGGCACCCTCCAAAAACTCCCTGGCTTATGTTCGGTTCATGGACGATTTCCCTTGCCGAACTTTTACTAACGTCTGGACCGATACCCAGACCGGTGCTTTCACGGAGTCGAAGGTATATGTCGTTCAAACTAACACAAAGGTTATCGAGCGCTGCATCCTGATGGCCACAGATCCCGGCGACCTCGTGCTCGACCCAACCTGCGGTTCCGGCACCACCGCCACCGTCGCCGAACAATGGGGCCGCCGCTGGATTACGATTGACACTTCGCGCGTGGCGCTCGCGCTGGCTCGTGCCCGGATCATGGGCGCGCGCTATGCGTTTTACCTGCTGGCCGATTCCCGCGAAGGCCAGCTCAAGGAAGCCGAAGTCACCCGCACCGCCCCGAGTTCGCAGCCGGTCCACGGCAACATTCGTCAAGGGTTTGTCTATGAGCGCGTGCCGCACATCACCCTCAAGTCCATCGCCAACAACGCGGAGATCGATGTCATCTGGGACAAATGGGAGCAGCGGCTTGCGCCGCTGCGTGGTCAGTTGTCAGTGGCTAGTGGTCAGAAGAAAACCTTGGAAGAGTGGGAAATTCCGAGAGAGCCTCCCAAGAACTGGCCACCGGCCACTCAACCACTATTCACTGAGTTCTGGCAGGCCCGCATCGCCCGGCAAAAAGAAATCGACGCTTCGATAGCCGCCAAGGCCGAGTTCGAATATCTTTACGACAAGCCGTATGCGGACAATAAGAAAGTCCGCGTCGCCGGACCTTTCACCGTCGAGAGCCTGAGTCCGCATCGCGTATTGGGTGTGGATGATAACGACGAGTTGATCGACACTCTGAAGGAAGACAGCGCCGAATACGGAGTGAAGCAGTCCTTCGCCCAGATGATCCTGGAGAACCTCAAGACCGCCGGAGTGCAGCAGGCGCACAAGGAGGACAAGATCACTTTTACCTCGCTCACCGCCTGGCCCGGTGAACTGGTCTGCGGCGAAGGCCGATTTGAGGCCAGTGGTCAGTGGTTAGTGAATAGTGGTCAGCGGAAACAAGATTCATCCACTAGCCACAACCCACTATCCACTGATTCCCGCACGGAACTCCGTGCGGGAATCTTCATCGGCCCCGAGTTCGGCACCGTGCAGCGCGCCGACCTGGTCGCCGCCGCCCGCGAAGCGGGCGATTCCGGGTTCGATGTGCTCATCGCTTGCGCCTTCAACTACGAGGCGCACACCACCGAGTTCACCAAGCTGGGGCGCATACCCGTGCTCAAGGCCCGAATGAACGCTGATCTTCACATGGCCGAGGACCTCAAGAACACGGGCAAAGGCAACCTGTTCGTCATCTTCGGCGAGCCGGACATCGAACTCATCACGGAGAAAGACGGCAAGCTTCGCGTAAAAGTGAAAGGCGTGGACGTCTTCAAACCTCAAACTGGCGAAGTCATCAGCGACGGCGCCGACGGTATCGCCTGCTGGTTCATCGACACCGACTACAACGAAGAAAGTTTCTTCGTCCGCCACGCCTACTTCCTCGGGGCGAACGACCCCTACAGCTCACTGAAGACCACGCTGAAAGCGGAGATCGATCCCGAAGCTTGGGCGACGCTCAACAGTGACACCTCGCGACCATTTGAAAAACCGAAGCAAGGGCGGATCGCCGTGAAGGTAATTAACCACCTTGGGGACGAGGTGATGAAAGTGTTCAAGGTGAACTAATGGAATATTCGGTGATTGAAAAACGTAGTTAGCGACGCGTCCTTATGTTTCTATCTGAATTACGCATAGAAAATTTCAGGGCTTTTGGGGAGAAGGAGGAGGCGCTTGTTCTTGCCCTGAGGCCTGGTCTTACGGCTTTGGTTGGTGAGAACGATACGGGAAAGACCGCTGTCATTGATGCGCTTCGTCTTGCGTTGGGTACGCGCGATCAGGAATTCTTCCGGGTGGAAGAGAGCGATTTCCACCAGCCCTCTGGTGCCGCCGCGCACCGCAATGAGATCAAGATCCGCTGCAAGTTCGAAGACCTGACGCTTGCAGACAAGGCTGCATTCGCAGAGCATCTTACGTACGAAGACCAGGACGGCGGCAAGGCCGCCGTCCTGTACGTGAACTGGAAGGCTGTTGCAGGACCGCAAGCGCCACGCCAAAGGCGCTTCACGTCCATAGAGGCAAGATCGGGCAAAGCGGCCGACGGCCCTCAATTTGATCAGGCAGCAAAAACACTTCTATGCGCGACCTATCTCCGGCCACTTCGCGATGCCGAACGTGCGATGTCGGCCGGCCGCGGATCGCGCCTTTCACAGATTCTTCAATACACGAAAGAGATCAAGGAGCACGGACAGGATTATGACCGCGACAAGGGGCCGCCTGATGACCTGAGCATGTTGAGCGTTCTTGGAATCGGCGACTTTATGAATGCTCTTTTGAGCAATCATAAAGGTGTCCAGACCGCCCGAGAAAACCTGAACGCCGAATATCTCGAACGTTTATCGTTCAGTGGCGACAAGCTTGAAGGGCATATATCGGTCAGCGGCTCCAAGGGCGATCCTGGCGTCCGGCTCCGTCTGTTGCTCGAAAAACTTGACCTGGAGCTGCGCGACGGGGCGGCTCCCGAAACGCCGCCGAACCGCGGTCTTGGGTCGAACAACATGCTTTTCATGGCTTGCGAATTGCTGCTTCTCGGCTCGGAAGCGGGTGGATTTCCATTGCTGCTGATTGAGGAGCCCGAAGCGCATTTGCACCCGCAGCGACAGCTCCGCCTCATGCAGTTCCTTCAGGAAAAAGTAAAGGAACTGCGGACGGACAATCAGAAGATTCAGATCATTTTAACGACGCACAGCCCGAACCTCGCTTCAGCTATTGAGCTGGACAATCTTGTATTCATGCACGGACGCAAGGCGTTCCCGCTGGCCGTCGGGCATACCGGTCTGGACAAATCAGACTACGGATTCCTTGCACGCTTTCTCGACGTGACGAAGGCCAACCTCTTTTTTGCCCGTGGCCTGCTCATTGTAGAGGGCGACGCCGAGAACATTCTCATTCCCACCCTTGCTCGGTTGATGGAAAGAGATCTGACAGCAAACGGCGTGTCCATAGTGAATGTCGGCGGCACCGGGTTAAGCCGCTTTGCCCGCATCTATTTGCGCAAGCATCCCGAGAAGGACGGAACGATCGATGTCCCTGTGGCATGCATCGCGGATTTTGACGTGATGCCGGATTGTGGTCCTGAAATCATCGGCACCGTCAAGCCGGGCGAGACGTGGCCTGAGAAACGCCGCTGGCGTGCCAAGAAGGATTTCACGTCCGAGGAGCTGCAACAGCGCCGCGACGAAATCCGAGCAAAGGCGTCGAGTCAAAAGGTCCAGACGTTTGTCGCGGACCAATGGACGCTTGAATATGACCTCGCCTTTGCGGGACTGGCCGAAGATATGTGGATCGCGGCGCACCTGGCGGTGGCCGACGAACGGATCAACACAGGAAAGCTGAGCAAGGAGTCCGTCGCGCGTAATGCAATGAAGTCGTATGCGAATCTTTCCGAGGGGAAACCGTCTCCGGACGAGCTGGCGTCGCATGTCTATGCACTGGTTGCGCCTGGCTCAGGAGTATCCAAGGCAATCACGGCCCAATATCTCGCGTGCTTGCTTGAAGGACGCGCACGAAAAGGACAACTCTCACCGGATGCATTGCGCGGCATGTTGCCGAAGTACATTGTCGGCGCGATCGAATACGTGACCGCAAAGATCGAGCCCGGCGAGGGCACTCAGAAAGAAGCGGCGTCCGATGGATGAGACCTTCCGCTTTGAGCCGCCGCAAATCACAGACGAGGATATCGCCTGGGTATGTGATGTACTCAAATTGCCGAAGACCGCGTTCAGCGGGCCCGATGGCAAGGACCCGCGCCTTGAGGTTCTGAAGGCTGCGGCGCCGCTCGACGTTGAGGCGTGTCCCGGCAGCGGAAAGACCACGCTTCTTGTAGCCAAGCTGGCGATCCTTGCGCGCAAGTGGACAGAACCACGCCGGGGAGTCTGCGTTCTTTCCCACACCAACGTGGCAAGGCGGGAGATCGAAAAACGTCTCGGCAACACGGCCGCGGGCCAGCGCCTACTCACTTATCCGCATTTCGTTGGAACGATCCACGGCTTCGCGAATGAATTTCTCGCCATGCCGTGGCTTCGCTCTCTCGGATACCCGATCAGAGTGATCGATAACCATCACTGCGAACAACACAGGCGGCGGTTACTGACGCTCGGACAATTCAGCGCTCTGGCCAGTTACGTGAACCAGAAGGAGGCGAGCGACCCCAACGGGAAGCTCAACATTGTCTCCAAGTGGCGAGTCGTCTCGCCCGCATTCGAAGTGCTGAAAGAGAACGGCGAGCCGGAATTCAAGGACGCAACGAAGCTAGCCGCAAAACAGCTTTGTGCTTTAGCAAGAAAATGTGCGGGCGATGGATATCACCGGTTCGATGAAATGTTCATGTGGGGACATGATCTTCTGAAAAATATTCTCGGAATCCGGGATGCCATCCGGCAGCGGTTCCCGATGCTGTTTATCGACGAGGTACAGGACAATAACGAAGATCAATCCGTCCTGCTGTTCAAGCTGTTCATGAACGGTGACAGTCCGACCATCCGACAGAGATACGGCGACTCTAATCAGGCAATTTACACTTATGCCGGTGATGCCGGCGCAACAACCGACCTTTTTCCCGACCGAAGTATCCGCAAGGATATTCCTAACAGCCACCGATTCGGCCAGGAAATCGCGGATTTTGCCAAGCCGCTTGGTGTTGCGCCCCAGAACCTCAGCGGGTACGGGCCGCAAGACAGTGCTAATACGTCGGATACTTTGGGGAAGCATGTTGTCTTCCTGTTCGCCGATCAAACCATTCAACGTGTTATCGCGGCCTATGCCGAGTATCTTTGCGACGTGTTCTCCAAACAGGAATTACAGGACGGAGACTTTACTGTTGTAGCGGGGGTTCACAGACCGGGAGAAAACGACAAGCTGCCGCGCTTCCTCGGCCAGTACTGGTTCGAATACGATCCCGAGCTGACCGGCTCGGAACCGAAGCCCACGACGCTTTATCAGTACATTATGGCCGGCCGGGCACGGGCGGAAAAATCAGGCGAAGCGCATCATGTCGTAGAGAGGCTCGCTGAAGGGATTATTCGCTACATCCAATTATCGAATCCGACGGCCGATCTCGGCAACCGCAAACGGAAACACCGGCATGTTGTGGAACTGCTCGCCGATAAGCCAGAAGCCAGAGCGAATTATCTGAATTTGGTGACCTGTCTTGCCGCCGACCGGATGATTCCGTCTCTGGACGACTGGAACAGCAGATGGTTGCCCGTGATTACCGCTATCGCGGAATTCATAGGTGGCTCGCAGATCGATTCGGCGCGCAGCGGCGATTTTCTGGAGTGGCCGTTATCGGCTGAGAATGATGTGGGAGCCAATCCGCGTCAACGCGACAACGTATTCCGCCATCCCGCCGAGAGTCCGAAAGCGCAGCTCCGCGTTGGCTCGATTCACTCGGTAAAGGGTGAGACGCACACGGCCACGCTCGTGCTCGAAACATTTTACTTCAAGCATCACCTCGCGACGCTGAAACCGTGGCTGCTGGGAAAGAGGGCAGGAAAGGGAAACGAAAGCCCTCAAAATCAATCGCGCCTCAAACAGCACTACGTGGCCATGACGCGCCCGACGCATTTGCTTTGTCTGGCAATGCGAGAGGATGCCTTCACGGACGAGGAAATAGTGCAGCTCAAAACTCAGCGGTGGCGCGTTGCTCGTGTTACCGACGCGGCTCCGGTATGGCTTTAAACGCGTTGCTTGTAAGCGAGCGAGATCGGGTCTGGATTGGTGCGGATCCAGGTGGCAAGAAAAACTTTGGTCTGGCCATCCTCAAAGCCGACGGCTCCGCACGCACATGGGGCGTCGACTGTGCGGACGAGGCGGTTAACGTGATTGTCGCTAATGTGAAATCGTTTCCAGCAGGGGTCGGAGTAGATGCGCCCTTATGGTGGTCTTCCGGTCAGTCAAGTGACCGTGAGGCAGATAAGTGGCTGCGAAAAAAATACCGGTTAATTCACGGCGAAGTCCAAGCCTCCAATTCGCTAAAGGGTGCAGCGCTTGTCCAGGGCATAATGTTCGTGCAGCGCATGCGGGAACGCTTTCCCGCTGTAGGCGTTACGGAGAGTCACCCCAAAGCGGTGTTGGCCGCATTAAAGATGAGGACTGGTCGTCAATTCTTCCAACAGTTTTCAGTGGAAGTGAAGAACCAAGACAACCGGGAACACGAACGGGACGCCGTCATATCAGCAGTAGCGTCGCGTGAAGGATTTGAAGGCCGATGGCTGAAGGATCTCAGCACTAACTGCCATTCGAGTGAACAAGACCCGTCTCGGTTTTGGTTGGCGCCAATTCAATACTTCTGGCCAGAGACATAATGGAATTCCGCATCGCCGACACATTCACGGACAGCCTTGCACGGTTGACAGGCGACGAGCAGAAAGTGGTTAAGACCACCGCTTTCGATCTGCAAATAAACCCGGCGCAGCCCGGAATGCAATTCCACAGACTCGATAAAGCTAGAGACCCAAACTTCTGGTCAGTGCGTGTAAACCGCGATGTGCGTTTGATCGTTCACAAAACCGAGACGAGCCTTCTGCTTTGCTACGTTGACCACCACGATGAAGCCTATCGCTGGGCTGAGCGGCGCAAGCTGGAGACACATCCAAAGACCGGTGCGGCACAATTGGTAGAGATTCGCGAGACGGTCAAGGAAATCTTCGTCCCAGCCTACGTGGGGGTTGAACAGCCGGCGCCTCCCAAAGCTCGATTGTTCGAGCGCGTCCCGGATGAAAGGCTACTGAGTTTCGGGGTCCCGCCTGAGTGGCTGCACGATGTGCGCCAAGCTAACGAAGACAGCTTGCTTAAGTTGGCTGATCATTTGCCAAGTGAAGCTGCTGAAGCCTTGCTGGAACTGGCAACAGGAGGCACTCCTCGGTTCGCAGAACTTATAGTAAATGAGCCTAGCGTACAATACCAAGTGCCCACGCCGGGCACTTCGATGCAAAGTCACGTGCAAGATGTCGAGCTAACGGCTGATAGGACCGACCCTTTCGCCCACTCCGACGCGCAGCGCCGCTTCAGGGTCATAAACAATGTCGAGGAACTTGCGCTCGCGCTCGAATATCCCTGGGAAAAATGGACAATCTTTCTCCACCCGGCGCAGCGAGAGTTGGTCGAGCGCGATTTCAACGGCCCGGCGCGGGTCGCCGGTTCGGCGGGCACGGGCAAGACGATCGTCGCCTTGCACCGGGCCGTGCATCTCGCGCGGCACAACCGGGAATCGCGCATACTGCTTACAACCTTTTCGGATACGCTGTCGAACGCCTTGCGGGCCAAGCTCCGTCGTTTGCTTCATCACGAACCGCGTCTCGGCGAGAACATCGAAGTGTATTCGATCAATGCGATAGGACGGCGGCTCTACGAGCTGCACTACGGTGCGGCAAACATCGCGTCGGACATACTTCTTCGCACTGCACTGGCGGAGGCATCCAAGGAAATCGGTGGGCATAAATTCAGTCAGCACTTTTTATGGACTGAGTGGTCCGAAGTGGTTGATGCGTGGCAGTTGGACACTTGGGAAGCTTATCGCGATGTCCGCCGCTTGGGCAGGAAAACGAGATTGCCGGAACAGCAGCGTGCTGTTCTCTGGTCGATTTTTGATCGTGTACGGTCTCGCTTGCAAGCTGATGGTTGGATCACGTATGCCGGGATGTTTCGCCGACTGGCCGAAAACCTATCCAATGGGACACGGGGGCCTTTCGATTTCGCGGTGGTTGACGAAGCACAAGATGTCAATGTCGCTCAGCTACGGTTTCTCGCCGCGCTTGGAACGGGAAAACCGAATAGCCTGTAATGCTTCTACGGTTGACTCAGCACGATGACCTTGCCACTATTCAGCATGGGCAGACCGGAGTATCCCAGGGACATTCGAGAGTTTCGCCAGAAGTTTACGACTCAGGAATCGTGCCTGGAATATCTCATTCGATGCCGGTGGCCGGAGGGTTTCGTTTGCCCAAAGTGCTCCGGCAAGTCGGGCACCCTCTTAAAAACCCGGTCACTGTTTCTGTGCCGAGATTGCCGGCACCAAACCT
>JAUYJC010000153.1 GCA_030688735.1 Deltaproteobacteria bacterium
AAGGCTTCGCCGCGCCTTAAAGCGGTGGCGAATCTGCCGGTGAGTAATCCCGGTGAGGCGGCGAAAGAATTGAACCGCGCGGTGACAAAACTCGGCTTGTGCGGCGGTATGCTGGTCGCGCAGGCGCACAGAAAGAATCTAGGAAGTCCTGATTTCTATCCAATCTACGAGGAAGCGCAGCGGCTAAACACGCCGATCACGATCCATGCCTTCGGCGGCGACGAGCCCGGCAGTGAAATCTTCGATCAATTTATCTGTCTGCACACGACCGGCCATCCGTTTCCGATCCTACGCCAATTGACGGCAATGGTGTTCGGCGGGGTTCCGCATTTGTTTCCGAAGTTAAGGATCGGCTACCTCGAAGTTGGCTGCGGTTGGTTGCCGTACTGGGCGGAGCGGATGGATGAGGAATGGGAGAAGCGTGGTAAAATCGAAGCGCCGCTGTGCAAGAAGAAGCCGAGCGAATATCTATTCAGCGAGAACAGCTATTATGGCTGCGAGCCGGAAGAGAAAATGATCAGTTACGTCGTCAAGGAGATCGGCTCCAAGACGCTGATGTACGCGTCGGATTATCCGCACTGGGACATGAGCTGGCCGGAATCCGCGACGATTCTGTGGAATCGAGAAGACCTTTCGCTGGACGTGAAGAAGGATCTGCTGCTGAACAACGCGAAACGGTTCTATAATATTTAGTAGCATTGTCATTCCGAGCAACGCGAGGAATCTAGGTTAGAGTCGGCGCTAGGGAGAACCAGATTCCTCGTCGCTTTTAGCTCCTCGGAATGACGGGGGGCAGAGGTACTTCGAGCTGTCGATACTGAATTATAAAGAAAGAATTCTAAATCTAGTTAGGAGTTAACATGATTCAAACCAAGGGATTAACCGGGGCGCAAACCCTTCTGCGCGTGTTGGGCAAAATGGGCGTCGAGCGGATTTTCGCTTCGCCCGGATCGGAATGGTCGCCGGTGTGGGAAGCGCTGGCGGAGCCAGGCGTGGAAGGTATGCCCATTTATATGAGCACGCGCCATGAGGAAATCGCCGTCGGCATGGCGAGCGGCTACGCCAAGGCGACTGGCAAACTGCCCGCCGTGATGATTCACACCACCGTCGGCGCGCTGCACGCGACCATGGCGATGCGCGGCGCTTTGCACGAGCAGGTTCCGATGGTCGTCTTTGCCGGCGAGTCGATCGGCTTCGGCGAAGACGAGGGGCCGGATGTCGGCGGCCAATGGGGAAGCCATCTCGGCGACATGGGCGGGCCGGCAAAACTCGTCGATCACACGGTAAAATGGAGCTTCGGCGTCAACACGAAATCGATTCTTCCCGCAACGATTCAGCGGGCCTGCCGGCTGGCCATGGCCGGTCCGCGCGGCCCGGTATTCGTTTCGTTAGCGATGGAGCATCTGTTCGACACGATGACCAAGGACGTTCCGTCGGACCTCGGCGCGGCGCCGCTCGCCACTGCGGATCCGAAAGGAATCGAAGAGCTGGCCGACATGTTGGCGGGGGCGAATTATCCGGTGATCATTGCAGAGGACGCCGGCAGAACCATAAAGGCCGTCGAATGTCTGGTGGAGATCGCTGAGTTGCTCGGCTGTCCGGTGGTCGAAACCCGCAGCACGGGGGCGATCAACATTCCGCGCACCCATCCGCTCCATTGCGGCTACGATCCCAAGGAAGTCTTAAAAGGGAGCGACGTGATTTTTCTTTTGGCGGTCATCGCCCCCTGGTATCCGGCGTCGGTCACGCCTTCCCAGGGGGCGAAAGTCGCGATGCTCGATGAGAATCCGCACAGGGCGGAGCTTCCTTATTATGGTTACCAGACGGATCTTTGCCTGGCGGGAGAAATTGAATCCTCGTTGGAGCACTTGCTCGCCGCACTCAAGAAGCGGGTGTCCAAAGGCGATGCGTCGCGCAGCCGCCGCGCCGAGGAACTAAAGGCCAAAAACGATGCGCGCCGAAAACAATGGCGCGAGGAGGCACAGGGACTCTCCAAGCAGAAGCCGATGGATACCCGCTGGGTGGCGCACGAGATCAGCCAGGTGCTGCCGGCCGACGCCATGGTGGTGGAGGAAACCATCACGCACCGCCTGGCGGTGCACCGTTACCTCGACCAGTTGAAGCCCGGATCGTTTTTCGCCGGCTGCATCGGCGGTTTGGGGACGGGATTGGCCACCGCGTTGGGCGTCAAAGCCGCCAATCCCAAGCGTCCGGTGATTTGCCTGATCGGCGACGGCTCGTTTAATTATGATCCCGCGCCGGCGGCTTTCGGCGCAGCGCAGGAACACAACCTGCCGTTCCTTACCATTATGTTTAACAATCAAGGCTATCTCTCTCAAAAATCTGGGATTCCGAAATATTATCCCGATGGTTGGGCGGTCAAAACGAAAAACTTTTCCGGCCTGCATATCGTGCCGTGTCCGGAATATTCGATGATCGTAAAAGCCTTCGACGGTTATGGCGAAAGAGTCGAAGAGCCGGGTGAAGTGCGCAAGGCGGTCGAGCGCGGTCTCAAGGCCATCGCGGCGGGTCAGTCCGCGCTCATCGACGTGCGCCTGAAACCGGTTGAAGAGACCGTCTCGCGCGGCGAAGTTTAAATAAGCGGCCGATTCTTTCGCTTTAGAAAAGGGAATCCCTCGTGAAGATTCGCATCGACGGTGGCACCGTCGTTGGTTGGTCCGGCGCTGGCCACGAAATCGTTCCCAACGGTTCGATTTTGATCGATGGCGACGCGATCAAGTCCGTCGGCTCCGACAAATCTCAACCAGCAGACAGAGTCATCGACGCCTCGGGAAAGATCGTCAGTCCCGGCTTCGTCAACCTTCACGTGCACTCGCAGCTCAACGTCGGCGACTATCTGCTCGGCGACGTCACCAAGAAAGACTACCTGGCCGCAAACTGGTTCGTCTTCGGCGCGCCGCTGAAAGAAAAAGTGGAGACGCCGCCGCCGCCGGCCGTAGCCATCGGCAGAAAGTATGCGCTCTACAGCGCGCTGCGCAACGGTTCGACCACCGTGCTCGATCCGGGCGGGGGGCCCGGGGCGCTGGATGATTACGTCGCCATCGTTGGACAGTTAGGCGGCCGGGTTTACTTCAGCCCGCCGTTTCGCAGCCACGATATTTTTACCGATGCGCAAGGCCGTCACTATTACGAAGAACGGGATGACAAAGGCCGTCCAGGACTTAAGCGCGCCGTCGAGTTCATCAAACAGTTTCATGGCGCGCACAACGGCCGCGTGCAGGGGATATTGAATCCGGCGCAGGCGGAAACCTGCGAGCCATCGCTGTTACGCGAGTCGGTTGCGGCGGCGAAAGAGCTCGACGTGCCGATTCACATTCACGCCGGTGGAAATTTTCGTGAGTTTCTGCAAATTCTCAACACCTATCGCAAGCCCGTGGTCGAGTATCTTGCGGAAAGCGGGATTCTCGGGCCGCGCACGACCATCGGCCATATGGCCATCACCGGCGGTCATTCGCGCGTCGATTACCCGCGTGGCGAGGAGCTAAAATTGCTGGCGCAATCCGGCGCGACCGTTGGCCACTGTCCGCTCAAATGCGCCAAAATGGCTTTCGCCATGGAATCCTTCGATCAATATCTCGCTGCCGGTGTAAGAATCGGTTTAGGCACCGACACCTATCCTCTCGATATCGTTGCGGAGATGCGCTACGCCTCGCTGATTTCTCGGCTCGTCGATAAGGATGCTTCCGGGGCGCGTCCGGCGGATATTTACAACGCCGCCACGATCGGCGGCGCGAGAGCGCTGGGCCGGGACGATCTCGGCAAAATCGCACCGGGCGCCAAAGCTGATCTGGTCATTATTAACCTGCGTACGACGCGCTACGGTCCGGTGCGCGATCCCATCAACGCTTTGGTGGAATACGGCAGCGGCGCGGATGTCGAAACGGTCGTGGTTGACGGCGAGGTGGTGATCGAAAACGGCAGGTCGACGCGCATCGATGACGATGAGCTTTTCGGGCAGGCCGAAACCGGTGCGACTCGCGCCTGGAACAACTGGGCTGGACGGGATTGGAACGGCCGAACCGTCGAGCAGATCATCCCGCCGGCGTTTCCAACCAGAAAAATCTAAAGCCCGCGATCTCAAGCTCCAAATCGAAATACCCGTGCGGTGCCATTGATTGACGCTCATCGCATTTGTCTGGTATCAAGATCAAAATATGTTTTCGTTACTTTCTCCCGCTAGGAAGAGTTAGAAAGGCCTTTAATGCGCTACGGCTTTCTCATCGACCAGAACCGCTGTATCGGCTGCCATGCCTGCACGGTGGCCTGCAAGGAAGAACACAACATCGCGGTCGGCGTGAACCGCACCTGGGTCAAGTACATTGAAAAAGGCCGCTACCCCGACACGCGCCGCCACTTCGCGGTTCTGCGCTGCAATCATTGCGACGACGCGCCGTGTATAGAGATCTGCCCGACGGTAGCGCTGTTTCGCCGCCCCGACGGCATCGTTGACTTCGACCACGAACGCTGCATCGGCTGCAAGTCCTGCATGCAGGCCTGCCCCTACGACGCGCTTTACATCGACCCCGACCGCAATACAGCGGCCAAGTGCAATTTCGACGCGTCGCGCGTCGAGATGGGCTACAAGCCCGCCTGCGAAGTCGTCTGTCCGACGCAAGCCATTCTGTCCGGCGATCTCGACGATTCGAACAGCATCATCAGCAAGCGCATCGCGATGGAAAAAACCAGCGTGCGCAAAGCGGAGAAGGGGACCAAGCCGAAACTGTTTTATACCGGAGTCGACGGCGATCTGTTGAATCCGACCATGATGGAGCCGCAATCGACCCACTTTTGGGCCGACAAAGATCCTGGCGAAGATTTCTACGCGCTCAAAATGCAAAATCCCGACCGTCCGGTCCCCGGCGCGGCGCGGGAAGTTTACGACGTGCCGCATGCGACGCCGTGGGGGAGAACAATCGCCTCCTATCTATGGGCAAAGTCGATTGCTGCGGGAGTACTGCTCTTGTCTGCGCTCCTGCTGAATGTGGGCTTCGAGGCTGACGCTCCTCTGCTCCATGTCATCGGCCCGTTCGTTGCACTGCTCTTTCTCGGCGTTACTTTTGCACTGCTTGTGTTCGATCTTAAGAAACCCGGCCGATTCTGTTATCGTTTGTCCAAGCCTAACTTGAAATCATGGCTGACCCAGGGCGGCTACGTCCTCATGATCTACGGCGTTCTGGCCGCAGTATGGCTCGCGCAGGGGCTTACCCAGCCGGCTATCTCTCCGCTGGTCTTCGGGCCGGCGGCGCTCTTTGCCATCGCTTCCGCCGGTTACTCGGCGTTTCTTTTCGCGCAGGCGCGCGGCCGAGACTTTTGGCAGAGCCCGTTATTATTCTGGCACCTGCTCATCCAATCGATCAGCGCCGGCGCCGCGTTGCTCATAGTCATCGGCTCATTGGAATTAATCAGTCCTTTCCAATTCATGAGCGCGCAAATGTTTGCCTGGCTGGGAAATGCCTTGGTCGTTTCGCTCTTTGCCGGCCTGGCGATGATTTTCAGCGATTTGTTCTTAAGTCACGGCAGCGAGGAGCAGCGGCGATCGGCTGCATTGCTGAGCAGGGGCGCGCTCTGGAAGCAGTTTTGGATTTTTGCCGTGCTGTTGGGGGTCGTCGTTCCGCTCGTGCTGATGTTTTGGCCGACCCGCTCTCTTCTGCCAAACATGGTCGCGTCTCTCTTGGTGCTTTCCGGCTTATGGATATACGAAAACCTCTGGATTAAAGCTGGGCAATCCGTGCCGTTAAGCTGACGAGAGCGGATCGTCTTAAGAATGTAGTAAGGCGTGCAACAGGAATAAAAATTATTCGCGCCTCGGCAAATGAAACTGAGGCTCTCGTCATCCTTAACGAAGTGAAGGATCTTCGACTGAATTGACGCACCAAGAGGAAATCGAATATGTCTGAGACTCAATCTCCGCTTAACCCCGCCGCCGTCCAGCTCGAGGCGGGCGGCCTGGCCAGCTATCCACCGGTGGAGAAGTGGGACGACTGGGTCGAGTACGACACCGCGCAGTGGCCGAGAAAAGTCGAGAAACACTGCCGGATCATTCCGACGATCTGTTTCAATTGCGAAGCGGCCTGCGGCCTGGTCGCCGTCGTGGAAAAGGAGACGAATCAGATCCGCCGCTTCGAAGGCAACCCGGAGCATCCCGGCAGCCGCGGCCGCAATTGCGCCAAGGGGCCGGCGACGCTCAATCAAGTGACCGACCCGGAGCGGATTCGCTATCCCCTGAAGCGCGCGGGCAAGCGCGGCGAAGGGAAGTGGGAGCGCGCCAGTTGGGACGAGGTGCTCGACGATATCGCCGGGAGAATTCGCAAGGCGCTCCAGGAAGACCGCCGCAACGAGATCATGTATCACGTCGGCCGGCCGGGGCACGAGCTACTCTACCATCAGAGAATTTTTCATGCCTGGGGCATCGACGGTCACAACAGTCACACCAACGTCTGCTCCGCCGGGGCGCGCGCCGGTTACGCTTTTTGGTCGGGCATCGACCGGCCCTCGCCGGATCACGCCAACGCGCGCTTTATTTTACTGTTAAGCTCGCACCTCGAGACCGGCCATTACTTCAATCCCCACGCCCAGCGCATCATCGAAGCGAAGAGCGCGGGAACAAAAATTTGCGTCATCGACACGCGGTTGTCGAACACCGCTTCGAAGGCCGACTACTGGCTGTCGTCCTGGCCGGGCAGCGAAGCGGCGATTCTGCTCGCCATGTGTAACGTTCTCTTGCAAAAAGATCTCTTCGACCGGGAATTCGTCCGCCGATGGGTCAACTGGGAAGAATATCTTCGCGAGGAGTTTCCCGATGAGCCGCAAACTTTTCATTCCTTCGTGTCGATCCTGAAGCAGACCTACGCGCGTTACACGCCCGAGTTCGCGGCCAAAGAAGCCGGCGTTGATCCACAGGCGATCGTCGGCGTTGCCCACGAAGTCGCCAAAGCGGGTTCGGCGTTTTCGGCGCACGTGTGGCGCAATACGGCGGCGGGCAATCTGGGCGGCTGGCAGGTGGCGCGCGCGTTACAATTCTTGAGCGTTCTCGCCGGCGCCGTCGGCACGCCAGGCGGTACCGCGCCGAACGCGACCAACAAATATATCCCGGCGCCGCCGCTGATGCCGCCGCCAGCGAAAGTCTGGAATGAACTGCTGATCCCGAAGGAATATCCGCTGGCGTTTTTCGAGATGAGCTTTCTACTGCCGCATTTCATCAAAGAGGGGCGCGGCAAACTCGCCATGTATTTCACTCGCGTCTACAACCCGGTGTGGACCAACCCCGACGGCATGAGTTGGATCGAGATGCTTTCGGATGAAAGCAAAGTCGAGCGCCATGCCTGTCTGACGCCGACCTGGAGCGAGACCGCATGGTTCGCCGATTACGTCCTGCCGATGGGACATGCTTCGGAGCGCCACGATCTCATGAGCCAGGAGACTCAAGCGGCGCGCTGGATCGGCTTTCGCCAGCCGATACTCCGCGTCGCGTTGGAAAAGCAGGGCAAGAAATTCACCACCACCTACGAAGCGCATGAAGCCGCCGGCATTGGCCAAGTGTGGGAGGAAGACGAGTTCTGGATCGAGCTGTCGTGGCGCGTCGATCCCGACGGTTCGCTCGGCATCCGCAAATATTTCGAATCGCCCTACAAGGCCGGTAAGAAGATGACCGTAGACGATTACTATCGTTGGATCTTCGAGAACAGCGTGCCGGGATTGCCGGCGGCCGCGGCCAAGCAAGACCTGAAGCCCTTGGAGTACATGCGGAAGTACGGCGCCTTCTTGATCGAAGACAACGTCTATCGCGTTCATGAAACCGCGATCAGAAGCGCCGACATGGCCGAATCAATTACCGACCCGACAACGAATGTCATTTCTAAGAATGGCGCCGTATTGGGCGTGGAGGTGGACGGTAAAGCCTGCGCCGGGTTTCCGACGCCGTCGCGAAAGCTGGAATTCTATTCAAAGACCTTGAAGGATTGGAAATGGCCGGAGCATTCCATCCCCGGCTACATCAAGAGCCATGTGCACCAGGACAACATTGACGTTAACGCCGGCGAGATGCTCTTGCTCCCGACGTTTCGCTTGCCGACGCTGATTCACACGCGCTCCGGCAATTCTAAATGGCTGTACGAAATCTCGCACCGCAATCCGCTTTGGATCAATTCGATAGACGCCGAGCAACTCGAGGTGAAAACCGGCGATCTTTTGAAAGTCCATACCGAGATCGGCTACTTCATCGACAAAGTATGGGTGACCGAAGGCATCAAGCCCGGCGTCGTCGCTTGCTCACACCACCTCGGCCGCTGGCGCTTGCAGGAAGATTCCGGCGGCGAACGCTGGTCGACGGCGCTGGTCGATCTCAAGCGTGTCGGCGAGGGTCAATGGATGATGCGCCAGATTCACGGGATCAAACCGTTTAAAAGCGAGGATCCAGATTCCGCGCGCATCTTCTGGCAGGACGGCGGCGTGCATCAGAACTTAACGTTTCCCGTGCAGCCCGATTGGATCAGCGGCCAGCACTGCTGGCATCAAAAGGTCCGAGTGACGAAGCCGGGCGCGGACGACAAATACGGCGACGTCTTCGTCGACACGAATAAATCCCACGAAGTTTACAAACGCTGGCTGAGCAAAACTCGGCCGGCCCCGGGACCCGAGAATCTACGTCGCCCACTCTGGCTGCCGCGCTCGTACAAGCCGGCGCTGGAGGCGTATTATCTAGGAAGAGAAGTCGGAGCGAAGTAGGAAGGAGTTTTTCTCAAAGCATAGGCACGGAGGTCGCGGAGAAAGCGGATGGTGAAAACTTCTCTGTGTACTCTGTGTCTCAGCGGTGAGTAGGCTTGGGCTGGAGACCTTTCTACTTGCGCCTGCGTTCACCGTAAGGTCGATTGCTGTCCCCCGTGTCCAGCGGTAGCCGGTTGTCATAGCAGTAGCTCGCGATGACTTCGAGGAAGCGTTGACCGAAGTCGGCAAGTTTGCGCTCGCCGACGCCGCGCACCCTTAGAAGCGCCGCGGGCGAGCCAGGCCGGAGACGCGCCATGTCGCGCAGCGTGGCGTCGCTAAGCAGAACATAGGCGGGCACGCTGCGCTCGCGCGCGATCTCCCGACGCAATATCCGCAGGCTTTCGAACAATCCCGGATCGACCTCTTCCCAAGACTGCTCATCGAAGCGGGTCTTTGCCACTTTCTTTTTTGGCTGAAGCAAACGCACGGCGCGTTGGCCGCGGAGAACTTCCCACGATGCTTCGTTGAGCCGTAGGACCGGAAACTCGTCGTTGCTCCGTTCGAGCAGATCCTGGTCGAGAAGTTGGTAGACCATGTTGGTGAGCGCTTTGCGGTTGGCGCCTTTCATCAAGGCGTAGGTCGTCAGTTTCTCATGACCCCAGCGGCGCACCCGTTCGGTGTCGGCGCCCAGGAGCACGTCGACGATATGCGCGGCGCCGAAGTGCTCGCCCACGCGTGTTACGCAGGAAAGAATCTTTTGCGCCGTGACGGTTGCGTCCGCCAACCCTTCGACTTCGTTCAAACAGAAGTCGCAGGCCCCGCAGTTTGGCTTGGAGTATCGTTGTCCGAAGTACTCGGACAGCCGGCGGTGGCGGCAATGGACGCCGGTGCAAAAGCGGCGCATATGGTCCAGGAGCCCGCGCGCGGCGGCGATCACTTCGGCGGGATCCTTGGCATCACGCGCGCTTTTTTCGATCAGAGATTCCCAGCGTAGCGCGTCCGCGGCGGAGTAGAGGAGCACACACTCCGCCTCCAGGCCGTCACGCCCGGCGCGGCCGGTCTCCTGCTGGTAGTGCTCGACCGATTTCGGCATGGCGGCGTGAATGACACAGCGCACGTCGCTGCGGTCAATGCCCATGCCGAAGGCCACCGTCGCGGCCACCACGTCGATTTGCTCCGACGCAAAGGCGTCTTGCGTGCGCCGGCGATCGTCGGCTTCCATGCCGGCGTGATAAAAGGCCGCGCGCAGTCCATGGTCTTGTAAAGCAGAGGCCATGCCTTCAGTGTCGTTGCGAGTGATGCAGTAGACGATCGCCGCCTGACGCGAATGGCGCCGCAGGACTTCGATAACCTGCAACCGCGTGTCCACCCGTGGGATGACGCGATAAACCAGATTGGGACGATCAAAAGTCCCAACCAGCACTGCGGGATTGTTCAGATGCAATTGTTGAGCGATGTCGGCGCGCACACGTTCCGTTGCGGTGGCGGTGTAGGCATGGACACTGGCGCGCGGAAAGCGCGCCTTGAGCTCGGCGAGGCGGCGGTATTCCGGGCGGAAATCGTGGCCCCAGTGGCTGATGCAGTGCGCTTCATCGATGGCGAAGGCTGGGATTTGAATGCGCTCGATGAACTGCAAAAAACGCGGCGCGAGCAGCCGCTCCGGCGCCACGAACAGCAGTCGGTAGCGTCCGGCAACAAACTGCTCTTCCGTTTCATGGATGGCTTGCGGAGACATGCCAGTGTACAATGCCGCCGCCGGATAGCCGCACTCGCGCAGCCCGTCGACCTGATCCTTCATCAACGAGATCAGCGGCGAGACCACGATATCCGTGCGCCGCGCCAACTCCGCAGGGACCTGGTAGCATAGCGACTTGCCGCCGCCGGTGGGCATAACCACCAGCGAGTCGCGCTGTTCCAGCCCCGCGCGGATCGCTTGCTCTTGCAGCGGCCGCAGCTCGGAATATCCCCAATAACGGCGCACCGTGGCGATGATATCGGCGGTTGACCAGTTTGACGATGGCTTCATTTTTCTTCTCACCGAGAGACAAAATCACGAGAGGCCCGGCGGACGGATCTCTTAATCATGTATTACTATCCGAAAACAAAAACCAACATGTTTGTCATAACGTCAGCCTAGGTAAATATTCCGGTGATCGAAGACTCTCTGATTCGGATATGCCTCCCGCAAAGGCGCAAAGACGCCAAGCGACAGGCCCAAGGCCTGTCATCCCGAGCGAATGCGAGGGATCTAGGAAAGATTTCTCTCTTCGTTCGAAATGACAATGCTCTTCCTTTGCGGCCTTGGCGTCCCTTCGACGTTGCTCAGGACGTGCTTTGCGAGAGATATTCCGAGTTTCGGTTACGGTCGTTCGCCGGAGGTAAACCTCTTTTTCCTAGCCCAGTCTGGGAAAAAGCGTGTGGTGCCGTTATGTCGGACTTGTCCTGCTTTTCAACCCGGATTCCGCAGTTTAAATTGACCATGGCGAGAGGGGTAAACCTTCCGTAGCGAAGCCAATGGATTGCTCCCTCTAAGTGGACATCGATCCTCGGCGGTTTGAGTAGCAGCCTGAATCCTCCGAAAATGGGATGCGAAAAAGCGCAAACGACTTTTAAACCGCACGTCTGGGTGGCTTCACTACTCCAGGCTCGCCCCTCTCTCACGCTGGCTCTGTGGGTTTACTTTCGGAATCCGGGTTCAACGGACACCGGAAGCGTTTCTCTTGGATATTGAAAAATCGGCTTGCGGCGGAAGAACTTCCTACGGCTCTCTTAAGAAGTCTCGAATGATCCGAATGGTCGCCTCCGGTTTGGCGAAAAAATAGTAGTGACCCGAATCCGGAACGACGACAAGCTTTGCGTGGGGAATGGCGCGGACAAGGATTTCGGCCGAAGCCGAGTGAGAGATGTCGCTGGTCGTCTTGGCCTCATCATCCCCGACCATAACAAGCGTGGGCATGCGGATATCCCTTAAGCGATCGGCGGTGTCATGGGCCTGGCGGGCCATGACATGCACTAGGTAGGTTTCCAGCGGCGGCAGGTTGGCCAAACGAATCTTGAGAAATTCTTCCACCCGCTGCGGCTGCTCTCTTATAAACTTTTCCGTGAAACCGATCCTGAGCGCGTGATCCCGCGCGTATTTTTCATATCCCCTCTCGACCAATTCGACGCACATCTTGAGCGGAATCCCTCTGCTCGTATGCGAGGCTCCCGACGAGGCCAGGATCAGCTTTTTTACCCTTTGGGGATAATCCAAAGCTATTAGCTGCGCCACCCTCCCGCCCATGGAGTGGCCGTAGACGACGGCCTGTTCGGCTCCCAGGTGCTCCAAGAGCGCAGCGGCATCGTCGGCAAGCGTCTTCGTGCTGTACTCCGCCGACGGCTTATCGGTGCGTCCGGTGCCGCGCTGGTCATAAATGATGACGCGGTGATCGCGGGAAAACTCGGGGACCTGGAAGGGCTTCCAGACCTCACCGTGACAGGCGGTCTCGCTGATAAAAAGAAACGGCGGACCTTCCCCGTACACTTCGTAATAGAGCTTCAAATCTGGCCGCTGTAAATAAGGCATGTCGGGCCTCCCTTTAGATTCCTTCCCCCATTCCCCTCTGCGTTCCCTGAATCGGCGTGCGGTTTCACTCCAGGGCGCCATGAAGTGGGAGGTATCTGCTCAAAAAACAATTCCCCGCCACTAATCTGCAGACTGTTTACCGGGCCGGCACTGGAATAATTTTCCCGGTTTCCAGGTTGTAGCGGCTACGGTCGATCTTGTCCAAATCGTAGCTCAAGAAGCGGAAGACAAC
>JAUYJC010000164.1 GCA_030688735.1 Deltaproteobacteria bacterium
TACCGGGAACAAGCACGCATCTCCACCGCCATCGGGGACTTGCGCACTTTAGACAACCAACTCAAGTCCTATAAGATGTCCAACGACTCTTGGCCTCCCGCGCTCAACGCCGTACCTCAGGGAACGATGCTTGATCCGTGGGGCAATAACTATCGATACTTGGCGATCGAAGACAATGTCAAAGCCAAGGGAAGCGAGAGAAAAGACAAGAATCTTGTTCCCATCAACTCGGATTTCGACCTCTATAGCAACGGCAAAGACGGTGCAAGCAGCGCGCCCCTTACGGCTGCAGCTAGCCAGGACGATATCGTCCGCGCCAACGACGGCAGATATTTTGGACTTGCCTCGAAATACTAAATCGCATGCCTGTGCCTATGCTAGGCTTCACTTCCTTCCATAGCCGGGTCGCGCGGCGGATCTTTGCGGCGTTTCTATTGTGCAGCCTGCTCCCCTTCGCGGGGCTTGTTCTGGCCGCCTATTACCAGATCGCGGCATTTTTTGACGCCAAGTCGCAAAGCCAGCTCCGTGATACCGCCAAGCTGTTCGGCATGGACGCCCACGAAAAGCTTGGCCTGCTCGCCGCGAGTCTTCACATCATCCACGCCACCGTACACCCGAGCGAAACCCCGCACGAACACCATTTTGATCTGGAAATACTGAAGAACATGCAGGGGACGCAACTCGACCGCTGGAACGCTCTGTCGCTAATCAGCGGCACGGGCGAGCAGCGCGAGATTTTCGGTCGGCTAGAGCCATTGCCGGAGCCAAACCCGTCAGAGAGAAAACATCTGGACACCGGCAAAGCGCTGCTCTCGGTTTTTCCTGACAGCTCGAACCGCTCAGCGCGCATCTTGATGACTGTACTCCTCGATCCCGGCAAGGCCGGCTCGGGCCGGCTGGTCGGCGAAGTCAAGGAAACTTACCTGTGGGGATTCAAAGACTCACGCCTGCTGCCCGCGCATGTACAGCTCTGCGTTCAGGACGACGCCGGCGTTAGGCTGATGTGTTCGTTTTCAGCGGCGGAGTCTATCCCCCAGTTGAACGAACAACTGGCTCGCTCTGCCATCGGTGATATCGAGTGGAGAGATGGGGATCAAGATTATCTCGTGAGCTACTGGACCGTTCCGATGAAATATGAATTCCATGTTCCCGGCTGGGCAGTCTTGCTTAAGGCTTCGAAGCAAGGGGCCTTCGCCTCCATCGGCGATCTGCAAAAAACTTTCATCCTCGGCATCGTCGTGGCGGTGGGATTATCGATTCTGTTGGCTATTTTTCAAATCCGCAAAAGACTGGTGCCGGTGGATAAGTTGAAAGAAGGAACCCAAAGGATCGCGCAAAGCGAATTCGGCTATCGCGTCGACGTTCATAGCGATGACGAATTCGAGGAGCTCGCCGCTTCCGTAAACCAGATGGCCGGCCAGTTAGGCCGTCAATTTCAGACGCTTTCCACCGGGGCGGAAATCGACCGGGCGGTGTTATCACTCTTGAATACGGAGAAAATCGTCGAGACCATACTGACGCGTCTGACAGCGGTTTTCCCCTGCGATTTTGCCAGCGCCGCGCTCTGGAGCGCCGACGGAAACGCAACCGGTCAAACCTATGTCCTCAAGGGTCGCAAAGCGAGCGGGACGAATGGCGCGATTGGCGGCGGGCAGGCGCTTTTTCCGCCGGCGCCGCCGAACAAGTTTTCAACCCACGATGAGCGCGTCGACGACGGACCGCGAGGCATCGAGATCAGAAGCGGGGTTGATTCCTTATGCCGTTCGGTGGCCGAGGCGAACGGACCTCTGGTGCTCGCCGCGAGCGACGCTGAGGCGGCCGATTCTACCTTGGTCCAAAGCGACGCGGCGCGCTCCATCATGGCCGCGCCGCTAAGAGTCAAGGGCGAGAACCTTGGAGTTCTGGTTTTCTACTCGAAAAACCCCGGGATGTTCGGCGAACCGCACCTGGAGTTCCTGCGCGGCATCGCGAACCAGGCCGCCATCGCGGTGTATAATTCACAGCTCTTCGAACGCACGCAGCGCCAAGCCGTGGAACTCAAAAAGGCCAACCAGGCCAAAGACGAGTTTCTTGGGGTCATGTCCCACGAGCTCCGGACACCGCTTAACGTGACCCTGGGATATCTCCGGATGCTTCAGGAAGGATTTCTGGGAACCCTAAGCGAGCAACAATCGCAGGCGCTCGGCACGGCGCTCAAACACGCCGGCGAACTCCACGCCATGATTGAAAACATCATGGAGGTGACCAAGCTCGAAGCCGGCGCCGTCGTCCTCGACAAAGGCGTTGTCGACCTGGTTGATTTCCTCGACGAGCTTAAATCCCGCTATGGTTATCCCTTGGGCAAAGAGATCACTTTGTCATGGTTGTATCCGGCAAATTTGCCGGCGATCGACACGGACCGCGCCAAGCTGACAACGATCCTGGAAAATCTGATCGGCAATGCCATCAAGTTTACCGATCGCGGCTCGGTGTCGCTTTCGGCCCGCTTGGTGGCCGAGTCGGGATCCGTTGAGTTCAAGGTAGCGGACACCGGCATCGGCATTCCCACGGAATCCCAAGCCCTGATCTTCGAACCGTTTCGTCAGCTCGATAGCTCGAACACTCGGGAACACGAAGGGATCGGCTTGGGGCTTTACATCGTCCGGAAACTGGCGGAGCTGATCGGCGCGAAAATCAGCGTGGAAAGCGCCGCGGGACAAGGCGCGACGTTCACTGTATCGATCCCGATCGGGGGCAAGAACGTTATCGCGGCTGATAGCTCCGATGCCCCAACCCTAGCGAGCAAACTCATTCATTAATCGCCACTCCCAGGGCAGCCGCAGCAATCGAGAGCCGGGTTTAAGAAATACCGAAGGCGGTTCGCAACGGGATACCAATCCCACTACCCGGTTTCGATCGAGGCGCAGAAAACAGGGATAGGAAGCCAGAAACCGCCGTCACGAGAACCGAACTACTTTCTCAAAAGCAGCAGTTCGAAATCGCGGTCCTCGCGCAGGTTGCTGAATGCAGGATCGACTTTCACATAGGCGAGGTCGTTGTAGCCTTGCTTGATCGCCTTGTTGAGCCACTGCAGCGCGAGCTCTTTGTTGTTGTAATGAGCATAC
>JAUYJC010000166.1 GCA_030688735.1 Deltaproteobacteria bacterium
CAGCTTCTTCGTCATACGATAGCCAAAGGTAATGCTGCGGCGTCTTTTTTACGGCCGGCACGAGCTTTAAGTAATCTTGAATGTCCGTTATGGCCATAGCTGCGTTCTCCTGTCCAGGGATCCAACCCGGCGCGTAATGAAAGCGGTAATGATAAATCCGTCTTCGTCCAATTCACGATACACAACAACCAGGAAATTTCCAACTTCCAATTCTCGCACCGCAAGGAGTTCGCCTTCTCCCTCGGCCAAGACACGCTCCGGTTGAGAGACGGCTTCCAGGACTTCCAGCCGCATCCCGGCCAGCTCCGCGTGTTCCTCAGTGATGTGCGTCCAACGCTCGTCCGTCAGTCTAATCGGCAAGCCGTTTTTCGAGGTGACATCGGAATTCATTTTTTCTATCGCGGCGCCTCTTGCATCATTGGGTACTTCTTGAGCAGAGATTCAGACCCTATGTCGTGAAGTCTGTTCATCCAACGAAGCCTTTCTTCACGAACTCGTTCATTCCAATGCAATCGGACTAAACCCCTCGTCAGAATGTTTCTCAGGATACTACGGCAGGCCGTGATTCGCGAACTCACGCAGACGTGGGCTGTGACCATTCTCCCGCCCCGGGCCGATGAATGAAAACCATTTGGTTCCTATTCTCGCCTGTTGGGCAACCAACATCGTCCCTAGACTTTTCGTTTGATTCTGTCAACGACTTGAACGGTTTGAACGGCTGGAACGATTGGAACGAGGGTGGGAATTAGGGCGCGGGGCGGCGGACCGGCGCGATCTATTGAACGGACGGATTGAGTGAACGGAATTGGGGTGGCTTTTTAGAGGTGAAACATGCGCTCTAAAAGAGTGATCGCAGGTCACGGAGTGGACACACTGCCGGAACACAGAGAAGCTTACGCGGATGATTTCAGCGGAGAATGTGATGCGCTAAGACCGGGAACCAGTATCGCTTGGGCGAAAAATTCTAGACGTTCTCACACGCAGCGTGGTCCGACGCGTGTGTCCTAGCGGAGAGATTGTAAAGAGTGTTACGCCAACCTCCAGTTCCGCCGCGCTCTAGGCGCGCCGCAGAAGCCGGACTCGGGCCTGACCCCGGTGACGTGGTTGATGAAATAGTCGCGGTGGTTGAAAATGGCAAATATCACGCCTGACCCCCCTTCTGACCCCCCTTCTTCTTCCCATAGACCCAAGTGTTGAAGGATTTTCTTAATCACCTCTGGCTGGTCGATGAAGCTGATGATGCGCATCTCCCCCTGGCAGCGGGGACAGGTAAGGGGATCAGCCTCATAGACTTTTCGGATGAAATAGGACCAGCGCTTGTGATTTTCAATTACACACTGCCCGCTGCTTCGGTGCGTGCTGCCCCGATTCTCAAACGCTGCTCGACAGCGCGCCAATCAATATTTGAAAAGAACGCTTCGATATACTTCGGACGATCCGCCGGTTTGTAGTCGAGAAGGTATGCGTGCTCCCAGACATCCATCACGAGCACAGGATTGAAGCCGGCCACGTTACCCGTTTCGTGCAGCGTAATCCAATGGTTCGACAGGCGCTTATTTGATGGATTCTCATAACAGACGGCCCAGCCAACGCCTCGCATCTTTCCTACACCCATGAAGTCTGCTTTCCAGATGTCGTAGCTGCCAAAGCTCTGCTCGGCGGCTTTGAAGAAACCTGAAATTCTTTCAGGGTCGCCAGTGTTTCCGCGCTTCATGTTGCCGAAATAGTATTCGTGCAACACCATTCCGTTGTACTCAAAGCCCAAACGGCGCGTCAGTTCCGAATAGGCGGGCATCTCTTCCTGATCCACCTTACCGTCTGCCAGGAACTCCGAAATCTTCTCCGTTAACTTGTTCGTCTCTTTGACGTAGCCCTCGTAGAGCTTGAAATGCATTTCCAAAGTCTCGTCGGAAATGCCAGTCAGCCCACTCAGGTTGAACTGCTTTGCTTTGTATGAACCAGTGCTAATCATTTCATCGCTCCTTTTCATTCAACGGTAACTTACCTTCATAAGAGTTCATTCAATTTGTCGCGGAAAAGCGTCAGGGCGATGCGACCGCCGTGCGGTTCCCCTTTTGCGAGCGCTTCGGCAAAATGCAGCGCCTGTTTCACCGTGACTTTCGGCGGCATTGGTGGCTCGTATGGATCGACGACGACTTCCACCAGCGATGGCTTGTTCGAATTGAGCGCGTGTTCCAGCGTGGGCCGAATCTCTTCTGGGCGCTCGACTGTAAACCCCAGCCCTCCACATGCTTCGGCGTATTTGGCAAAGTCCGGGTTGTGCAGCTCACAACCATATTCAGGATTGCCAAGGAAGACGATCTGTTCCCACTTAATCTGACCCAGCGTATTGTTCTTGATAATGACGACGACAATCGGCAGCTTGTACTTCACGGCCGTGAGGAATTCCATCATCAGCATGGCGAAGCCGCCGTCGCCGACAAATGCAATGGACTGTCTCTCCGGAAAGGCAATCTTCGCTGCAATGGAATAAGGCAGACCACCTGCCATAGTTGCCAGAGTGCCCGAACAACTGAATTTCTGTGTTCCTCTGATTCTGAACTGCCGGGCGATCCAGGTTGTGATCGTTCCCGAATCGGTAGAGATGATGGCGTCGTCTGCCGCAAGCTCTGACAGCTCCCAAGCTACACGTTGCGGTTTGATCGGCACATCATCTTTTAGCGCGCGAGTGCGCATCAGTTCGCGCCACTCCTGCATTCCTTTTTGCGCCTGTTCGAGAAACTTTCGATCCTCTTTGCGCTCAACAAAGCGTGAGAGTGCGGCCACAGTAGGCTTCGCGTCTCCCACCAAACCGACTTCGACAGGAAAACGCAGGCCAATGCGGTCGGGTTTATCATCAATCTGCACACCTCTGGCTTGATCGGGTTTAGGAAGGTATTCCATGTAAGGAAATGACGAGCCGATTATCAGCAGCGCGTCCGCTTCCTCCATTGCCTGCTGAGAAGGCGTTGTCCCAAGCAAGCCAAGGCCCCCAGTTGTCAGTGGATGGTCGTCCGGCACGACAGCTTTGCCAAGCAACGCTTTGACAATCGGAGCGCCAAGTTTATCGGCTAGCTCGATCACTTCACTTCGCGCGCTTAAGGCGCCTTGCCCAACGAGAATGATCGGCTTCTTGGCTTCGTTGAGAATGGAGGCGGCGCGCTTTAGCTCTTCTTCCGGTGGAATAACGACAGCCGGTGCCCAGCGACTCGTCGTATGCCCCTCGACCTTGTGCATTGTCCCTTTGCCGGTAGGCTCCTTTTCCTGATAGTCCACTGGGAAGGTGATGTGCGCGACCCCGCGATGGTTGAGAGCGTGGCGGCAAGCTTCATCTGCCAGCATTGCCACTTGATTCGGGTTGATGACCTCCTGGTTGTAAACCGTAACGTCCTCAAACAAGAGCGTCATATTTACTTCTTGCTGGAATTTGCTGCCCTTAAGATCCGAGTAGGTTTGCCCGGTGATGGCGAGCACGGGTGCTTGATCCATCTTCGCGTCGTAGAGCCCGTTCAAGAGGTGGATGCCGCCTGGACCGGATGTAGCAAGGCAGCAGCCTAACCGGCCCGTGTATTTTGCATACGCGCAGGCCATGAGCGCGGCAGCCTCTTCATGGCGCACCTGAATGAAGCGCACTCGATCCTGCCGTTGCCGCAAGGCCTCCATAATTCCATTAATGCCATCGCCCGGAAGGCCGAAGACCGTGTCTACGCCCCAAGCGATGATGCCTTCTACGAGAACATCTGCCGCAGTATTCCCCATCTGCCTCTCCTTGATTACAAACTACTCCGGCTCAAAGTGATAAGTGATAGAGATAGGAAGTTCCTTTTGAGGGTTAGCACCCGAGAACTCAAATTTACCTCGACCATCCCTGCCAGACCGCTTTCTGCCGCTCCTAGCGCCCATCACGCAGGACACACCGACCCGCTCCTCCCTCAGTAAGGTGGAGAGTATCTGAATGACGTGTTATGTCAACCAAAGCCTGGTTTTCAGGTAGAACGGGGAATTCCGGGGACACAATACTAATTTTTTCTTGACTGAAGGCATTGGGCTCAACTAGGTTTCATGCATGGCGCGAATTTCCATGGTTGTAGCGTCTGGTTATCCGCATCACGTCACGCAGCGGGGCGTGAGATCCATTTCCATTTTCCAAACCGATAGTGAGAGAATATCCTACCTGGATTTTATGGCCGAAGAATTGAACCGCTTCGGCGTCGATGTTCTTGCTTGGTGTTTGATGACGAATCACACTCATTTGATCGTGGTTCCGAAAGATTCGGCGGTATTAGCGCGTGCGATCGGTGAAGCGGATCGACGTTACACGCGCATGAAAAACTTTTTCGATGGTGTGCGCGGCGATCTTTTTCAGGGGCGATTCAGTTCGTGTGTTTTGGATGAACGCCATCTACTGGCTGCTGCCCGTTATGTGGAACTCAATCCAGTTAGTGCGGGGATGGTGAAACAGGCCGCGGAATATCCGTGGTCCAGTGCGCGGTTTCATCTTGGTGTGAGCCCAGGCAACGCGTTGGTAAGAGACAAGAGCTTACTGGGACTGGTAGACGATTGGGGCGAATATCTCAAGGGTAATGATGAGCCGAGAACCCAGACCATGTTGCTTCGAGGAATTCGTACGGGGCGGCCGGCAGGGAGCGAGCAATTTGTAGAGATGATTGAAAGGTTAACGGGCCGCGATTTGGCGATGCGAAAAGCAGGGCGCCCACTTAAATACGCGTCGTGAGCGTGAGAATTAGTATTATGTCCCCGGAATTTTCTTCCGGATTGAATCGCTTTTCCTGGCGCGGGATTTTTTCGGGCTGGCCTTTTTCGGCGTGGTCTTGGTTTTTTTCGCATTTGTCGGACTCCTTTTCACCTTTCATGATTACGTCATACGATCATCACTCTAGAGCCGTTAGAAACAGCGCGACCATGATCCTATTGCAATTACTGCTGATAGATACGACCGCGCTCGTAACCGGAAATGAAATTGTGTTGCGCGTAGATGTCGGGATATAGATCTCGCAGGTACGGGACAGCTTCGTCATAAGGCTTGCCGCGCACCGAGTAGTCCAAGGCCACCTCGAACCCCCTCCGGTAGAGCGCTTCCGCATCGGCAAAATCTTCATCCGGTCCGCTGTACTGCGCCGCTTCGGCATCGCGGAGACCGATCCACCAGGCGTCGCGCGCGGCATCGATGCTTTCCGCGCCATGGCTCATCAGCACTGCCTTGCCGCTGGCAAGCCTGGCCTCATCATTGGCGATCGCGACGACCACGCTTTTCCCTTTTTTTAGCGCGTCTTCGTAGAAAAATAATTCATCCTTGGGCAAACCGCCGGTCATGGATTTTTCCATGGTGGCGCCGGCTGCGCCTCCCGCCAGCGCGCCCAAAGCGCCCAATGCAGCGGCGGCAAAGCCGATAACGACGACGGGGCCGATACCCGGAAGTACCACACTCGCCAATGCGGCGCCTAAAGGTGCGCCCCCGGCGAGGCCTACCGCTCCGCCGACCACGCTGCCCAGCGCTCTACCCATACCCGGTTGTTCGGCTTCCTCGGTGGGCACCGAAGCCAATGCCGCTTCGGTTGAACCGGGGAGGAGAAGGCTGATGTCGCTGTTTTCGAAACCTACGGGTCGCAAATCTAAAGCGGCCTGCCGGGCTTCAAGAGGTGAATTAAAGATGCCTGCCACAGTTTCCATAAACGCAAGTTAGCCCAACTTTCTCAATTGGGCAAGTACAGAAAGTTCAGACACAGAAAGGTGCACTTTGTGCGCGGGTGTGTCTGGCCTGGACCAAGAGATGGCTGCAAAAGCACATGGCGCCATTGCCATCACAGAACATCTACCGGCTTCGATCTCAACCTTCACCGACTCACCGTCTTTTCACCCACCAAGCATCCCACTCTGCGCTGCTCTGCTGCTTTCAAATCCCCATAGCCGCAACGTAGGTGCGGCTCCGCGGTTTAGTCCAACACGTTTTATCCCTCCCGTCGCTCCTTCGGCGATTTCTCTGGAGCTTGATTGCCCCAGGCTTTAGGGATAAAAAACTATAGGTTAGGCCGCTGCACATAGCATCATTGGACGCACAAGGCCCTATAAAATTCATGTGGGCCAAAGTCAGTTAAGGATGAAATGCCAAACGAAGATACGGCGCAGCCCCCGCAACACTCAGAAGATCGCGTGATCTCTGCGCTGCACCTCAACTATTGGGACGCTAAAATCGTAGGGTGGTGTGCACGCAACGGCATCACACTGATGCGTATCGCGCTGGGCATCGTCTTCTTCTGGTTTGGCGTACTGAAGTATTTTCCCGGCCTCAGCACCGCCGAAAATCTCGCCGGTCAAACCATCTTGAAGTTGACCTTTGGTCATATGCCCCCGGCGTTGAGCCTGCCGATCCTGGCGACATGGGAATGCGCCATCGGACTAGGCTTGCTTTCAGGCCGCTTGCCGCGCGTAACGCTGATTTTCTTGTTTGGGCAGATGATGGGCACAATGTTGCCGCTCTTTTTCTTTCCCGCACAAACGTGGGAGCACATCCCTTACGCCCCGACTTTAGAAGGCCAATATATCATCAAAAACCTGGTGGTTGTCACGGCTGCCCTGGTGGTTGGCGCGACCGCTCGCGGCGGACGCGTGGTCTCCGATGCCAAAGCCGCAAAGGTAGCGGAAAAGACAGAAAAGAGTAACAATCGGTTTCGCCAGAGGTTTAAGCGGAAGCCATAACCAACCGTGCTTTGGTGTCACAACAGCGGCCTAATTATAGTTAGGCGTCTCAGACGCCGTAACCACATAGTGCAACCACCAACTCGAAAGGAGTGTAATGCCATGAAGAGCCCGACTCAAAATCCATTGGTCCTGTCCTTGACTGCGTTCGCCGTCGCGTTGCTTGTCTGCGGTGCGGCGATTTTCGCCGCCGAAGAAGACTTCACCACTCTGGTCAAACGCCTCCAGTCCACGGGGTCGCGTCTTTACTTTTGACATTTCTCGTCTGACCTGGATGTTTCCCGGCATCACGACGGCGAAGTTTTCCGAGGCCCGTACAGTCGCGGGCAGTATAGGTTAAAATGGGAGACAAAATCTTGCGTCCAGCGCCTTGCGTTAACTCGTAACCGCGATAGCCACGCCGCCGCTCGTTTTTGAATCCGATTAACCGCTCGAATATCCTAGTCGCAGCCTGTTATCAAGCAGGGTCAGGTTGGAAAAAAAGGGGGCAAATCTTTTGTTGCTGGCATTTGTTAGAACCCTTCCTCACATGCCTTGCCCCCGATGAAATACAGTTTGTCGGACAGTCTACGATGTCATGACGCTGGACTGTCAACAAAAGATTGGACCCCCTTTCCTTTCACTGGAGGCCGCAGACGAGCCCTTCGGGATTTCAAATTCCAAATCTCAGACAGCCAATCTCAAGTTTGCAATCTGGGATTTTAGATTCCGAGCGTCGCTCGGACAGGGCCCATCGGCTGCGGCCGGAAGACTTGTTCTTGGAGTTTTTCCGTTCATGGTGAGACCTGTATGATGAATGTAGAGTTCACAGCGAGTGCTCCTAAGATGTATAGTGGCAGAAATATCGGCCGTTGGACTAAGGAGGCACTTCGATGGGAACTCAAACTTTTATTCCTCGTGACTACGACGTGTTTGCCGGA
>JAUYJC010000170.1 GCA_030688735.1 Deltaproteobacteria bacterium
ACCATCGCGATTAACGACCAAGCAAAAGAGGCGCTAAAATGGCTCCAAGAGAACCGCTACGGAGAACTATTGTTCATGTGGCCTTGGGGGACAGCCCATCGGCAAGGTGACTGTCTACGATGCCTTTAAAAAGGCCTGCAGCGCGGCAGGGATCACCGATTTCCGCTTCCATGACCTAAGACATACCTTTGCTTCCCATCTGGTCATGGCGGGCGTGGATTTGGTCACGGTGAAGGACTTGCTGGGCCATAAGACCATCAACATGACGAACCGCTATACCCACCTTGCCCAAGAGCACAAGGCGCAAGCCGTGGCGAAGCTGAGCGAACGAATGCGGGCCGAGGCGACCGCGACGGAGTCTCAAGCCGGAATCGTTTCCGAGGAACTGAAACAGGTGATCAACGCGGTTTTGCCTTCGAACTTGGCACAAAACCGGAACATTTTTTTAGTGAGAAGGGGACGCGGACTCGGAATCTCTAACGATATCAAGCAGAATTTGGAGGCGGCGAGCGGATTCGAACCGCTGCATCGAGGTTTTGCAGACCTCTCCCTTAACCACTTGGGTACGCCGCCCCGAAAAGATAGCTAACATGATCCGTTCGGGACTTTCAAGAACACTCAAATTATTGACAACCCTAGGCGAAACAAGTAATTAAAATTAAGGATTTCTCGGAGTTTTTTAATGGCGACGACGATTACCAGCGATTGCATCAACTGCGGGGCCTGCGAGCCCGAGTGCCCGAACAACGCCATTCGCCAGGGAGATCCGATCTATGTCATCGATCCGCTCCTCTGCACGGAGTGCGTCGGCTTTCATGATTACGAGGCCTGCGCGGCGGTCTGCCCGGTCGATTGCTGCGTCCCCGATCCGAGCAATCTCGAAACCGAAGAGGTTCTGATCGCGCGGGCGCGGGCGTTGCACCCGGAAACCAACATCGGCGAAAACTTCCAATCACGCTTTCGCAAAGGGCAAGCCGCTGCACCTGCGGCGGCCGCTGCCGAACAAGCGAGCGCCCCGGCCAGTGCTAAACCCGCGGCTGCAGAGCATAAAGCCTCTCCTCCACCAACGCCAGCGGGCGCGCCCGCGACGCCGAATGTTGCGGCACCGCCAGAGCCCGCAGCCGCCACAGATGTAGCCAAAGCTCCTGCTCAGCCGCCGGCGGCGCCCGCACCAGTCAAGGCCGCACCCCAACCGGCGAGCGCTCAACCGATTGCGACGCCGACGCCTACGGAACAAAGAGCTGATCCTCCGCCAAAGCCGGCGCCTGCGGCGCCAATCGTCGCAGCACCACCCAAGCCCGCGGCGGTTGCAGCCAAAGCTGGCGCTCAACCATCAGCCGCAAAACCCGCGCCTCAACCGAAGAAGGAAGCCCGGCCTAAGAAAACTTTTGAAAAAGAATTGCCGGCGAGTTTTCAGGAGATTTCCGCGCAATTCAAGAGCGGCGGGTCCCTGGGACAGGGCCTTGGTCGGGCGATGGTTCTCCTGGCGCAACCGGTGTTAGGCGCTTTGCCGCACAACGCTAAAAAGAAACTGGAAGATGCGATTCAAAGCCCCCTTTTTACCGCAGCCGGCAGTACGGGACTTAATATCGTTCATAACGCGGTGCTCTATCCACTTGTGTGCATGGCGTTTGCAGCGCTCTTGCACGGTTCGGCTATCATTTTCAGCCAAGAAATTAACTTCTATGTTCTCATCGGCATTTCGCTCGCCGCGGCTGAGGGTGTTTTCCGCCTGCGCGACGGAATTTTCCGGGTCAAACCAGCCGACGAGATGCGCCTTCCGGCTTCGCTCTATGGGGCTCCGCTGAGCTTGATATTGCAGCCGCTTTTGGAGCGGCACACGGGCGTCATTAGAGAAACACCGATTCCCGTCGATGGCTTTTACTCCAGGGGATTCGTCGATAAGCTGGAGCGCGAGCGGCGTTACGGCAATGTCTACACGCTGGAGGATAGGGGGGGCGCGTTCCTGCTGCGCATGGAATTTCCGCGCCGGACGCCGGATATCGGTCTGGCGGACAGTACCCAGTTGCCGGCCGAGATGCCGGACTATGACTACGATCTGGCGTTGGTCGACGGGCAATTCGTCGTCAAGGGTAAATGCACCGATCCGCAGGTGCGAAAGATATCGTCGAGTGTGGGAGCCTTCCCGCCGGAGTTTACTACAGTCATTCCCCTGCGCGAAAGAGTAGTCGGGTTCGCGCACCATTTTGAAAACAAGTTGCTGGAAGTATTACTCCTGAAGGACAGAGGCAATCAGAGGGTGGCGAGTCATCAATAGCTCGAAAGACGAAAAAGTCCAATTTGCCTCTACGCCACAGGACGTGGATGACTCCTGTGGTTTTTTTGCGTTTGCGAACGGAGCCTCGTTTCGACCGATGACCCTCGCCGATCTGGACGAGGTGATGGCGATCGAGCGGGCGTCGTTCGCTTATCCTTGGAGCTCACGCTTCTTTCTCCAAGAGTTCCAAGTCGAGTGCGCCCGTTCCATCGTCGTGGAAATTGACGGGAAAATTGTCGGTTATGTCCTATTTTGGCTCTTGCCCGACGGAGTCGATATTCACAACCTGGCGGTTCGAAGCGAGTACCGGCGCCGAGGAATTGGCCGAAACCTCTTACAGCAGGTCATATTCGAAGCCCTGCGACGATCCTCCACCAGGGTGACTCTGGAAGTTAGAAAATCAAACCTCGCCGCGCAAAAACTCTATGAATCCGCCGGGTTTGTCGCCACGGGAATTCGCAGAGCTTATTACTCGGACGATGGCGAAGATGCCCTCACCATGGCACTCGACCTCGCTCCATCGGCACAGAGGTAAGAGAACTACGAGGACCTCCGATCCCAGGGAGGTTCCGATATTTGACGTGTAAACGATTGACCCCGCGATTGCTTTCGATCCTTCGACTCGAACCCGCCTTGGTCGGGGGCTCTCGCTCAGGATTCCGCCTGACGGGTGTAGTGAAGTTGCCACGGGTTTGCCCGTGGATCTCCATAAATCCCGCTTCTCTTGACGGAGTCTCCATCTCTAATGTATATATGTTCGTGTAGGAACGATCAAAATAGCGGTCAAAAGACTTTGGCCGCTAATTTTTTTTTCATGGCTATATCATCACGGCGCAACCAGAGTAGGTGGCATGACTAAGCGATCTCGGCGTCCAAGTCACCGTCTGTGTCGGGCGTTCGCCCTGTCAATTGCGCGTCGCAATCTTTTCTTCTTCCCCACTCATTGCCACTTGTCAGTTTCGCATTCCCCCAAGTCATTACATTTGTGCGAACGCTATGGTCCACTAGGAGGTCGCTATGTTTAAAGTCGGCGAAAAAGTCGTGTATCCCGCCCATGGGGTGGGAGAGATCGAGGCCATTCGAAGTCATGTCATTTCGGGGTCGGAAAGAAAATTCTACATGCTCCGAATCCTCGAGACGGATATGAAGATAATGATACCGATCGATAACGTCGATTCGGTTGGCTTGCGCAAAATCATCGACCGCGCGATGGTTACCAAGGTCTACAAAGTCTTGCGGCAGAAAAAAATAGAAGCGGACCAGCAAACCTGGAACCGACGCTATCGCGAGTATACCGAAAAAATCAAAACCGGTTCAATCCTTGAAATCGCCAAAGTTCTACGCGATCTTTTTGTCTTGAAGGGGGACAAAGAACTTTCCTTCGGCGAGCGTAAAATGCTCGACACGGCGAGAAATTTGTTGGTTAAGGAACTTTCCATCGCGCGCTCCCATTCCGAAGAGAAAATCATGGATGAGCTGCGCCATATCTTCACTCACTGAGTTTCACGTTCGCAGCATCCGAACGGAAAGAGCCGAGGGGATAGTCTCTCGGCTCTTTTGCTTCCGCTCCTATGAAAGTGACCGCCGTTATCGTCGCCGCCGGTGAGGGTCTGAGAATCGGCGGTAACCTCCCGAAGCCGTATCTCCCACTGGTCGGGCGAGCGATGCTTTTGCGTACCTTAGACCGCGTATCTGGTGCGCGAAACATCGAGAAGGTCGTCGTGGTGGTCGCGGCGAGCGAGTTGTCCCGGTGCGAGGGAATGCTTCAGGGCGATTCGGCGCTGGGCCAGCGGCCGTGGGTCCTACAAAGCGGCAGGGCGACCCGCCAGCAATCGGTGAAAGCCGGTCTCGAAAAGATCGATGGTGACACCGATATCGTGGTGATTCACGACGGGGCCCGGCCTTTCGTTTCCCCTGCATTGATCGAGCGTTGCATCGAGTCGGCCGACCGCAACGGCGCCGTCGTTGCCGGCCTGCCTGCCCGGGACACTATCAAGATTGTCTCAGACGATCATCGGGTCCTGTCGACGCCGGACCGGAAGGCGCTGTGGGAAATTCAAACGCCGCAGGCATTTCGCCGCAAGTTGATCTTGGAAGCCCATGAATGGGCCCTGCGCGAAGGATTCACGGCGACTGATGACGCCATGCTGGTAGAGCAACTGGGCAATCCGGTGTGGGTCATCGAAGGCGAGAAAACGAACTTGAAAATCACCCTGCCGGAAGATCTTTGGCTTGCCGAAGCTATGATCCGCGAGGGACGGATTCCCTAAATCATTTTGGCCTTTAAGACTTCGTTCAGGCTGCCGGTACGGTAGCCTTGCAGGTCGAGACTCACGTAGTTGAAACCGACCTCCTTAAATTTCCGACTGATGGCCTCTCGTGTTTCTCTTTCGAATAGCCGGTCGAATTCATTTGGCGCCACCTCGATGCGCGCCAGATCGCCGTGGTAGCGGACGCGGAACTCTCGGAAGCGAAGGTCCTTCATGAATAGCTCGCAGGTGGCGATCTGCTTCAGCCGTTCGAGATTGATTTCGGTGCCGTAGGGAAAGCGCGAGGAAAGACAAGGGCTCGACGGTTTGTCCCAGGTCGGCAGACCGAACTCGCGGCTGTGGCGGCGGATGTCGTCCTTGGTCATTTCCGCTTCGACTAATGGATGCCGGACACCCCATTCCTTGGCCGCCTTAAGACCGGGGCGGTGATCTCTCAGATCGTCGAGGTTGGTGCCGTCTACGACGGCGCCGATCCCTAACCGGTCCGCCTCAGCGCGGCAAATTCGGTAAAGCTCATCTTTGCAGAAAAAACAGCGGTTGACCGGATTCTGATGGAAAGACGGATTGACGAGCTCATGGGAATCCACAACGACGTGGCGGCATCCCAGACTCGCCGCAAAGGCTTTTGCAGCTTCGAGTTCCCCGGGCGGCGCGGTCGGCGAGGAAGCGGTCAGGGCGATGGCTCGCTCGCCCAGAACCATGTGCGCGACCTTGAGTAGAAAGGTGGAATCGACGCCGGCGGAAAATGCGACCAGGACGCCACTGGTTTGCCGCAGGAGGCCGTTCAGGTTGGCGAGCTTTGGGTCCATCGCTTGCCGTTGAACAGGTCCGTGCTCAGATAATGCTCGCCTTTGTCGGCGAAAATGGTGACGACCACCTGGCCTTTACCCATGGTCTTGGCCACTCTCAACGCGGCGGCGCAGGCGGCCCCCGAAGAGATGCCGACCAGCAGACCCTCCTCGGCTGCCAGACGCCGGGTTTGAAGCGTCGCCTCTTCGTCGCTCACCGTGATGATCTCGTCCAAGATTTGCCGGTTGAGCACCGCCGGGATAAAGCCGGCGCCGATGCCTTGAATCTTGTGATAACCTGGCTCGCCCCCGGAGATCACCGGCGAGGCCGCCGGCTCCACGGCACAGATGCGGACATTTTTCATCTTTTCTTTTAAGACTTCGCCGACGCCGGTGATCGTGCCGCCGGTGCCGACGCCGGCGACGAATGCATCGATGCGCTCAAACTGCTTCAACAGCTCCACGGCGGTAGTCTTGCGGTGCATGTCGGGGTTGGCGGGGTTGTTGAACTGCTGCGGCATGAAATAGTCGCTATGCTCTTGCAACAGCGCCTCGGCCCTGTGGATCGCCCCGCCCATGCCCTTGGTGTCCGGCGTGAGGATCAAGTGGGCGCCATAGGCAGACAGCAGACTGCGCCGTTCTTCGCTCATGGTGTCCGGCATGGTCAGGATCAATTGATAGCCCTTCACGGCGGCGATCAAGGCGAGACCGATACCGGTGTTGCCGCTGGTCGGTTCCACGATCGTCGCGCCGGGCTTGAGCTTGCCCTCGCGCTCTGCGGTTTCGATCATGTTGAGGCAAATGCGGTCTTTGACCGAGCCCCCCGGATTGAAGGACTCCATTTTCGCCCACACTTCGGCGTCGTTTTTGCCGGGAAGAGTTCTTAGTTTGACGACGGGAGTGGAACCGATGAGATCCAAAACGGATCGCGCACCGTTCAGCGTTGCCAAGGGGTTACTCGTTTCTCTTGATAGGAAGTGAGATTCGAATTGACTCTGCCATCATGCTATATTTTTGACCTGCCAAAGTCAACGAAACGAATGCCGTAAGTCATGTCCGACGCGCCACAAAAACGAGTATTGGTCATTTTCCCGGGTGCCCTCGGCGACTTCATCTGTTTTCTGCCAGCGTTGGGCGCCCTGGGCGAGGACGCCCGCGTCGATCTCCTGGCGCGCAGCGAGTTTGCGGATTTGGCGCCGGCGGCGGTGAACGTCGCCTCCCTCGAACGCTACGAGATTCGCCGGCTGTTCGTTGCCGGGGCTCAAGGCGAGGAGCGGGTGCGCGACTTCTTTGCGTCCTACGCGGCGGTCTATTCGTGGATGGGAAGTCAGGCGAGCGTGTTCGTCCGGCAACTGAAGTCGGCTTCCCAAGGGCGGGCGCGCGTTTTTCCTTTTCGTCCCAGGGATCAAAAGATGCATCAACGGGATTATTATCTGACCTGTCTTAACGCGGCGAACCGGAATTCGCCGCTGCTGGCCATCACGCCGCGGCCGCAAGCGGTTCAGTGGCGCGAACATTTTTGGCGGCGTAACTCACTCGCAGGCAAGGCGGTTCTTACCTTGGCCCCGGGCAGCGGCGCCGCGGAAAAAAACTGGCCGGTCCATTTTTTTCGCGCCGTCGCGGAGTGGTGGCGGCGCGCAACTCAGGGCGCGGCGGTTGTGCTAACCGGACCGGTTGAAGAAGAGCGCGGAGGATTCGATACCCTTTCGGATTGCTGCAAGAGAGCGCGCGACTTAACTCTCGCTCAGGTGGCGGCCCTGCTTGCAGGCAGTGACGTCTATCTCGGCAACGACAGCGGCATCACGCATCTTGCCGCCGCGGTCGGCGTGCGCGCCGTTGCGCTGTTTGGACCCTCGGATGCTCTAGAGTGGGAGCCGGTCGGGGAGAGGGTCACGGTCTTAACGCGAAATGTCGAGTGCTCTCCGTGCGAGGTTTCGGTGATGAAAAGTTGTTCTCATCACAAATGCTTGACCGCGCTCTACGCAGCGGATGTGATTCGAGAGTTCGAGAAACTGCCGGAAGTCGCTACCTTGACAAGGTTGGGAGCAGGGATTACAGTTTGAGATGAATTCTGACCTTCGAGGCAAGTAGGAATGGCGTTTTAGACGAGGTGAATCGGCTGCTAGTACCTCGCTACAATAACTAAAGTTGTTCGATGGATGCCTGGAAATCCGCTCCGCAAGCCGGCGGAACCTTTCCAGGCTTTTTTTCTCTAATTGGGAGCGCCCTTATGGCTGGAGAGGAAGAGAAACGGGAAGGCGAAGGATTTACCGTGCAAGATCGCCGGCGTTTTTCGCCGGATACCGGCGAGGCGCGTGAAAACACTGGCGCGGCCGCCGCTGGGACGGCACACGAAACGAAAGAGGGCGGTTCGGATTCCCAGAGCGGGGAACGATCTGGGCAGGACCTCTTGCCGGAAATAAACTTTTCGACCTTCGTGATTAGTCTCAGCACCCAGGCCTTGATGCAATTGGGGGAGATCGCCAGCCCTTTGAGCGGGAACGTCGAGACCGATATCCCCGCAGCCAAACAAATGGTCGATATCCTCGGCATGTTGCAGGAAAAGACCAAAGGAAATTTGAACTCAAGTGAAGAACGATTATTGGAGGATATTCTTTTCGACCTGCGCATGAGGTATGTCGAAGCGGTGAAAAAAAGTAGGAGCATTTGATGAATCTGAAAAGCATCTGGGGCGGTGGCGTAAGCTTCAAGGGAGTCATCCTGGTCGCCTTGGTCTCCCTCGTAGTAGGGCTCGGCATCAGCGGCAGCCTGGATTGGCTCGCGCCGAGCCGCGCCGTGAACCTGATAGAGGAAGCCGGCAACGCCGATCCTCGACCCAATCAGTTGCCGGATTTCGTCGTCTTGGCGAAAAAGTTAAAGCCACTCGTGGTCAATATTTCCACCACCCAGGTGAGCGAAGGGCGCGGCTCCCAGGAGTTCAGCAGTCCCTTCGGCGATGAGGATCCGTTCAATGATTTTTGGCGGCGCTTTTTTGGCGGCCCCGCGCCGCGCGGTCCGCAGCGACAGCGCAGCTTGGGCTCCGGCTTTATTATCGACGGTGACGGATCGATCTTGACGAATAACCATGTGGTCGAAAACGCGCAAAAAATCGTTGTCAAATTGGCTACCGATGATCAAGAATATGAGGCCAAAGTGATAGGCCGGGATCCGAAGACCGACATCGCAGTAATCCAGATCAAAGCCAAAACCAACCTTCAGGCTGCAACCCTTGGCGATTCGGATCGCCTTGAGGTCGGGGAATGGGTCGTGGCCATCGGCAACCCTTTCGGCTTGGATAGCACGGTGACGTCGGGAATTGTCAGCGCCAAAGGGCGGCACATCGGCCAAGGACCCTATGATAACTTCATTCAAACCGACGCCTCGATCAATCCGGG
>JAUYJC010000197.1 GCA_030688735.1 Deltaproteobacteria bacterium
CCGGATATACTCCCGGCACGCCGTCTCGCTGCCCAACCACGCGTCGAACTCCTGAAAGGTCCGAGGGTAATCAACCCCGGCGACGGGATGCCTTGGGCTTTCCATCCCTCAACGCTATCATTGGTGCCGACGTGTGTGAAGGGGATGCCCATTTTGCCTTAAAAGGCGGATTGCCGGGCCAAACAAGGCACGACGACCATGTTTCGACATGCTTTTTGGAGAGCCAATTTGGCGCCGGTATCCAAGGCAATATCCGCTACTACTTGACCGCTCTTTCCCGTCTAGGCAATAACAAAGAAGATCAGGGAGCCGGTTAACTGTCGCCCCCCCGTGTGAGAAATCTTCTTCAATTACAATTGGTTTCACTTTGGGGAAGCGTTTCGTACGGAGCTGGCATGTAACGTGCGCACTAGCCGGTGAACGAGACCTCTTATCTCTGCCGGTCTGATTCCTCGCGACTTGCTTCGGGGTTATTCTCTGAACGCCGCGCAAACCTTGCGGGCTATCGGCCAAACCCTCGAACGGCTTTCGATGGATACGTTTAAACTCCACTACGGTGACTATAGTATGGTCATCCGTGAATTGGCGAAAGGGGCGGGAAGGCAGTTCAGAGATGCACGGATAGTTCGCCCGCGGTTGCGAGATCTCCATTATTCATTTCCGGAGATCGAGAGCTTGGATAGACAGGGGCGCGGCCGTCGTCTGAATCCGGAAGCGCTGCCTGACGCCAACAGTTTGACCAATGTGCTGCGCATCGCTGGCAAAGTCGTGGACCTCAAAAGCGGTCAGCTGGTTGGCGTCACGAAGTCCGACGATCAATGCCTAGAAATTCGCTACGAGAACGTGCGTGGCGGCATTCAGGGAGAGATTTTGGACACCTCCGATTTGTATTCCCATTTTGTCTCTTTTCTACTTGAGAAGGGCCGACCGCAGCCGAGCGCTCGTGAGCCATCCGAACCTGGGCGTAACTATACCCCTCGACCTTCCGAAGTAATTGTCAGTCTCGCATCGTATGGCCTCGCGGGTAATCGCGCTCGCTTTACGAAAACGAGCAACGATCACGAATAGCGATGTGACGCGCCTTGTCTCTGAGATCCTCTTGACCAGCCTGCAAGTGGAGTTTTAAGCAATCTGCTAAACCTGCGGCGCTGATTTATTCGCCTAGTTTGCGTTTTCGTTTTTTCGATTGCGACGCCGCCACCCGCGCAGCCCGACGGCTAGAAACATCAGGCCCGTCATCGACCAACCGGCGGCAGATTTTGTCAGTGGATGCGTGAAGAAATCTCCGTGATGGAAAACTTCGATCCACGCGGAAGCGGCCACGATAAGAAATAACAGCGCCAAGACCAGAGAGGTGTAATAGATGAACGGCTTCACGAGGCAAAGTTAGGCGGCGTTTACGCGGACAGTCTCCTTTAGCTTGACTGAAAACTTATATGGCGGTCCGACGATCATCTCTGCGTGACGTTGCACGTCCCAACGAGCCGTTGAACATCCTCAGCGGTTGAGAGGCGGCCGCAGACGTCCAGCAATCGTTCGGGAGTGTGCGCCGGCGCAATGCCTTCAATCAGCCAGGTCATTTTTTCCAAGAGGTCGGCATCGCTCAATGGCGCATCCGGGTGACCCTTCGGTTGCCGCACTGTGATTTCCTCCATACGGCCATCCGTCAATTCTGCCACCAGGCGCACGCCAAGCATCCCCTCGGCGTCGAGGGCCCGGTTCCTTGCCGGTTCTTCAATCAGCTCGATCTTCGCCATCAAAGCCTTTACCTCGGCGGTTTCCCATGGCGCTCCGTCATATTCCCGCGAGGTCAGCCGGCCGCGCAGGAGAGCCATCGCCATTACGTACGGCGTGCTATGGTCCGCTGCCTCGCGGCTTGCGGGCGCAAACGCTTGCGACGAGCCCTGCACGCCGCCGCAGACGTCTCGGTGGCCATAGAGAATGAGTCTTCGCACTCTGTCGGCGCGTACACCGTTTTGATGCAGGTCGAGGGCGGCCTCGATGGCGGCCTGCGTGTTGATCTGGGCCGGGTAGCGTTTGATCATATTTCGGCTCATGCGCCAAGTTCGACCGAGTTGCTCAACCGCCGTTGGATCAATCGGGGACACCGGTACGGAACCGAAGCAGGAGAAAGCCGTCTCGAACGCATCTTCTGTGGCGGTCACTCCCAGTTTTGCCAATGCGCTGGCCTCTAGGACGCGCTCGAGGACCAACCCCACCGCAACGCTCTTGATCATGGGAATGGTGCGCGTTGGCCTGAGCCATGTATTGAGGACCGTGCTTGTCGCTATGGAGAGACCGCACGCGTGCACGGCTTTAACGGGAGTTGCGCCCACAAGACGAGCGGTGACGATCGGGACGACCCATGCAACGCTGGTGAGTGGATGAAGGCCGCGCTCCCGGAAATGAAATGTTTCCGCCAACGCGCCTTGCAGCTCGTAGGATGCCACCAGGCAGGTGAGCAATTCCTCTCCGCTGCGCTGCGATTGTTCGGCCAGAGCCAGGAGCCCGGGCGTGCCGTCGCTGCAATGGCCGGATGCTCCGCCGCGACTCAAGACGAAGATGTCGTTGGCGTCCAGATAGCGAACCATGGTGCCATTAACCAATGCGGCCAAGCCCGCCGGCACTTTTTGCTCGGTACCCAGGATCGTCGCGTCGGCGCGCCCGCCCTTTTCGATTGCATATTTTCTTACCAATCGAGCAGCCGCAGTGTTATAGGCTCCGAGTGCGCATGCCAACGTGTCAGCCAAGTATCTTCGCGCCGCGGTCATGACTTCGGCGGGAATAGAATCGTAGTCAAGCCCAAAGGTGAATTCGGCCATGATCTGCGCGCAGGTCCTCAAGCTCACTTTCCCTTTGGCCATGTGGCGCTCTCCATATGATTGTGCCGTGATGCCGCAGAACGTCCGGTTGTCATCCCGAGCGGTATGCGAGGGATCTAAGATTGCTCGCTGCGCTCGAAATGACAAGGGAGATTTTCGCCCTTGACAGACCAAGATGCAAGACAGTAAGGATGAAGAAACTCATTTGGAGGTGTGCCATGGGACAGATCCGTTTCAAAGCCAAATTGCCGGTTCATAGATGGCTCGCCGTTTGCGCATTAACACTCGGGCTTGCCACTCAAGCACTCGGGGCGGCTCCCTATTATGAAGGGAAGACGATCGAAACCATCATTCCCTTTCCCGTCGCAGGGGGATCCGACATTTGGATCCGCACGATCGCGCCGTATCTTGAAAAAAATATCCCCGGCCATCCTAAATTCAACTTTCGTAACATTGGCGGCGGCAGAGCCATCCCAGGCATGATGGAATTTGCTCTCAAAGCCAAGGCGGATGGTCTCATGGTGCTGGTAAGCTCGGCGACCAATTACTTTCCGGTCCTCCTGGGAGACAAGGCGGCGAAGTACGACTTTGGCCAGTGGAAGCCGTTGCTGGTGAATCCGGTGGGCGGCGTCATGTATACGTCTCCGGCCACGGGTGTCAAAAGGGTGGAGGATCTCGCCAAAGCCAAGGACCTGATTTATGGCGGGATCAGCGCCATCGGCCTCGACATGATTCCGCTCATCAGTTTCGAATTGCTGGACCTGGATGCAAGGGGAGTGCTCGGTTTCAAAGGCAGAGGAGAGGCCCGGATCGCATTTGAACGGGGAGAAACCAATCTCGATTATCAGACCACGCCCGCCTATAACGCTACTGTGGTCCCTCTGATCAAAGAAGGCAAAGCGATACCGCTGATGAGCTTCGGCCAACTCGACGACAAGGGCAATATCGTCAGAGACCCCGCCGTGCCCGATCTCCCGACGGTTCCCGAAGTGTATGAGAAGTTCAAGGGAAAGAAACCGTCGGGTAAATTTTGGGATACTTACAAAATCTTCATGCCATCTGCATTTGCCGTACAAAAGATTCTCTGGGTCAAAATGGATGCCCCGGTAGAGGCGCTGAAGGCCTTCTATGAGGCCGCGGACCGACTTGAGAAGGACAAGGAGTTTCTCACCAAGACCGACAAGATCTTGGGGGGCTATCCTCTTGTGCGCGGCGATCGGCTGGAAAAAACCATCCAGCAGGCTTTTCAGATCGACGCCGATACCCGGCGTTTCGTCAGGGAATGGGTGGGCAAGAAGTATCGCGTGAAGCTCGATTAAAGCAAACGCAAGAAAGCGTTTGCTTCGGAGCAATGGAGCAGTGGAACAATGAATTCGATTGAGAAGGCTCCAATGCGGCCCAATGCTCCAATGATCTATTGACAACGGACTGACCTCATCGCTCTCCCATGTGGGACGCTGCCCTAATTGCGCTTGAGAGGTTCGCCAATCCTGTTCATTTGGGAGTGCTTATGGCCGGTGTCATGGCCGGCACGGTCATCGGCATTCTACCAGGCCTCGGCGGCATTGCCTGCGTAGCCATCCTCCTTCCTTTCATCTATACGCTTGACGTCCACACGGCGATGGTCCTTCTGGTCGGATCGCTGGCGGTGGTCCATACCTCGGACACGATCACCTCGGTGCTGATCGGCACTCCGGGTTCCGCCGCCGCCGCGGCGACTGTGCTCGATGGTCATCCACTGGCCAAGCAGGGCCAGGCAGCCAGGGCCTTGAGTGCCGCCTTTTTGTCCTCATTGATCGGCGGCCTCATCGGCGCGGTTTTCTTGACGCTTTCCCTTCCCATCGCGCGGCCCCTTGTTCTCCTCTTCGGCTCGCCCGAGTTATTAATGCTCTGCGTTCTCGGTCTCTCTTTTGCGGGCTTTCTAACCGGCGGCGCACCGCTCAAAGGCGGTCTGGCGGCATGCCTGGGACTCTTACTCGGCAGCGTCGGCGCCGCTCCCGCTGATGCCGTCTATCGCTACACCTTCGACCAGCTTTACCTCATGGACGGAATCCCCCTGGCTGGGGTGGCCTTGGGAGTCTTCGGGATCGCCGAAATCATTGATCTGCTGGCCAAAGGCGGCCAGATCGCCGAGCGCATCGGTCTGGGCAGCGGCTGGCTTCAAGGAGTTAAAGACGTGATCCAACATTGGGGGATCGTCGTGCGCGGCGCGCTCATCGGTGTCTGGGCCGGCATCCTTCCCGGCATCGGTGCCACGGCGGGATCCTGGATGGCCTATGGGCACGTGGTCGCCATGGCCCGCGACCGAGAGCGCTTCGGCAAGGGAGATATTCGCGGCGTGATCGGCCCTGAGAGCGCCAACAATTCCGTCGAGGCCGGCGATTTCATCCCCACGCTTCTATTTAACGTTCCGGGAGGAGCGCCGTCGGCGATCCTGTTGGGCGCGCTTTACTTTTACGGCATTCAGCCCGGCCCGCGCATGGTTCAGGAAAACCTCGACCTGATTTTTACGATCATCTGGAGTTTTGCCTTCGCCAACACGATCGGCGCCGCGCTTTGCCTTTTCTTGAGCCCGGCCCTGGCGCGCCTGACTTGGATTCCATTTGATCGGCTGGCGCCGGCCATCGTGGTGACGATCTTTTTCGGCGCCTTTCAAAGCTCCGAGAACTTCGGCGATCTTTACGCCATGCTCGGGCTGGGACTGTTGGGCTGGTTCATGAAGCAGCTGGGCTGGCCGCGCGCGCCTTTTCTCGTCGGCTTCGTTCTGACCAAGCCCACCGAACAATACCTTTGGCTATCCATAAGCCGCTACGGAATGGAGTGGTTGTTGCGGCCCGGAGTTATCGTGCAAGGGCTCTTGTTGCTGGGATCAATCGTTTGGATCTACCGCAGCAAGAGCAAGGGGAAGGAAGTTCCGGACGAGGACTCATCCGAAGGATCGGTGCGCTTGGGGAAAACCCCTTCGATCCTGTTCACCCTTGTTGTTTTGCTCGTCGTAATCGGGGCGCTCTATGAATCCCGCACCTTTCCCTATTTAGGCGCGATCTTTCCGATGGCGGCGACGATTCCTGCGATATTGATGGCCGTAGGTCAGATTGTTCTCGATCTGCGCGCCACGCCCGCGCTGCCGGGGATCGAGACGCGCAAGAAAGCCATGGCGGCCTTCGGTTATTTCGTTTCGCTGGTCTTGTTTTTTTCGCTCATCTGGCTTGCGGGGTTCGGCGTCGCCACAGCGCTTTTCACTTTTGGTTTTCTCTACGGCTGGGTCAAGATGAGCTGGCCCTACGCTCTGCTTTACGCGGGCACCATGGTCGCGGTAGCCCTATCCATGAGTTGGCTGCTCAGCCTCCACTGGCCGGCGGGCGTTTTGCTCGGATAATGGCCGATCAAAGGTACTCCTGCGACGTTCTGGTCATCGGCGGCGGGAACGCCGGCCTATGCGCGGCGATCAGCGCGCGGCGCGCCGGCGCGCGGGTGCTGGTGCTCGAGAGCGCGATCAAAGATTTTCGCGGCGGCAACAGCCGCCACACCCGCGACATCCGTTACATGCACAGAGGGGCGACGGATTACGTCACCGGCCCGTACGGCGAAGACGAATTCTGGGAAGACCTGCGTCAAGTAACGGGAGGAGAAACCAACGAGCGACTCGCCCGCTTGGTGATTCGCGAATCGGAAACCTTGGGCGACTGGATGGCCGACAGCGGCGTGCGCTGGCAAAAACCGCTGCGCGGCACGCTGCACCTGACGCGGACCAATCTCTTCATGCTCGGCGGCGGCAAGGCGATGGTCAACGCCTACTACGATACCGCGTCCAAACTGGGAATCGAAATCGCATACGAGGCCGAAGTCTGCGAGCTTAGGATGCGCGACGGCGAAGTGCGATCGGCGGTGGTGACCGGTAACGGCGCTACGCATGAGGAAATCAACGCAAAAGCCATCGTCGTTGCCGCCGGCGGCTTCGAAGCGAATATTCCCTGGCTGAAAGAATATTGGGGCGATGCCGCCGACAATTTCATCATCCGTGGCACCAAGCACAACCAGGGACGCCTGTTGAAGGAGTTGCTCAAACATGGCGCGAAGCCGGTGGGCGATCCGCGCGGCTGCCACGCCGTGGCTCTCGACGCGCGCGCGCCGAAGTTCGACGGCGGCATCGTCACGCGCCTCGACAGCGTGCCCTTCGGCATCGTCGTCAACAAAGAGGTCAGGCGTTTTTACGACGAGGGCGAAGACTTCTGGCCCAAGCGCTACGCGATCTGGGGCAAGCTCATCGCGGCGCAGCCGGACCAAATCGCCTATTCGATTATTGACGCCACGGCGCTGCCGCTTTTTTTGCCGTCGGTGTTTCCGCCCGTTCAGGCCGCTTCGATTCCAGAATTGGCCTCGGCGCTGGGTCTGGATTCTTCCGCACTCGCGACGGCGGTCAACAATTTTAATCGAGCGGTGCGACCGGGTACGTTCGATCCCGGCGGCTTGGATAATTGCCGGACCGAAGGACTTGACCCGCCGAAGAGCCACTGGGCGCGGCCCATCGACACGCCGCCTTACTATGGCTACCCGCTGCGGCCGGGAATCACCTTTACCTATCTCGGCGTCACCGTGAATGAGCAGGCGCGGGTGATCACGCAGGACGAGCGCCCGGCCAATAACATTTTCGCCGCGGGAGAAGTAATGGCGGGCAATATTTTGGGAAAAGGGTACCTGGCAGGATTCGGCCTCACCATCGGTTCGGTCTTCGGCCGCATCGCCGGCCGGGAGGCGGCGCGCCATGCCGGATTCTGAGCTTATTCAAGACGGCGCGCGGCAGATGACGATCTGCAACGCCTGCCGCTACTGCGAGGGCTACTGCGCGGTGTTCCCGGCGATGGAGCAGCGCCGAATCTTCACGAAGGCCGATCTCGTCTATCTCGCCAACCTCTGCTTCGATTGCCGCGACTGCTACTACGCCTGCCAGTACGCGCCGCCCCATGAGTTCGCCGTGAACGTCCCCAAGCTCATGGGCGAGCTGCGCGCGGACACTTACCGGGAGTATAGCTGGCCGGCGCTTCTTTCCGGTTTGTTCAAGAGAAATGGACTGGCGGTGAGTTTGATTACGTTGGGCGCGCTGGTAACGATCGCGTTTTTCGTGCTGATGTTCATGGGGCGCGATGTCTTACTGGCGCCTCATCTCGGCGAGGGCGCCTTTTATCGCGTCGTTCCTTACGCTGCCATGACCGTGCCGCCAACGATCATCGCGCTCTATGGATTTGCGGTTTTGCTGGCCGGCGCGCTGCGCTTTTGGCGCGAGACGCAAGGCGGCGTGAGAGAGATGATCGATCTCGCCGCGCTCTGGCGCGCGACGGCGGACGCCTTCAGTCTCGCCTACATGAAAGGCGGCGGCGCCGGTTGCAATTATCCGGACGCGGCGTTCTCGAACTCGCGCCGATGGTTCCATCATCTCGTCTTCTACGGATTCCTCCTCGATTTCGCTTCGACCAGCGTCGCGGCTTTCTACGATCACTTCCTCGGCTGGCAGGCGCCCTACCCGCTGTTGAGCTGGCCGGTGGTTCTGGGTACCGTCGGCGGCATCGGGCTGCTGATCGGGACGAGCGGTCTGATGATTCTAAAATGGCGGAGCGACCGCGATCCTACCGCCGAGCCCATGTTGAGCATGGACGTAGCGTTCTTGGTGATATTGTTTCTAACCAGCTTCACTGGAATGCTGCTTTTGGCCCTGCGCGAAACCGCGGCGATGGGAACGCTGCTCGTCGTTCACCTCGCACTGGTTGCCGGTCTATTCATCACCATGCCCTACGGCAAATTCGCCCACGTCGTCTACCGCTATGCCGCGCTGGTGCGCTACGCCATCGAGCAGCGGCGCGCGGAGTCGTCATGACCTGTTCAGTCAATCCTGACATCGTCGTTATCCCGGAAGGCTATTTCCTGATGGGAAGCGAGCATGGGCAGGAAAACGAAAGGCCGTGCCACAAAGTCTGGGTCGACGGCTTCGCTCTGGGAAAATTCCCCGTCACCAACGGGGAGTACAACGGGTTTGTTAAGGAGACGCAGACGAGCGCGCCCCCCTTCCGGTCCGAGCCGATGTTTGCCGGCGACGACCAGCCGGTGGTGGGTGTAACGTGGCACGACGCGACGGCGTACTGCGAGTGGTTGAGCCAGCGCAGCGCCAAAACCTTTAGGCTCCCCAGCGAGGCCGAGTGGGAGCGCGCCGCGCGCGGTGGTCGTGAAGGCGCGCTCTATCCCTGGGGCGACGAGCCGCCGTCGGCGCGCCCCTACGCGGGCTATGACGTGAAGAGCGGTGGGCCCGATCGCGTCGGCGCCAACGAGCCCAACGACTTCGGACTCTACGACATGAGCGAAGGCGTGCACGAGTGGTGTAGTGATTTTTATGCTTACGACTACTATCGCTATTCGCCGGAGCGAAATCCGCAGGGAGCCGATTCCGGCCAGCGGCGCGTCTCGCGCGGCGGCTCGTGGCGCCACCATATTAAGTTCAGCCGCTGCGCGGCGCGCAGCTCGCTGCCGCCGGGCTTCAAGTACGCTGATTACGGTTTTCGTGTGGCGCTGACGCTATCGTGAGAGTGTTCCAATCGTTCCAGTAGTTCCAAGGTTCCAACCGTGCCGGACGGTGGAGCGGAACGCTATGCAGAGCCGTAACCGTTTGACCGAAACGTGCTTGCGCGCTAAAAAGGCGGACAGCGCCATTGCGATTGCTCGATCGAGTCCGGGCGGCGATTCGGAAGAGAAAAGGAGGCATGTCATGAGTTGTAGAAAGATGATCCGATGGGTTGTCGTCGCGGTGCTGTTCTTGCTTGTTGCCGTCGATGCGTCCCTAGCCCTCGATAACCTGCGCGTCGCCTACCCGTCGCTGAACACTTCGGTCTTCGCCCTCATTATCGCGGAAAAAGAAGGCTACATGAAAGAAGAAGGGCTCAACGTGGAGCTGCTTAGCATCCGAGGCGAGATCGCGATCCGTACGACGCTTGCCGGCGATGTCGACTTTTTCACCAACGCCGGCAAGCGCTGGCGGCGGCGGTTCGGGGGATTCCGGTCAAGCTCGTCACTGTCTTTCAAGACAAGCCCGGCTGGGATCTTATCGCGCAGCCGGACATCAAGTCGATTGCCCAATTGCGCGGAAAGAATATCGCGATCATGTCGCCGGAAGGCTCCCTCGCCGTGGTGGCGCGGGAGATCTTAAGGAAAAACGGTCTCGACCCGGCGAAAGACGTCAATCTGGTGGTTATGGGAGGGGACTCGGTTCGGTTCCCAGCCCTGCAGACAAAGGCGATTCACGCAACGCTGTTCAACACCGGCATGAGCGTCCGCGCGCAAAAGGAAGGCTTTACCAAGCTGGGGAACGCGAGCGAATATGCCAACCTGATCGAGGGCGGATTGGCCACCTCCAGCGATAAGATCAAGCAAAACCCGGAAAAAATCTTCCGGTTCGTCCGCGGCGCGATAAAAGGAATGAGTTTCTTTGTCGGCAAACGGGAGCCGGCGCTCAAATATATGATGGACGCCTTGCGCCTGAGTGACCGGGAGCTGGCCACGTCGATTTATGATATCCAGATCAAGCTGGTCCTGCGCGAAGGGTTCAGCGACGACAAGGCACTGCAAGGGATAATCGACGATATGAAAAGAACCACCAAGGTTCAGCGCGACATCAAAGTTAGCGACGTTTTCGATTTGAGCTTTGTGAAGAAGGCGAACGACGAGCTAAAGTCGAGCGGCTGGAAGCCCTAACCGATGTTTCGACTTATGTCCGTTGATTGGCCCTTAGGCTGCGACAAGAACCATTTTCGTGCTTCCGCAAATTTGGATCAGAGAACTATTTCAGAGAAGCAGTAGGAAAATGATTCCGCTGAAAAACCCCTTGGAATGCTTCGACAAGCTCAGCATGAACGGAAAATTCCTAACGTTATCAATCAATCCCCGTTCGCCCTGAGCCGTGTCGAAGGGTGAACGAGTGTTTTTCAGCAGAATCGAAAATGAATCGAAAATGTACTCTGACCCCAGCGGTTCCCGACCCCAGCGGTTCCCGCAGCGGTTCCCAGCGGTTCGCAACGTTTCGTTAACCTGCGCGCCGCTCGTGGCAGGTCGGTCTTGAACGGAGGGTGGGGCGTCATTGTGTCAGCGAGCAACGGCTGCCTCAGCGATACCAGCGAGTGCCTTGCGTAAGTTCTCGATGATAGCGCACTGCGGAACCCCATGGCGTTGGCCTAGGAATCCAGGATCGTTGTAGCCGAGCCAAACTTGGGACGATGCGTCCTCCCACACCGGGGCCTTGAGCGGAAGATCGATTCCCACGGTCTGCGCACACTCCATCAAGGGCGTGCCGCCTTGCGGGTTGCCAAAGATGATGACCTCGGTTGGCCGCAGAGTCTTGCCGACTTTCGCTGCACCCGCCGCGTGATCTATCCGCGCAAACACGTTCAGCCCACGTTGTTTGACCACATCCTCGAGCCGGTTCATCGTGTCCTTAGCGCTGTGGGGGGCTCTTCAGAACGAGCAAGCCATCTGCGGCGGTAGCAAGCGAACTGGCGGCCAAGCAGGCGATGATTGCAAGGGAGCTAAGCACATTCACGGGTAACTCCTTTCGCGTTAGAGGAAGGGGATGACCGACGCCCAACGTATAGCCATTTATCCCTAAAGCGTGGGAGCAATCAAGTGCAATGCAAGGATGATCCGGGCGGGATCGACGCCTCAGCAAATCTCGCAGGATTGAGTTGGAGGAGAATACAGTTCAATCTTGAGGTCATCGGATCACCTTATCCGCCCGCACCAGCACGTTCGGCGGGACCGTCAGGCCGATCTGCTTCGCCGCTTTCAGATTGATGATGAACTCGAACTTCATCGGCTGCTCCACCGGCAAGTCGGCCGGGGTTCTGCCTTTCAAAATCTTGTCCACATACGTAGCGGCGCGGCGGTCCAAATCGAGGACGTTCACGCCGTAAAACATCAACCCCCCGGCTCCCGCAAACTGGCTATGGTGGTAAATCGCGGGGAGCCGGTTCTTTGCCGCAAGTTCTACAATCTGTGCTCGCTGAGAAACGAGTAAGGCACTAGGAAGCGTCATGACTCCGTCCGTCCGCCCGTTGGCTGCGGCTCGAAATGCAGTCTCAATATCCTTGGGTTCTAAAACGTTTAGGAATTGGAGCTTCACTCCGAACGCGTTTGCGGCGGGTTCCAGATCTTTCCTTACCAGTGAGTAGGTTCTTCCGCCGGTTGGAGTCCCGAGGACCGTCACGCGGGAGAGTTTTGGGACGACCTCTCTCAGAATCTCCAGTCGTTTGCCGCTTAGCTCCGGGGCAAAGTTAGACAGTCCTGCGATATTTCCGCCAGGTCGCGCAAGACTGGCGACGACTCCGGTAGCAACAGGGTCATTATCCTGTGCCATCACAATGGGAATACTAGAAGTCGCTTCCTTGGCGGCACGGGTTGGCGACGAACCGCCCGTAACGATGACAGCTACCTTGAGTTGCAAAAGCTCAGCCGCAAGCGCTGGGAGGCGATCGACTTTTCCGTCGGCGAATCGCCACTCAATAACAATGTTTTTCCCCTCTTCGTAGCTAAGCTCGCGCAGTCCCTGACGGAACGCCTCGATGCGGGCCCCGTGAGCGGAAAGGGGGCCACCCTCTAAGTATCCGATCAGGGGGATTTTCGTTGACTTCTGCGCCTGGGCGGGAATGCTAAGAGCAAAGAGCATAGCGCCTAGAGCCAGTGAAAAGAGTTTTTTACCCATGGGCCTTCTCCGTTAATTGCTGCCTATTGCTCTTCGAACTCTTTCAGCGCATCGAAGCGCGGTTCCAAT
>JAUYJC010000200.1 GCA_030688735.1 Deltaproteobacteria bacterium
CTTGTCCTTCACGGTCCGAACTGGCGCAGAACATGGGGTCGGACGGCGATCTCTGTTGTCGCCGAACCTGGCATCACGATGAAAGTCGACGCCGATGTCTTCACTCAGATCAACGCCGAAGGAAACCGAAAGATTCTCGACGAGCTGCTTGACGCCGGCAAGTTTCAAAGTCAGGATCGCGTGCTAGAACTTTACTCTGGTGCGGGAAACTTCACGCTGTCGGTCGCCAGGCGGGTCGCGGAAGTGGTCGCCGTCGAAGGCTCCCAGCTGTCGATTCAAAACGGCAAACTCAGCGCGCAGCGTAACGGCCTCGAAAACATCCGCTGGATTTGTTCCGCCGTGCCGGCCGCGCTTTCGCGCTTAAGACAGCGCCGGGAAAAGTTTACTCGGCTCGTTCTCGACCCGCCCCGCGCCGGCGCCAAGGGTCTCGAGGCCGAGCTCGCTTCGTTCGACGCGGAGAAACTTCTTTACGTGTCCTGCGACCCCGCCACGCTGGCGCGCGACCTTGGCGCATTGGCCAACCACGGTTACAAACTCCGCATGGTCCAGCCCATCGACCTGTTTCCGCACAGCTTCCACGTCGAATCCCTGGCGTTGATGACACGCTGACTCGGATCATTCCAGGAACTGGCTAGCTTCCAAAGACATCAAGCGCCAGTGTTTTCTGAAAAATGAAACGGAGAAGCCTGTTGAAACCCCGATCAACCGGCTCGGCTTCAGCACCCAGGCCTACAGCCACGTGCCCGAGGTTAGAAAAGCCATCGCCGATTTCGCCGGCTCAAAAGATATCCAGCTCGCATACATCGCCGAGGCGATTCAGTACCGGAGCTTGGATCGGAGAGCGTAGGAGTCCGCATGGAGATGACGAGCTCCGACTCGATGGGATGATAGGGATTCGCTTTTTAGAACCAGCGCCGGCACGCGATTGACATGCTCCCACTCCAGCCGGCTCAAGCGTCGCGCCAGCGGAATCGCGCGTAAGGAATATGCCGACGCGCTGACAGCGTTAAACCGCGTTACTTCTTCTTTGCCTCCACCACGCCCCGGAAGGTGTTTTGCACCAGCGGCTTGGCGTCAGCCTGCGGCACGTGGCACAGCGTACATTGATAGCGCGCTTGGGACACCTCCGTAAGTATCTTGCCGTCACGGTCTTTGAAGTGGCTGTCGGCCATTTTCGGCGCGTTTACATACTTGTAGTTTGCCGGTCCGTGGCAGGCGAGGCACGGGTTTCCCACCAGCGTGATCACGTCGAGATCCTCGACGGTGTGCGGAATCACCGGCGGCTGCCCAGTAAAAGTGCGCGCGATCGGTTTCTGGCTGCCGGGAGCCTTGCCAACATAGGGCTTGTCCTCGGGCGCCCGGTCTATGTCAGCCGTGCCAGCGCCGCGCAGCGTCTGCACCTTGGGCGCGGCCTGCTGTGCCGACACGGACTGCCACAGCGCCAGCGCCAGTGTTGCCAAAAGAATAGTGGTGGATTTGTTCATAATCGACTCCTTTACGTTAGTACACTTCAACTGCTGTTGCGTTGCCCGACGCCGCCTGCCGTGCGACGCCGGCCAGCGGTTTGCGGCGATTGGAAAAGCGCGCGCCGAAAGCGAATACATGTTTCGAGCAAACGTCGATGCAACGGCCGCAGTTGGTGCAATGGGGCGACAGGATCACCGGGCCGATGCCGTCGTCCGCGCCCTTGAGTGCGGGTTTGATCACCAGCGGTTCGGGACACACGGCGTAACAATCGGCGCAATCGTTGCATTGTTCGCGCCGCACGGCGACGATGCGCAGCGGACTGAATTTACCCACGGCGCTGTAGAAGGCCCCGACGGGGCACAGGTGTCCGCACCAGGCGCGTTCGGCAACGAACAGATCGAGCAGGAACACCGCAACGATAATGAACCAACCAGCTCCGATACCGAAGATGACGCCCCGGTGCAGCATCGAGACCGGGTTCACCAGTTCCCAGGCAATGGTGCCGGTGATCAAAGCGAGGGCCAGCGTCATGGCGAGGATCCAGTAGCGTGTTGAGCGCGAGATTTTTGTGCCGCCGCGCACGCCAAGCCGTGCGCGCAGCCAATGCGCCGCATCGGTCACGACGTTGACTGGGCACACCCACGCGCAGTAGGTGCGGCCACCGACCAAAAAATATGCGATCAGAACGACTGCCGCGCCGATCAACGCGTTGCGCTCGGGGCTGTGCCCTGCCGCCAGCGATTGCAACAGCACATAGGGATCGGCAAGCGGCAGCACGCCGAGGGTCAGGCTGTAGTTGAGATTGCCTTTAACGATCCAGTAGCCAAGCCACGGGCCGGCAAGGAACAGGGCGAGCACCGCGAACTGTGCGGCGCGGCGCGCCAGCAGCCACTGGTGCGCGGCGAGCCAGCCCTTGACGCGGATCGCCTCGGCACCGAGGCCCTGTTTCATTTCGTGGTCTCCGGCATGCGGTCGGGCAGGTCCATTACGCCCTGGTTGAGCGGGTTGCCCGCCTTCTTCTGCTCTTCCCAGCCGACGCGGTAGTGCCCGCCAAGCTCGCCTTTCGCCAGGTGGCGCGGCAGCACCCGGATCGCCGCGGTCTCCAGCACGCATGCGTGTTCGCATTTGCCGCAGCCCGTGCACTGGTCGGAGTGCACGGTCGGAATGAACATCGCGTGCTTGCCGCGCGGGTTGTGCTGCTGATCGAGAGTGATCGCCTCGTCAATGAGCGGGCACACCCGATAGCAGACCTCGCAGCGCAGGCCGAGGAAGTTAAGGCAGGTTTCGTGATCAACCAGCACCGCCAGCCCCATCTTCGATTTGTTGATATCGGTGAGCTTGTGATCAAGCGCCCCGGTCGGGCAGGCCTTGATGCAGGGAATGTCTTCGCACATTTCGCACGGGCCGCTGCGCGCCACGAAATACGGCGTGCCGGTCGCCGTGTCCTGTTCCAGTTTGGCGAGATCGAGAATGTGATAAGGACAGTCTCGCACGCACATCCCGCAACGGATGCAGGCGCCGAGGAACTGCGGCTCGGGGCGCGCGCCGGGCGGCCGGATCGCAGTCGGTGGCAGCGCTCCGGCGTGCTTGGTGTAGAGCCCGAGGCCGAGCCCCAGCATGCCCACGCCGCACGCCACCTTCGCCGTGTCGAACAGAAACTGGCGGCGCGCCGCCGCCTCAATTTTGCCTTTGCCTTCCATCCCCCTCACTTCTCACGCTTTTACTACTTTCACCGCACATTTCTTAAAGTCGGTCTGTTTCGAGATCGGGCAGGTGGCATCAAGCGTGACCTTGTTGATGAGCCGCGACTCGTCGAACCAGGGGACGAAGACCAAGCCGACCGGCGGTTTGTTGCGGCCGCGGGTCTCGACCCGGGTCTGGATCTCGCCGCGCCGGGAGACCACTTTCACCACATCGCCCCGCTTTAGGCCGCGGGCCTCGGCGTCCTTCGGGTTCATGAACACCCATGCATCCGGCACCGCCTTGTACAGCTCGGGTACGCGCCGCGTCATCGAACCGGAGTGCCAGTGCTCCAGCACGCGACCGGTGGCGAGCCACAGGTCGTAGTCCTTGTCCGGCGATTCGGCCGGCGGCTGATAGGGCAGGGCGAAGATGACCGCCTTGCCGTCTGGTTTGCCGTAGAACTTCACGCCTTCGCCCTTCTTCACGTACGGGTCGTAGCCCTCGCGGAAACGCCACAGCGTTTCCTTGTCGTCCACCACGGGCCAGCGCAGCCCGCGTGCCTTGTGGTACGTATCGAAGGCCGCAAGATCGTGCGCATGACCGCGCCCGAACTTCGCGTATTCCTCGAACAGCCCTTTCTGGACATAGAAGCCAAAATGCTTTGATTCATCGTTTTCGAATCCCTGCTGCAGGTCCTTGAGCGGGTACTTGTTGACTTCGCCGTTGGCGAACAACACAGCGAACAGTGTCTTGCCGCGGGCCTCGGGCATCTTGGCGACCAGCTCTTCACCCCATGCTTCCTCGACCTTGAAGCGCTTGGAGAACTCCATGATCTGCCAGAGATCGGACTTCGCCTCGCCCGGCGCTCTCACCTGCTGGCGCCAGAACTGGGTGCGCCGCTCAGCGTTGCCATAGGCGCCTTCTTTTTCCATCCACATCGCGGCGGGCAGGATCAGGTCGGCCGCGAGCGCGCTGACCGTCGGATACGCGTCGGATACCACCACGAAGTTCTGCGGATCGCGAAAACCCGGATACCGATCCTGACTGAGGTTCGGACCGGCCTGCATGTTGTTGGTGCAGAGCGTCCAGTAGAAGTTGAGGCGGCCATCCTTCAATGCGCGGTCCTGCGCCACCGCATGGAAGCCGATCTGGCCGGGGATGGTGCCCGCGGGCAGCTTCCAGATCTGCTCGGCGATTTCGCGGTGCTTCGGGTTCATCACCACCATGTCGGCGGGCAGTCGGTGCGCAAACGTGCCCACTTCGCGCGCAGTGCCGCACGCCGACGGCTGGCCGGTGAGCGAGAACGGGCTGTTGCCCGGCTCGGAGATTTTGCCCACGAGCAGGTGCACGTTGTAGATCATGTTGTTAACCCACGTGCCGCGCGTGTGCTGGTTGAACCCCATCGTCCAGTACGACGTGACCTTCACCTTGGGATCGGCGTAGAGCCGGGCGAGCGCTTCGAGCTTGTCCTTCGGCACGCCTGAAAGTTCCGACACCTTCTCCACCGTGTACTCGGCAACGAACTGCTTGAACTCGTCAAACGTGATCGGGCTCGCCGCATTGGGATTGCCCTTGGGCTTGCCGTCGGCCCCAGGGTAGCCGTTATTGCCCGCGGCCTGTTCCAGCGGATGGTTCGGGCGCAGCCCGTAACCGATATCGGTCACACCTTTCCTGAAGTTGACGTGCCGCTTTACGAACCCCTCATTGACCGCGCCGTTCTGAATGATGTAGTTGCAGATGTAATTGAGAATCGCGAGATCGGTCTGCGGCTTGAAGATCACTTCGAGATCCGTCAGCTCGCTACTGCGGTTGGAGAACGTGGAGAGCACCGCGAGCTTGACGTGCTTGGCGGTCAACCGCCGGTCGGTCACGCGCGACCACAAGATCGGATGCATTTCAGACATGTTCGAGCCCCACAGCACGAAGGCATCGGCTTGCTCGATGTCGTCATAACAGCCCATCGGCTCGTCGATGCCAAAGGTACGCATGAAACCGGCGACCGCCGAGGCCATGCAGTGACGCGCATTCGGGTCGATGTTGTTGGAGCGCAGCCCCGCCTTCATGAACTTGGCCGCGGCGACGCCTTCCCAGACGGTCCACTGGCCGGAAGCGAACATGCCGACGGATGTCGGGCCTTTCGCCTTCAAAGCTGCCTTGCACTTTTCCTCCATGATGTCGAAGGCCTGCTTCCAGGAGACCGGCGCGAATTCGCCGTTCTTGTCGAACTTGCCGTTCTTCATGCGCAGCAGCGGGCGCGTGAGCCGGTCCTTGCCGTACATGACCTTGGCGAGAAAATAGCCCTTGACGCAGAGCAGCCCGCGGTTTACCGGCGCGTCGGGGTCGCCTTGGGTGGCGACCACGCGTCCGTCCTTGACACCGACCATGACGCCGCAGCCGGTGCCGCAATAGCGACACGCGCCCTTGTCCCACCGGATGCTTTTGTCGGGCGCGGCCGCCGCCAATGCTTCATTGAGGCCCAGGATCGTGATGTCGGCAGCCGCAGCGGCCGCCGCCACGGCGCTCGACTTTATGAAATCGCGTCGCGTCATGCTCATGGCTTGCTCTCCTTCTTTGCAGGGGATTCATCATCCAGTTTTTCAGAATGGTGATAGACCAGCGTGGTTGCATGCACCCCGGGGATCGCGCCCAGTTGCTCGAACGCCCGCGTCATTTCCAGATCGTCGCCTATTTCCACGGTCACGATCAGGCGACCATCCGTGGTGACGGCGTGGACTTCGACACCGGGCAGTTGTTCGAGCTGCGCGCACACTTGCTCTGCACACTGCGGCTGGACATGCATCACTAGGCTCGAAATATTCATTTTAACCGTGAAACCGTTGTGGACATCCGAATAGTGCCGGCAGAAACGCGGATTCTCTTTGACCTAAAATGATAGGAACTCGCTTTCTAGATTCCGCCACCGAAAACTCCAATTGGATAGCGAGCAAGTGATATGCCAGCACCATTTGTCCGATTCCTTCCCCCTTGACCCTCACGGCAAAGGCTTTTCATTCCAAGAAATAAGAAAAAGAATGAGGGTTTTCTTACTTCGGATCAACGCTAAACTGCTCTGCCATTATCTTTCGAGCAGCCATGCGATCCGTTAGTAGTCTCTTCGGGCCGGAAAAGTGTTGTTGACGGGAATGCCTCACGTCGTACGTCCACAAGTCGTAGCTAATATTAAGGAGCGCGAGCCTACTGAGCGTCTTTCGGGAATGCCTCCGGCCAGTTGCGTGGATGGATTGACACCGAGCCTCTGCGACGGGATTTTCGCAAGACTCCTTGCTTCACCGCGGTATAGTAACTACATTTTCACCCACCTGCTTAGCCGAAAACCTGGAGCTCGGAATTTTTTTTACTTCCCCTTCGCCGCGTTAAAGTACACCGCGTCGTAGTACACCGGAAGCTTGTCGCCGTTAATCAACTTGGGGCGGGAAAAGGGAATAGCCAATTTTTTAGGCCCCTCAGAAATTTGAAAAGATTCTGCTGAAAAACCCTCTTTCTAGTTGCGCGATAGAGCCTCATATGATACGGGGCAATAATTATTACGATGCGCGCTAAAGTCTATTCCACGACCCTTGTATGTCTGTTGCTGGTTTTCGCCGGGCCGCTGTCGGCGCAGCCCAAGAAAGTGCGCTTCTCCGTCAGCGCCGTCTCCATTGCCGAGGTTCCATTCAGGATTGCCCAGGTCAAGGGTTTTTATCGCGACGAAGGGCTCGACCCGGAGTTTATATTGATTCGCGGCGCGGTAGGCATGCAGGCTCTACTGGGCGGCTCGGTGGATTTTACCTCGGCATCCGGGTCCACCGTCGCCGCCGCCGTGCGCGGGCTCCCGGTAAAATTGGTCTTCATCGCTTCGGCCAAACCCCAATTCGACATGATTGCCCAAAAGGATATTCGCTCGGTCCAGGACCTCAAAGGCAAGATCGTCGGCATCTCTTCGCGCGGCGGCGCCATCGATCTGCTCACCCAGTTAATCGTCCAGAAGCACGGCCTCACGCCCAACAAAGACGTGATTAGCCTGGTTGTAGGCGGCCAGGAGGACACAGTCCTGGCGCTGAGAACCGGCCGCATCGCCGCCGCGCTGCTCACCCCGCCGAGGCCGCTGATTCTGCAACGCGAGGGTTTTAACCGGCTCGCCTATTCCGGCGATTACATGCCGACCTATCCGACCGGAGGCATCGGCGTGACGGATGAAAAAATAAAAACCAGCCCGAACGATGTGCTCGCCTTCGTCAAAGGCAGCGTGCGCGGCCTCCAGTTCGCCCGGCAGAATCGCGCCGAAGCGATAAAGATTCTCTCTGATTATTTCAGCATAAAGGACCCGGCCCTGAACGAAGCGCTCTTCGAGCTTTATTTGAGTCGCCTTCCCGTCGACGGTTCCGCGGACGACGCCTGGATGAAAGGCGCCATCGAATTCACGCAGAAAAGCTTGGGCGAGACCGGCAAGGAAATCCCGCCGAGCAAAGTTTTTGACTTTAGCTTCGTCCAAAAAGCATTGCGCTAACGACGCGTCCCAATATCGTGAGTTTAATTTCCATAACGTCTATCCTTGCCCTCCATTGGAGGGGTTAAGGTGAGGGTGGGCTAGAGAGCCACAACCCTTACCCCTACTCCCGCTCCTAAGCCTACATCCCGCATTTGTGCCTAGAAACTATATCAGACACGAACGTGTGATTTCCGTGAGATCGACCCCTTGACTCGGCCCCCGGCCA
>JAUYJC010000215.1 GCA_030688735.1 Deltaproteobacteria bacterium
TTCGGCTGGAGACTTTCCTCGATCCCTTTGATGAGGGAATCAGTGGGCGGCGTTTTCTGTTGCTGTTCATTCAGGTCGGCCCGCAGCCCGGTCATCTCCGCCTTTAGACTGTTTACCAGTTGCTGCGTCCCCTGCGCTTCATTGGCGGCGAATGCCTGGGCCTGCTGTGTCGTCAATTCCTGCCGGGCGATCCTGTCCGCGAGTACGCTCATCTCGGACCTGAGCTGTCCCGTTTCTTCGCGGCCGCCATCGAGGCCCCGAAGCTTCTCGCTTAATTGATTCTCCAGCTCCGTCATCCTGGCGCCGAAGCTTTGGTCTAGCGATTTAATCCAATCCGCGCGCTCGCTTTCCCGGCCCTCCAGAGCGCCCAACTTTTGCCCGACGTTATTTTTGAACTCTTCGATTTTCGCGCCGAGCGCCGCTTCGATTCCCTCGATGGCGAGGTCTTTGTCGCGACGGTCATGGAACTGATCGCGCAACGCAGCTACATCCGTTTTTAGTTCCTCGCTCAGCTTCCCTGCCGACTCCGTCTCACTTTTCACCCATGTTCGGAGCTGTTGTGCAACGGACTCCGCTTCCGCGAGCCGCCCGCCGAGCCCCTGAAGATCCGTTTCAATTCCGCTAAACCGCACTTCCCGAGCTTCCAGTCGCTCTTGCCCCTTGGCTATCTGATCCTGCAATGCTTGAATCTTTGCGTTATGTGCCGCCTCGATTCCCCGAATCACCGAGGCCGCCGGCTCAAGCTTGCGCTGCTCCACCAACTCCAACTTGAGCGCTGCAATTTCGCCTCGAAGGGCGTCGCTCACCCGCTCGGTCTGTTGTCCGGCCGATTCCACCAGCCCGATCCGTCCGGCAAAACTCCGCAGTTCCGCCCTAAGATCGCTTAACTCACGCTCGCGCCTTTCTAAGAGTTCTCCCCCAATCTCTTGCCCTCTTTGCAATTCGCCGATCCGCGCAACGAGCGCCTCTTCCAACCGGTTTATCTGCTCGGTCGTCAGCGTGTCGCTGACACCGACCGCCTGCCGGTGTTGCGCGGCGAATTCTACCTCGGCCATACGCTGCGCCACCGCGCGCGTCTCCGTCATAAGTTGCGCTAGTTCGCCACTGCCGCTCTCGAGGACGCGCAGCTTATCGCTCAGCCAGCCTTCCAAAGACTGAAAATTCGCGGCGACATTTTCGAGCAATTTTTCGATGGTCGAATGGCGCGCGTCAAGGCGGTTTTGCCGTTCGCCAAGCTGAGCTTGTAGTGCGACGATCTCCGCGCTGAACGCTTCCTTGAGCTGTGTTTCCCGGCCATCTAGATGACCCTGTGTCTTCGCAATCTGATCCCGCAAGTCTTGAATTCTGGTGCCCAGCGCCTCCTCGACCCGCCGAATCACCGAGTCCGCCGGCTGAAGCCTACCCTGCTGCTCTACTAGCTCTGCCTTAAGCGCGGCAATTCCCCCACGCAGCTGGTCACCGAACCGATCCGTTTGTTGCCCGGCCGCTTCGACCAGACTCATGCGCCTGGCAAAACCTTGCAGCTCGGCCTGTAAAGCGCTCAGCTCGCGCACGTAACCTTCTGGTACTTCGCCGCCAACCTTTTTTTCCTGCCGCAGTTCACTGATTCGCGCAACCAGCGTCTCCTCTAACCGCTTCAATTGCTCCGCCGCCTGGACGTCGCTTGCCGCCAATGCCTGAGCAACTCCAAAGTCTACTCCGGCTTTGCCGACCAGCCAGCCAACCAACATCTCTTTCCCTTTGCCGGTTTGATCTTCCCGCGGGGCAAAAGGGTTGTCAGTTCTTTGATCGAAAGGTGCCACGCAATTCGCTCCTGCGCATGTAGAAATTAGGCCGAGTGCCGAATCAGCGAAAATATTCATCCCGCCTTAGAGCCAAATTCATGCCACTCACCCGGCCGGTGCAAAATGCCATAAAAACCAAGGGGGGTCCGTCCTCTCGGGGAGGGTTTAATCGATCGCAGTGGCACGTTATTGGACAATCCAGGACGTTTTCGTGACATTAATGGAATTCATAACGACTCGAACAGACTTCCCATAACGCACGGCTACGGCATTTTACATTTCTGTGCGGTTTTGGTGGTCGTCGACAGTAAATGTCACAACTCGCTGACAGGATTGAGCTTATTTCCACGTAGTTACGCTCCTGGCAAATATCTTGCTGCCAATGTCGTGGATCTAAACCCGACGGTGCTCAACAGCTATCTCGACTTCCCCCACGTCGCACAGGCCTGGCCATCGAACGCCACATCATCGAAAAGAAAAGCGGCAAACACTCCCATCAAACAAATCCTTAATCAGCAAAGGAAAACATGCCTTCGATTCGGCGAACAGGCAGTGGCGATAGGTTCGCTCGCGCAAACACAGGTGGACGAGCTCCTTCAAAAGCAGCAGGCGAGTCACCGGGTCCTGTTCGGCGAAGTGCTGGTTATGAAAGGCTATCTCACCCTCGAGATGCTGGAAAAGGAGTTTGAGGAATACAAGAAAGCGGCAGAAAATATCTCCTCGGAGGTTTCCGATGCTCTTAACAAACTCCTCCACAAAAATCTGGTCAAGACCTTTACCGATTTGATGATCATGATGTTTACCCAATTCGCCAAGCAAAACATCAAAATCGAGCGTTGTGAAATGGGTAAAGACAAGATTCGCTTGTTTCGCTGGGTGATTTCGCAGAAGATCGCGGGTAGCAACGTCGAATTCAAGTATCTCTTGTCGGTGCCGGCGAAACTGTTGCTTCAGATGGCGTCAACCATGCTTGATGAAAATATCAACACGGCGGACGAACTCGCCCTCGACGCAAGCAAGGAATTTGTCAATATCGCCAACGGGAACGCCTGCGCCAGACTATCGGAGAGTGGCATGAACTTTACCATGTTGCCTCCTGAAGTTTACGAGACGACGACGAAGCCCTATTCCTCACAGGCAAGCGAGGTTGTCTGCGTGCATCTGGCGTCGCCCGATTTTAAACTGGAGGTCGCCTTCGAGTTTTAGGTCTTCAGACTTCCGTGTGGCTCACCGCGGAGACGCGGAGGACGCGGAGTAAAGAGTTTTCGATTATAAAATACTCCGAACTCTGCGATCTCCGTGCCTCTGTGGTGAAAGAACGATCGGTGCATTGGTTACGGCTTTGCCGCGTTATGTCTGTGTGGTGAATACTCTTTCACAGTAACCCCGGAAGAAGTCGAGTCTTAGCCATCTGAGAGCCCCCGCGGCCGCCGTTGCCGGTCTCCGCAAAGGCGCAATCACGCCGCCTCCCGCGAAGGACACCACTCTCGCAACATGCAGCCGCCGCAATTCGGTTTGCGCGCATGGCACACGCGCCGGCCGTGGATGATGAGGCGGTGGGAAAAACCGATCCATTCCTTGGGCGGCAGCAAACACCCAAGGTCTCTTTCGATCTTGGTTGGGTCTTGCTCGCCGGTCAGCCCGAGGCGATTGCACAGCCGCTTGCAATGGGTGTCCACGGCGATGCCGGGAGTGGCGAAGGCGTGGCCGAGAATCACATTGGCGGTTTTTCTCCCGACACCGGCGAGTTTTGTTAGCTCCGTCATTGCGGCCGGCACTTGGCCCTCGAACTCTTCAACCAATTGTCGGGCGCACCGTTGCAGGGATTTCGCCTTGGCGCGGAACAAGCCGAGAGTGCGGATCAGCGCTTCGATGTCGTGAGTGGAAGCGCCGCTGAGCGCCGCCGCATCGGGATAACGGCGAAAAAGCTCAGGCGTGACTTTGTTTACCGCCGCGTCGGTGCATTGGGCGGAAAGGATAACCGCCACGAGAAGTTCGAAATGATTACGATGGGTGAGCGGGCACTCGACATCGGGATAGGTCAGGGCCAAGCGCGTCGCGATGGCATTGGCTCGGGCGCTTTTCTCACCGAGCGTTTCTCGCTTGCCGCGGCGAATTCCCCGCCGTGACGCCGCAGCGGAGCGCGACAATTCAACTTTAGTGCCGGACGAGAAAGGCGTTTTTCCCGGCATAAACCGCTCGCTTGCCCAGCTCCTCTTCGATTCGCAACAGCTGGTTGTATTTCGCCGTGCGCTCGCCGCGGCAGGGAGCGCCAGTCTTGATTTGCCCCGCCTCGGTCGCCACCGCGAGGTCGGCGATCGTCACGTCTTCGGTCTCGCCGGAGCGATGGGAGATCACGGTGGTGTAGCCGGCGCTTTTGGCCAGTGCCATGGTGTCGAGGGTTTCGGTTAGCGTGCCGATTTGATTGACTTTGACGAGAATCGAGTTGGCCACTCCGGAATCGATGCCCTGCTGGAGCCGATCCCTATTGGTGACGAAAATATCATCGCCGACCAACTGAATGGATTTGCCCAATGCTTGGGTCATCATGCGCCAACCGTCCCAGTCGTCCTCGGCGAACCCATCCTCGATGGAAATGATCGGATATTGCCTCACCCAATCCTCATAGAGCCGGACCATTTCCTCTCGTCCGCGCGCACATCCGTCGGATTTTTTGAAAACGTACTTGCCGTCCTCAAAGAACGCGCTGGAGGCCACGTCCAGAGCCAGAGCGACCTGCAGTCCCGGTCGATAGCCCGCCTGCATGATCGCCTCCAGCAGAAGCTCGATCGCTTCGGCGTTGCTTGCGACCCGAGGCGCGAAACCGCCCTCATCGCCGACGCTGGTGGAAAGAGATCGATCATGCAAAACCTTCTTGAGCGTCAGAAAAATTTCCGCCGCGGCGCGCAGCGCTTCGGCAAAACTTTTCAGGCCGTAGGGCACGATCATGAACTCTTGCACGTCGACGTTGTTGTCGGCATGAACGCCGCCGTTGAGCACGTTCAACATCGGCACTGGCAGGGTGCTGGCCGCGGCGCCGCCGAGATGGCGATAAAGGGAAACACCTCGAGCGCGGGCCTGGGCATGGGCGACCGCCAGGGAGACTCCGAGGATCGCGTTGGCACCGAGCTTGCCCTTGTTCGGCGAGCCGTCGAGATCGACCATGAGCCGGTCGATCGCTTGCTGCTCCCGCGCGTCTTTACCGCGCAGCCGCGGCGCGATCTTTTCGTTGACATGGGCGACGGCGCGGGCCACGCCTTTGCCCAAAAACCGCCTGCCGCCGTCGCGCAGCTCCACGGCCTCGTGGACGCCTGTGGAGGCGCCGGAGGGAACCGTGGCCCGGCCGCGGACGCCGTTTTTGAGAGTCACTTCGACTTCCACAGTGGGCTGCCCCCGGGAATCCAATACTTCGCGCGCATGCACCCGTTGTATTTTCATCACCCGCCTCCAAAAAATGGTTACCAGCACAAAAACATAAATTATGGTATATTTCTATCCGTTTCACCCACGCAAATGAAGCTGTTCGCTCAATTATCACAGCGTTGGCCGCTCTATCTTTTGACCGCGCTTATTCTTTTGCTCTTCGTTTACGCAGTTTTCGGAGAGCGGGGCGCGATTCATTTATGGCGCTTACGAGGCGAGAAAATCACGCTCGATGAAAAAAACTTCCGCCTGCAAAAGGAAAACGACGCCCTGCGCAAGCGCATTTCGCGGCTGCGCACCGACGACCTTTATCTGGAGCAGGTCGCGCGCGAAGAGCTGAATCTCGTGCGCCCCGGGGAAATCATCTATCGTTTTCCCTCGACCCAGCCAAGAAAGAGCCGGACCGCAGCGCTCAGCGCGCCTGCTCCCGAATCGCCCCCGTCAGCGGCACAAAAAGCACCCCGGTAAGATCCTCGGCAACGGGTTTGCCTCCGGTTTTGGTGAACCGCATCAATCGCTGCGCCCGCCGTTCCTCGCCCAGCGGCATGATCAATCGCCCACCTTCGCGCAACTGCTGCCAGAGCGGTTCGGGCAGCTTGGGCGCCGACGCGGTCAGCAGAATCACGTCGAACGGTGCTTTTTCCCGCCAGCCGAAAAAGCCGTCCCCCACTTTCAGTTGAACGTTGGTGAGGCCGAGCTGGCCGAGAACCCTCGCGGCCCCCTCGCTGAGCGCCGGCAGAATTTCGACGGAGAACACTTCCCGCGCCAGCCGGGCCAGCACCGCGGCCTGATAGCCCGACCCCGTGCCGATTTCCAATACCTTTTCTTCTCCCTTGAGCTCCAACAATTCGGTCATGAAGGCGACGATGTAGGGCTGCGAGATGGTTTGCCCGGCGCCAATCGGCAACGGTCGATCTTCGTAGGCTGCGGCGCGCAACGGCTCGGGCACGAAGAGGTGGCGCGGCACGGAGTCCATCGCTGACAGCACTCGTCGATCCTTGATGCCCCGACCGCGCAGGTCGCGTTCAATCATCTCGGCCCGGGAGCGGGCGAATGGATCATTGCCTTCCGATGCGCGCGGGCCAGCTTGCCACGCGTACGCCGGCAGCCAGCTCAATGTGAAGAAGAGGACGAGGGCGGGCGAAGTAAAAGAATACCTACGATTTGTCCGAAAACACGAAGTGATAATACTCATCCATATCCATGAGCGAGTCGAGCTCGGTAAGATCCGCCAACCGAACTTCGACCAGCCAGCCCTCATTGTACGGGTCTTCATTGATGATCGAGGGCCGGGACTCCAAATCCGAATTGACCGAAAGCACGGTGCCCGACACCGGGGATTCCAACTCATGAACCGTGGCGACCGATTCCAGCTCGGCGAATATTTCTCCCTCTTCGATCTTATCGCCAATCTCGGGTAATTCGACGGAGATGACTGTACCAAGTTCCTTTTGGATGTAATTGGTGAGTCCCAGGTAGACATGTTGGTCTTCCACGCCAACCCAAACATGTTTATCGCTGACTTTTACTTCTTTTTCCGTGACGCCCATTTACGACGATCACTATAGAGCCTGCCGTGGCTCTGTCAAGAGCAAGTCCGCGCTGACGAAGTTCCCCTGATCCTTCGACTCGAGCCCCGGCCAAGGCCGGGGCTCTTGCTCCGGATTCCGCCCCACGGGCGTATTGGAAGGTGCCACGGGTTGCCCGTGGGGCTCCACTTACGAGACGGTCGATTCATCAACTGAATAACAATCCGAGGAGGTCGTGATGGAGCCAATCCCGCCCGCCGTGCTTGCTACCGCTAATGAGAAGAACCGGAAACTGAGAGATCTCGTGCGGGCGCCGGAGATTCTCATCATGCCCGGCGCCTACGATGTGCTGAGCGCGCTGCTGTTCCAGCAGCTCGGCTTCGAAGCGATTCAAGGCACCAGCGGCGGCATCGCCGCCGCGTTGGGCTATCCCGACGGCGAGGTGGTGAGCCGCGAGCTGTTTCTTGAAGTCACGGGAAATTTCGCCGCGGCGGTTTCGGTTCCGGTGAACGCCGACGGTGAGCGCGGTTACGGCGATGAAGAAGGCGTAAGAGAAACCGTTCGGGAGCTTGTGGCCCGCGGCGTCGCCGGTATGAATCTCGAAGACGGCGCTGGCGGCAAGCCCGGCGCGCGCGGGTTGGTGCCGCTCGCCGATCAATTACGCAAAATAGCCTCGGTCATGGAAACCAAACACGAACTCGGCAGCGAGTTCTTTCTCAATGCGAGAGTCGATGCCTTTCACGTCATGACCGGCGATCCGAAGAACATTCTCGATGAAGCGATCCGCCGCGGCAACGCCTATGCGGAAGCCAGCGGCGATTGCATTTTTTACTTAAACCTCCACTCGGCGCAAACCATCGGTGTCGTGGTTAAGGAAGTCAAAGCGCCAGTCAGCATTCTCGCCGGACCGCAGTCGCCGAGCGTCAACGAGTTGCAGGATTTGGGTGTGGCGCGGGTGAGCTACGGTTCGGGATTTCTCAAGGCGGCGATCGGGGCGACGAAGCGGCTGGCCCAGGAAATCCTGGAAAAAGGGACAGTCGCGGGGATGAAAGAGGGAATGCAGACGCCGGAGATAAGCGCCTTGGTGGTACGTAAGGCAGGTAGCTAAGGCCAGGACAGACCTCTTCTTGACAGAAAGTATGCTTCCGCCCATACTGAATGGTAGAACAGTATGAAGGAGGTATGAATTATGGCCGTCGCGAAAGTCGCTTTAAGCCTGCCTGAACCTCT
>JAUYJC010000219.1 GCA_030688735.1 Deltaproteobacteria bacterium
ATCGGCTCGGGGATCGTCCTGGGCACTTTACTCTGGCTCATGCACGCGCCGAGACCGCAGGCCGGGGGGTGGAACACCAGGCCGTTGGAAGGCTTGAGCCGCCAGGGCCAGGTGCCGGAGTTTTCGCTCACGGAGCGAAGCGGCAAGAACATCGGCCTTGCGGCGCTGCGCGGGAAAATTTGGATTGCCGACTTCATTTACACGAGTTGCACCGATACCTGCCCGCTTCAGACCGCGGAGATGGCGAAGCTTCAAGAGCAGTGGAGCGACCGGCCTGAGCTAAGACTCGTTTCAATTACCGTCGATCCGGCGCGCGATACGCCGCAGGTCCTTGCCGGTTACGCTAACAAGTTTAAGGCCGACGCGGAGCGCTGGTTGTTCCTGACCGGCGAAAAAGAGCAGATCGCACAACTCATTCAAGCGGGCTTTCACCTGAGCGCCGCGCCATTGACCGAGGACGGCACCCAAGCCAGCGTCATTCTTCACAGTCCGAGATTTGTTTTGGTTGACCGGGAAGCGCAGATCCGCGGCTATTACGACAGCCGCGACGGCGAGGCGATGAAGCGCCTCAAGTCAGATGTCGCAACCTTATTAAGTGGGAAAAGGGAGTAGCTCATATGGCACAAGCAGCGAAGAAGAAAACAGCGAACACGAAAGCGGCGGCGCGGGCTCCGGTAAAGAGTGGCCCCAATTGGCCGTTGTTCGCGCTGGCATGCATCGGGATTCTTTTATCCGGCTATCTCACCTACACCGCCTGGCAGGAAAACCTCGTGGCCGGATGCGCCGTGGGCAGCGGCTGCGACCTGGTTTTGAACAGCCGCTGGTCAACTCTGTTCGGCATGCCGACATCTTTCTGGGGTTTGCTTACCTATGCGTTACTGGCGGCCATCGCCTGGAACAAAGCGGCGGACTTGCCGTGGAAGGCCGCTTGGCTGCTCTCGCTCTTCGGGCTGTTCTACAGCCTCTACCTGACCGCTGTTTCGTTCATTGCCCTCGACTCCGCCTGCCCCTATTGTCTAACTTCGCTGGGGCTCATGACGCTGATTTTCATTACCGTCACGTTGCAGCGGCCGGCAAATCTACCAGGCTTTGCGTGGGGACCCTGGCTGGCCAAGACTGTCGGCGGCGTTCTGATTGCCGTGCTCGCGCTGCATCTTTACTACGCCGGCTATTGGGGCAAGGCTCCGGGGCCGGAGGATCCATGGGTGCGCGGCTTGGCCGAGCATTTGACCAGGACGAACGCCAAGTTTTACGGCGCCTATTGGTGCCCGCATTGCGTCGATCAGAAAGTACTGTTCGGCGCCTCGGTAAAGCGGATCCCCTATGTCGAGTGCAGCCCCAGCGGCCCTAACGCGCCGCAGGCGACAGAGTGCAAAGAAAAAGACATCAAGGGTTACCCCACCTGGATCATCAACGGCGCGCGCTACACCGGCTTGGTGAGTTTAGATGCCTTGGCGCAGCACAGTAATTACAAATATCCTCAAGAAGGAAACCCATGAAACGCGCCGGTTTTGATCACATAAATTTTCTTGCCGTCGCCGCGCTCCTGGTGGCGCTGTTTTCATTTGGTCCATCGGCCCAAGCGGACCCATCCCGTTATCCTGAGTTCGCCCAGCAATCGCTCCCGGCAAACGTCGCGCTGTCATTTATTTCTGTCGATGAACTCGTGGAAGACGTTAAAGCGGGGAAAAAGCCGCTGATCATCGACGTGCGCTCCGAGGAGGAATTCCGCGAGGTGCATATTCTGAGCGCGCTGTCCGCGCCGCTTGCCCAGTTCAAGGCCCATTTGCAAAGCATCCCGAGGGACCGGCCCGTCGTGCTGTATTGAGCTTGCCCGCATCACCTGGCCAGTTTGGCCTATGGCATCCTCTACGAAAACGGTTATCGCAACATGAAAGTTCTCGACGAGGGCATCGTCGGCTGGTACGAAAAGCGCTACCCCGTGGAAGGCACGAAAGTCCCGCAATCGGCACAATGACGGACAAGCAGGCGGTGATTCTCCTGAGCGGCGGAGTCGACTCCGCCACCGCCGCGGCGATCGCGAAGCGGCAAGGTTTCGCGCTTCACGCTCTTAGCTTTCGCTACGGCCAGCGGCACCAGCAGGAAATCGAAGCGGCCAAGAAGGTCGCCGCCTTTCTCGAAGCGAAAGCTCATTTGGTGTTGGATTTCGATTTGCGCGCAATCGGCGGCTCGGCCTTAACCGACCGCATCGAAGTGCCGAAGCGACGAAGCGCGGCGGAAATCGCCCAAGGCATCCCGGTCACTTACGTGCCGGCGCGCAATACAATTTTTCTTTCTTTCGGCTTGGCTTTAGCGGAGCGGATCGGGGCGGTGGACATATTTTTCGGCGCCAACCAGCTCGACTATAGCGGCTACCCGGACTGCCGGGAAGAATACATTCAGGCCTTCGAACAGATGGCAAATCTCGCCACCAAGGCGGGAGTCGAAGGCAAGAGCAAATTGAAAATTCGCACGCCCTTGATTCACATGACCAAGGCGGAGATCATAACAGAAGGCGTCGCTCTGGGCGTCGATTACGGCCTTACCTGGAGCTGCTACGACCCCCAACCGGACGAGCGCGCCTGCGGCCTGTGCGACAGTTGCCAGCTCAGGTTGAAGGGATTCGAAGAGGCAGGGTTTAAAGACCCGATTCGTTATGCCACGCTTTAACGTCTAACAGGTTGCTAAAAAAAGGTTCGGAATGCTTCGAGAGCAGCATGAACGGAAAATCCTCAATGATATCCAAACCCCTTCGTTCGTCCTGAGCACCGCCGAAGGACTCAGACAGAGTTTTTCAGCAGCCTGCTAATCGACAACATGCTCCCCGAACCGTTCACTCCACGCTTTCTCACGCAACTGGAAACCCTCCGGCTGCGCACGAGAAAGGAATTCCTCGGCAGCCACACGGGGAGCTATTCCTCGCCGCGCCGGGGTACCAGTTTAGAATTCGCCGATTACCGCCGATATTCTCCAGGCGACGATCTGCGCTATCTCGACTGGGGCATCTACGCGCGCACTGACCGGCTTTATATCAAACTGTTCCGCGAGGAAGTCGACCTCTTCGCCTACGTTTTCATCGACGCCAGCGCATCGATGCTGTTTCCCTCGCGCGCGGAAAAGTTCTTACCCGCGACCCACGTCGCTTTAGCGTTGGCCTATGTGGTGCTCGCCAATCACGACCACGTGAAGTTCCATTTATTGCAGGACCCACCGCCCAGCGCCGCTTCGCCCTTTTATCGCGGCCGGCGGCGCATGGCGGACTGTGTGGAGTTTGCCGCATCGGCCAAACCCGCCGGGCAACTCGATTTGGCGCCGGCTCTCGGAGAACACTTGAAGCGGCTGCGCCGCCCGGGCAAAGCGATCTTAATCTCCGATTTTTTGATGCCCGCGCCGTCCTATCAACGCGGGTTGAATCTTTTGCGCGGTTTCAATCTCGATATCGTGACGATCCAGGTTTTGTCTCGACAGGAAGTGGACCCGCCGTTCTCGAACGGCAATCTGGCCCTGGTCGACAGCGAATCCCAGGCTGAATGCCAATACCGCTGGGATGAGGCAGCGCGGCGAAACTACCAAGCCCGACTGGCGCACCACAATTCGGAAATTCGCAGCTTCTGCCACCAGAGCGGCATTCATTATTCGCTTTACGTGACCGACCGCGATCTCGCCGATTTCGTCTTCGCCACGCTGCCAGCCATCGGCCTTTTCAAATAAACTATGGAATTTCTAAACCCCTCGGCTCTTTACGGGCTCCTGGCCATGCCGCTGCTGCTGATTCCCTATTTAATCAGACAAAAACCCCAGCGAATCATCTTTTCGAGCCTGCTTTTGTTGACGGAATTCGACGCTAGCGCGCGACGCCGGCCCTGGGGGCGGTTCCGTTTGCCGCCGGCATTCTTCCTTCAACTGCTGTTGCTCACGCTGCTCGTCCTGGCGCTCGCCGAGCCCGTGCTATCGGTGCGCCCGACGCATATCGCCATCGTCCTCGACAATTCCGCGAGCATGCAAACACTTGAAGACGGCAGGACACGCTTTGCGCTGGCGCAAGAGCAAGCTCGCTCGCTCGTCGCCGATCTCGGCGTCAACGGCAGAGTGGAACTTTACCGCACCGTCCCCCGGCTCGAAAAAATCCGCGCGACGCCGATGTCACCGTCCGAAGCGGCCGGCGCCATCGGCTCTCTCGAACCCTACGATCTCGGGGATCATACGATCGACTACGACCAGTCCTTAACTGAGATGATACGCGAGCAAAAACATGAAAGGGCCTATCTGATCACCGACCACCCCGTGAGCGGCCAGGGCGAAAAGATCCGTGCGGTCTCCGTGGGATCGCCACAAGGGAATATGGCGCTGCTCGCGTTCCAGGTCAGGCGCGCCTCATTGGCCAACGCTCAGCTGGAAGCCACCGTCGAGGTCGGTAATTTTTCGGCCAAGGAGCAGAAGGTTAAAGTCCTGCTCAGGGGCAGCGGCACGCTGCTGCAAAGCCGCGAGCTGGTAACCGGTGCCGGTAAAACTGCCGAGTTGAGTTTTTCGGGATTTGCCGCGCATCCTTACTATGAAGCGGAGATCGACGTGCGCGACGCCTTATCGCTCGACAACCGCGCCTTCGCCGTGGCGCCCACGGCCGCGAACCTGCGCATCCTCGCGGTGTCGCCGCGCCCCCAGGCGCTCGCCAGCCTCGGCGCCATTCCCGGAGTCAAATTAGATCTCATTGCTCCAGCCGACTACGAGAAAGCCCCGCGCAGCGGTTACGGCCTGGAGATCTTCCATTTCGCGACTCCCGCCAGTCTACCGCAGACGCCCGCGCTCTTCGTGCTGCCTCCTGACGCCAACGCTTTAGTCGATCTTGGAAGGCCCCTCGCGCGAACCGTGGTATCCGGCTGGCGCGATCCTCATATCCTGACCCGCTATGTGAATTTTACACTTTTTCGGCCGGCCTACGCCCGGCCGGTGAGGCCGCAGGCCGCGGGCGATGTGATCATCGAGAGTCCGCAGGGCGCCTTGGCCTTCGCCATCGAGCGCCTGGGAGTGCGCCATCTGGTCCTCGGCTTCGATCCATTTCCCTATTTGGGCCGGGGAAATCTGCCGATGTCGATCTTCACATTGAACTTCTTGGATTGGTTCTTCGAGAGCGGCAGCCGGCGCGGCACCGCCGGCGGCGAGCCGCTGGCCCTTGGCGTAGCAGGGCAAGGCGGCCTGCTGACCACGCCGCTGGGCGAAAAAATTGCCCTCGATGCCGGCGCCAGCCATTTTGCCGGAACTTATCGCCAGGGCATCTATCAACTCAGGCGCGGCGGCGAGAACCAGCTCTTCGCCGTCAATCTTCAGGATGCCAATGAATCGGACCTGCGCGCGCCCGCGCCAATCGCCATGAAAGGCGCAACCCAGGGTGGCGACGCGACGGCGGCGCTCTTTTCCTACTGGCCTTACTTGCTGCTCGCCGCCCTGCTCGGGCTGATCATCGAGTGGTTCGTCTTTCCGCGCATGGCGCCCTTGCGCGCGCGGGTACGATCCCGCCGGGTTGCGTGATTTTATGGCGCAACTGCTGAGCCAGATTGAGTTCCTGAAACCGCTGTTTTTCTGGTTTCTGATCCTCCTTCCCTTCCTCTGGTTCCGCTTTCGCGACCGGCGCTTGGCGATCATCGTTAGCCGCACGGTGATTCTCCTGCTGCTTATTCTAAGCGGCGCCGATCCGCAGTTTGTGACACAACAATCGACCGAGGAGGAGCGAATTTTCGCCTTTGACCTTTCCCGCAGCATCGCGCCCGCGCTACGCCGTTGGATGGCAAAAGCAACCGAGGCGAACCTCGCCCCGAAGCGCGGCGACCGCATTTTTATCTTCGGCGCGGAGAGCGAAGAAGCGGCGGACTGGCGCGAACGGTTGATGTCAGAGAGTTCGGGCCAAGACTTGATCGGGCCCGAAAAAACGAGCCTGGAAAACTTGTTCGCGAAGCTACTGACTTTGCCGCCGGCGCCGCGCAGCCTGTTTCTATTCACCGACGGTTGGGAGACTCAAGGGAGCGTGGAACGTTTGCTCCCCGCCATCAGCGCGACGGGTCTCAAGGTTTACCCCATGGTGCCGGCGGCGCCGCAGAGCGTCGCCAACGTCGCGGTGACGAAGCTCCTTGCCCCAAGCTACGCGAAGAGCGGCGAGGCGGTCAGTCTCAAAATCGTCCTGGAGAATCAGAACGACCGGGCGGTCGATGGGACGCTAACCCTGAGCCGCAACGGCCAGACCTTCAAGACCGACGCGGTTACGTTGAACCCGGGAAGCCATATTTTTACCTACCAGACCACGCTCTCCGAAGAACCGACGGTCACCTATCGCGCCAGCTTTGCCGCCCGCCAGTCCGAGTTGGACCGTTACCCCGCCGACAATAAAGCCGTTGCGTGGATCTCGGTCCGCACCAAAGCCAAGGTATTACTGATAAACGGCCAGAAAGGGGGCGGCCGTTATCTGGAAGAAATTCTCAAGCGCCAGGGCTTCGAGGTTGCCTCGCGCAGCGCCGACTCGCCGCCCGCCCCGACGGAATTTAAAGTCGTCATCTTCAACAACATCGAGCGCGAGAAGTTTTCTCCGAGCTATCTCGCGGCGGTCGAGAGGCATGTGGCCGACGGCAACGGCTTTCTGATGCTCGGCGGGGAAGCGAGTTTTTCGCCCGGCGGTTACGCGCGCACCCCCATTGAGGCTCTTTTGCCCGTGGAGCCCAAAGAGCCCAAGCGCGAGGAGAAGAACCGCGCGGTGGTGCTGGTCATCGACAAGTCCGGCAGCATGCGCGAGGAGAACCGGATTCTCTACGCCCAGGAAGCCGCCAAGGCGGTCGCCCGCCAGCTCAAGGACAACGATTTGCTCGGCATCGTCGGTTTCGACGTGAGCGCTTTCGTGCTCGTCCCGCTCGAGCCGGTCGGGAGATTGCGCCGGGGTATCGATGCTCAGATTGACCGCTTGAGGCCTGGTGGGCAAACTTACTTTTACCCCGCCCTAATGGAAGCCAAACGGCAGATCGAAAGGTCCAACGCCGCTCGCAAGCATATCATCCTGCTCAGCGACGGCGAAACCCGCGGTAGCCAGGGTGAGTTAGTGGATCTGGTCGGTGTCATGAAGAACGAGATGAAGGTTACCGTCTCAGCCGTCGCCATCGGCTCGGAAGCCGACATCCGAATCATGAAACGGATCAGCCAGTACGGCGGCGGTTTGTTCCATCACACGATCGACCCGACCACTCTGCCCCAGATCGTCTTGCAGCAGCTTCAGGACACCACCAAGGATGAGCCCAAGAGCGAAAAGGACCTAATTCCCGTTCAAGACCGGGGCTCGGAGGTGCTCGCGGGCTCCGGCGTCAAAGCCTATCCTGCGGTCTTGGGATTCATGGAAACGGAGCTGAAACGAGGTGCACGCCTGGATCTCCTGATTCCCCGCGAAGATCGCAAGGTCCCGCTGCTGGCTTCCTGGAGCTACGGGCGGGGAAAATCCATCGCCCTAACCATGGACATGGAGAGTCGCTGGAGCAGAAACTGGATTTCCTGGGGCGGGCTGCAAGGTTTCTGGGAGAAGGTTTTGACCTGGCTCAGACCGGTGGAAGAGCTGATCCCGCTCCATGAGGCGAGGGTAAGCCTCTCAGGCAACCGGCCTGTTTTAGAGTTATTCGCCTACGAGGAAGCAAGCGCTGCAAGCCGGTTCCGGTTTTCCATCCAGGGCAAGGGAGGTAAGACCGAAGGAGCTTTGAGCAAGCTGGCTCCAGGCCATTTCCAAACGGCCCTACCGATCTCCTCCCCCGGAGACTTTCGCATAGAGCTTTTCGAGGAGCGCCAAGGTCGCCGGATCACCCTGCCACCGATCGGCTACACCCTTCCTTATGAATTGTCCGCCGAACAACCCCGGCCGGAATTCAATACCGGCTTGCTTCTAAAGCTGGCCCAGGCCGGCGGCGGAGAAATCAATCCACGGTCGCCCGACTCATTAAAAAAACAAATTATTACAAAGGTTTACGCGCCGCATCGACAAGCCTTGATGCTGCTTGCCTTCGTTCTCTTTCTCGCCGAGGTGGCCGCAAGAAAACTGTGGTTTTCCGAGCCGGATTGACCTCTCTTTGAAGCTGATTCAAGGGTCGATTTTTGGCGGCATTTTTTGTTTGACATGAGGAGGAAAACGGTTTAACTTCGCCAGAATTGCTTACCATGTACCCGAGACATCTTCACAGGCGGACGGCAGATACTTTGCCCATAAATGGGGGGCAATGGTTACTGCTATATGTTTTTAAGGGCCTAGCGTGGTTCTTGCTTCTCGCGACTTCGATCTCGATCAGTTCGTCGAAGGCCCATGCCGTTAAGCAGGAGTCTATCGGTAAACGATCCCCAAATAACAAGGTGCCAGCGCCACCTGCCCGTAAGCTGGTCCGCACACAAGCGCGTAGCGCGTTGCTCAAGCAACCTAGCCCCCCTCCGATAGATCCCCTGGAAAAGCGAGATTTGGTAACCTATCGAGTGCGGAAGGGAGACAAATTACCCGATGTGTTAAACCGAGTCTCCATATCAACGGCGGAAAGGCAGTTTTGGATTCGCGCAATTAAACGGGACGTTGGTGTACGGCCTTTGCCGGCCGGTAAAGAGGTCCAGTTCCATTTCGCCAAACCCTTAAGGCCAGGCCGGGTTCAGACTGGGCCGAGACAGCTAAAGGCGTTGGAAGTGGACTATAACGATTCTTCGACGCTCACCTGGGAAAAGGGCATCCGCGGCATTCTTTTTCAGCAGCGCGAAAAGCCCTATGATGTCGAGCTGAAGACCGCCAGCGCGGTTGTGGATGAGTCGCTATTCGAGGATGGCCGAAAGGCAGGCATCCACTCTGCCCTGCTTTCTCAGCTGATGGACATATTCACCTGGGATATCGATCTAGAAAAGGAAATCCGCAAAGGCGACAGTTTTAAAATTTTATACGAGCAGCGCACCCGGAAAGGTCAGGAATCGCGCCCATCGCTCCGCATCGTGGCAGCCGAGCTCGTAAACGCGGGGCAGAAATTTACGGCCATCTATTTCGAAAAGCAAAAAGGGCAAGGGAATTATTATAATCCCGAAGGAAGAAGCTTAGCCCGGGCGTTTCTCCGGTTCCCCCTGGAATTCTCCACCATTTCATCCCAATTCGCACATTCCCGTTTTCACCCTCTCTTAAAGGTCAATCTGCCTCATACGGGCGTCGACTTCGCCGCCGCGAGGGGAACCCCGGTTCGCGCTGTGGGCGACGGCGTCATCACTCTCGCCGGATGGAATGGAAATTACGGCAAGGCCATCGATATCCAGCACGACGCGACTTACACAAGCCGCTACGCGCATTTGAATGGATTCGCGGAAGGGATTCACAACGGCTCTTCGGTGCGGAAGGGCCAGGTTATCGGATACGTAGGCTCCACCGGACGCAGCACCGGCCCCCACCTCCACTTCGAACTCTACAAAGATCAACAATATATAAACCCGCTCAGCGTAGATTTCCCAGCAGACGAAAGCATCGAGCCTGCGCTGGAGAAACTTTTCGATAGCCAGAAACGAATCTATTTGGTCGAACTGTCTTCCGTCGCGCCCCAGTCCTAACTCTGCATCAGCAAATCGCTCCAGTGCAGTTTAAAACCGCGTCGATATCGGATATTAGTTCCGATTGAGCATGTTTCTACTTGAAGAGCCCAATGCTTGCGCCTTCGCTATCCCTCAATGTCGAAACTGACACCGCATCAAGCGAGTGGGGGGTCCCCTAGAGTCATCCTGTTTTTTGCCACCGGCTTCGGCGTAGGGTATTTTCCGCGGCTGCCGGGAACAGCCGGGACGCTTTTAGCCGTGCCGCTATCGCTCGGCTTAAATGCGCTCGCATCGATTTCCCTGCCAATTGCCATTTTGACTTTAGCTGCCGCGATCTACTGTGCTATATGGCTATCAACTAGGGCTGCGCTGATTCTGGAACAGAGGGATCCGCCGGTGATCGTCATCGATGAAATCGTCGGCTTTATGATCGCCAACTTTATAGCGCCTCAGAGCGTGATGCTCCTGGGCGTCACGTTTCTCTTGTTTCGCTTCTTCGACATCGCAAAAGTCTATCCATTGTCCAGGCTGGAGAAGCTGCCGGGCGGCGCCGGGATCGTGCTCGACGACGTGATGGCCGGCCTGTATACCTTTGCCATTATGCGCCTGCTTCCTTCATGGGGTCTCTTATGATCGATAAGGCCGTGATCCTAAGCACCGGTGACGAACTGACCACCGGCCGGGTCGTCGACACAAACTCGGCGACCATAGCCGATCGTTTATTTGCTGTCGGCGTCGAAGTCGCGGCCGTGCTCAAAGTCGGCGATGACCGGGAAAAGCTGCTCTGGGCCTTTGGCCAGGCACGGGATCTAGGGAACCTAATCATCGGCACCGGGGGTCTTGGGCCCACCGCGGACGACTTGACCACCGAATTGGTGGGCGAGTTCCTTGGCCGCAAACTGGAACAGGACGAAGCGGTGGCGACTGCGCTCAAACAACGCTTCGCGGCACGTAGCATTGCTTGGACGGAGAACAACCTCAAGCAGGCGCTGTTCCCGGAAGGCGCGACGATCATCGCCAACCCGGTGGGAACGGCGCCGGGTTTTCGGGTTAAACTGGAGCACGGCAAAACTTTGATTTGGCTCTCCGGTGTGCCCCGTGAAATGGCCGCCATGTTGAACGAAACCGTCATGCCTTGGATCGTCGAGCAAAAAGGCGATGCCGCCAAGATTGCGGCATGCATGTTCAAGATTCATGGTCTCACGGAGTCCAAACTCGATGAACTCGTCAAGCCGGTAACCCTAGGGACCCATGCAAAACTTTCTTTTCGCGCTCATTTTCCCGACCTGACGCTGCGCTTGACGGTGAGTGGAGGCGCTGCGAGAGAGAATGAGTTTACCGAAATTCGGCAGCAGCTGCGACAGATTCTGAGCTCTTACATTTACGCCGAAGGCGATGCAACGTTGGAGGAGGTGGTGGGTCAATTGCTCCTCAAGAGAGGTCAATCCTTGGCGCTCGCCGAATCTTGCACCGGCGGGCTGATCAGCCGGCGAATCACGCGCATCGCCGGCAGCTCGGCCTACTACCTCGGCGGCGCCGTGACCTATTCCGACGACACCAAAGTGCTCTTCCTCGGTGTGAAACCGACGACGCTGGAAAAGCATGGCGCGGTGAGCCGGGAAACCGCTCTGGAGATGTCCCAAGGCATCAGGGAAAAAACCGGCGCTGATATCGGCCTGAGCGTCACCGGCATCGCCGGACCTTCCGGCGGCAGCGCGGCAAAGCCGGTGGGGACGGTCTGGATCAGCGTCGCTATGGACAATCTTCATGAAGCGCGCCTGTTTCAGTTTCACGGCGAGCGCGAGCGCGTGATTCTCGGCGCCTCTCAGGCCGCGCTCAACTGGCTGCGCCGCTGCCTGCTGTAATAGAAGGCAGCGGTACAAAGTTCAAGGTTCAATGTTGTGAATCCGGACTTTGAACTTTGAACCTTAAACGTTGAACAGATTGCGAGAGCAATGCCGTGATACGCGCCTTCGTCGCTGTTGACCTGGAGCCCCAAACCGTTCAAAAGATCGCCGAGGCCATCGTCCGGCTCCGGCCGCGCATTCCCGGCATTCGCTGGCTGCCGCCAGCCAATTTCCATTTGACGCTCAAGTTCCTCGGCAATGTCGATGAGGCCAAGATTGCACCCATCGCCGCAGCGCTGGAGCGTGATCTTTACCCCTTTTCGTGCTTCACCATTAATGCTAAAGGTCTAGGGGTATTCCCCGACCCGAAACGACCCCGGATTTTGTGGGTGGGACTGGTCGGCGGCGAGCTGAACGCGCTGGCCTCAAGAGTGGAAAAGACTTTAATCCCGTTCGGTTTCGCGGCGGAGAGAAGAGCATTCACGCCGCACTTAACCGTCGGCCGCTGGCGGGAGTTCAATGGTTCGCCAAAGGAACTGGGGGATGAAGTTGAAAAATGGCAAGGCCATGATTTCGGCCGATCCAACGTGGATGAAGTGATTTTATTTCAGAGCGTGCTTAAGCCGGAAGGCGCCGTGTACCGCCGGTTGAAAATCGTCGCGTTGACGAATAAAGCGCCGCGGCCATGACCGGCGCATCGATCGAAGGAGGCAGCAGATGGACTTGAATCGAGAGAAGGCGATCGACCTCGCCGTAAGCCAGATCGAGAGACAGTTCGGCAAAGGGGCGATCATGAAGCTCGGCGAGGGCGGAGTGATGAAAGACATCGCCGTCATTTCAACCGGCTCCCTCGGACTCGATATCGCTCTGGGGATCGGCGGCGTGCCGCGCGGCCGGGTCATCGAGATTTATGGTCCTGAAGCTTCGGGCAAGACAACGCTGGCGCTGCAAATTGTCGCCGAAGCCATGAAGCAGGGCGGCATGGCGGCTTTTATCGACGCGGAACACGCGTTGGACCTGGGTTATGCGAAGAAAATCGGCGTCAAGACCGACGACCTTCTGGTCTCGCAACCGGACCATGGCGAGCAGGCCCTCGAAATCGGCGAAACTCTGGTGCGCAGCGGCGCCATCGACGTGCTCGTCATCGATTCCGTAGCGGCCCTGGTTCCGAAGGCGGAGATCGAAGGCGAGATGGGCGATTCGCACATGGGACTCCAGGCCCGCCTGATGTCCCAGGCCCTGCGAAAGCTCACGGCGACGATCGCCCGTTCCCACACCGTAGTGATTTTCATCAACCAGATCCGCATGAAAATCGGTGTCATGTTCGGCAACCCCGAAACCACGACCGGAGGCAACGCGCTCAAGTTCTATGCCTCCGTGCGCATGGATATCCGCCGCATCGGAGCGTTGAAAGACGGCGACAATATCGTCGGCGGGCGCACGCGGGTGAAAGTCGTAAAGAACAAGATGGCCCCTCCTTTCAGGGAAGCGGAATTCGATCTTCTCTACGGCACCGGCATATCCCGCGATGGGGAGATCGTTGATCTCGGCAGCGAGATGGGCATCGTCGAGAAAAGCGGCGCGTGGTATTCATACGGCGGGGAAAGAATCGGCCAGGGACGAGAGGCCGCCAAACAATTCTTGAAGGAACACCCCGAAACCGCCGAACAGATCATGGCAAAAGTGATGGATAAGGTGGGTTTGAAACGGCCCGCAGCCGAGGCTGAAGGCCCGGTCGCGGATAAGAAAGAGAAAGGCAAAGGCAGGTAGATTCAAAAGGTCTTGATCGACGCTGAAAACCCCAAGATCCAGCTCCAAGCCGAAAGACGCGCCGGAAGATGCGCTGCAACGCGCGCTCCGTTTTCTCGGCTATCGGCCGCGCAGCGAAGCCGAAGTTCGCGGCCATCTAACACAGCTGGACTACTCGTCCACCGTCATCGAGCAGGCGGTGGAAAAACTCCGTTCGCTGAATTACCTTAACGATGAAACGTTCGCACGCGACTGGGCGCGGTCGAAAGCGGAAAATCGCGGCTACGGCCCAGAACGAATCGCGCAAGAGCTAAAAACCAAGGGGATACCGGAGACCCTTGCCCGCCAGGTCGTTGGCGAGGTTTTTGTTCCGGGACAGGAAGTGGCAAGAGCCAAGATGCTACTCGACAGGCGATTCAAAGATCAACAATTCAATGATCCAAAAACTCTGCGCCGGGCGATTTCGTTGCTCCAGCGCCTTGGGTATGGCGATCCCGTGATTGCGAAACTGTTAAAGGTTCCTCTTGGAGCCGAGTAGCAGGGCTTCAGACGAGCCAAAAAAGGCGCATGAGCATCACTCCGGAATTTATTCGCCTGGAAATTGCCAAGCAAACCTACGAAATCTCTCTTCACGCAGATGACGAGCGCATCGCTGACGGGTTGACGGTCTCCCAGGTGGAGGTTGCTTTATAAGGCTGTAAAGTCATAGAAGAGTATCCGAACGATCCACGAGGTGGAAGTTGTCTAACCGTCGGATTCACCGCTGACGGCAAGCCGATTCATGTGGTTTGTGGGCTAAATACCCTAGGTCACCTTGTCCTCGTTACCGTTTACATTCCAACTATGCCAAAATGGAAGGACCCATACACGAGGAACGCTTAGCGGAGGAGAGTCTATGATGAAGAAGAAGTATAGCGACTGTTTTTACTGTGGCGTCGTCGTCGAGGAACGCCTGATGCCTCGCGAAGTGAGATGGGAGGGGCGGCTATTTGTCTTTGAGAACGTTCCTATGGGTGTTTGTACGCAGTGTGGAGAAAAGTTCTTGGTGCCGCAGGTTGCGAAGAGCATTGATAGTATGCTCCAGAGACCAAGGAAACCAACAAAGACCCTCGCGGTGCCCGTGCACGAGTATAAGTCCGACGTTGTTTGAAGATGTGAGTTATGACAACCCTCGGGACCGATGGGGCCGCGATGATCGCCTTGGTTTTCTCTAGGCGGCTCGCCCGCTGAAATCTAACGGGACTAGACGTGAAAGTTAAACTGCTTCACACTCTTCCTCGTCTGATGATAGTTTTCCCTAAATGCTAACCGGTACTCAAATCCGCAAATCTTTTTTGGATTACTTCGTCAAGCAAGGGCATAGCGTCGTCAAAAGCTCCGGCCTGGTGCCGGACAAAGACCCGACCTTGCTCTTCACCAACGCCGGGATGGTGCAATTTAAAAATATCTTTCTCGGTGTGGAGAAACCCTCTTACGTGCGCGCCGCCAGCTCGCAGAAATGTCTGCGCATCAGCGGCAAGCACAACGACCTGGAAGCGGTGGGCCGCGACACCTACCATCACACTTTTTTCGAGATGCTCGGCAACTGGTCCTTCGGCGATTACTACAAAGCCGAGGCGATCGAATGGGCGTGGGAGCTGTTGACGAAAGAATGGGGCCTGCCCAAGGACAAACTCTGGGCCACCGTCTATCTCGACGACGATGACGCGGAACGGCTCTGGGCGAAAATCAGCGGCCTGCCGGCCGAACGCATCCGCCGCTTCGGCGAGAAAGAAAATTTTTGGGAGATGGGCGAGACCGGCCCCTGCGGCCCGTGCAGTGAGATTCACCTCGACCGCGGCCCCGCCGCCTGCGACATGAAAGGCGAGGCGGGTCATGAATGCCGCGTCAACGGCGACTGCGCCCGCTACATCGAGCTCTGGAACCTGGTCTTCATTCAGTACAACCGCAACCAAGATCGCAGCCTTGCGGAGCTGCCGGCCAAGCATGTCGACACCGGCATGGGCCTGGAGCGCATCACCGCGGTGCTGCAGAAAGTTTTGTCCAACTACGACATCGATTTCATGCGCGACTTGACCGCGACGACGGAGAATCTCACGGGCAAAAAATATGGCGCCGATCCGCTGGCCGATATTTCCTTCCGGGTCATCGACGACCATGCGCGCGCTGTCAGTTTCTTGATCGCCGACGGCGTCACGCCGAGCAACGAAGGACGCGGCTACGTGCTACGTCGCTTGCTGCGCAGGGCCGCGCGGCACGGCCGCTTGATCGGCCTCCATAAGCCGTTTTTGCACCAGGTCGCCGGCACGGTCGTCGCCGTGATGGGCGAAGCCTATCCCGAACTACGCAACGAGGAGTCGCGCATTCGCGAGGTCATTCGCATCGAGGAAGAGCGCTTCGTCGAGACTTTGGAAACCGGCCTGGTGCTCTTGGAGGAAGCCACCGCTGCGCTCAGGAAAAAACACGAAAAGATTCTCCCCGGCGACGTCGCCTTTCGGCTCTACGACACTTACGGATTTCCCCTAGACCTAACCGAGGACATTCTCCGCGGCGAAGGGATAACCGTCGACCAAGGGGGATTTGAGAAGCTGATGGAAGCACAGCGAGCCCGCGGCCGCGATGCGCGCGAAACGGTAAGCATGGAGGCGAAGATTCAGCTCGACCGTCCGGTTTGCTTCGTAGGCTACGACCGCCTCGACGGCGAATCGACGGTGCTGGCGATTTACGGCGGCGGGAACGGCAAGCAGGAAGCCGTGGAGGGTGAAGAAATCGACCTGCTGACGGCCGAGACTCCCTTCTACGGCGAATCCGGCGGCCAGGTGGGCGACCGCGGCACGATTGCGACGGCGCGAGGAGACTGGGTCGAAGTAACCGACACACAGCACCCGACCCCACAACTTACGGCCCATCGCGGCAAAGTGAGAAAAGGCCGCATCCAGGTCGGTGATAAAGTCCAACTCAAGGTCGACTCGAAACACCGGCAGAGAACTGTGCTCAACCATTCGGCGACGCATATTTTACACGCGGTGCTGCGCAACGAGCTCGGCCAGCATGTCCGGCAAGCCGGCTCGCTGGTGGCGCCGGACCGGCTGCGCTTCGACTTCAGTCACACCGGCACCATACCGGACGAAAAGCTGGCGCTGATCGAGACCCAGGTCAACCGGCATATCCGCGAGGACGCCGACGTCTCGATCCGGGAGTTGAGTTACGACGACGCTATCCGCCAGGGAGCGCTCGCGTTCTTCGGCGACAAGTACGGTGACCGCGTGCGCGTGGTAAAAATCGGCGACTTCTCCACCGAGCTATGCGGCGGCACCCATGTCCACCGCTCCGGCGAGATCGGAATTTTCAAGCTCCATTTCGAAGGGGGCGTTGCCGCCGGCGTGCGCCGCGTCGAAGCTTTCACCGGCGAGGGCGCCCTGGATCTCGTTCGCAGCTACGAGCAGCGGCTGCGGGAAATCGGCGATCTGATTCGCGGCAGCGCCGACGATGCCGTGGATAAGATTAAAAAACTCCTGGAGCGCCAGAAGGAGCTGGAACGAGAGATCGAGAAAATGCGCGGGCAGGCCCAGAAGGATCAAATTCCAGAGCTGCTCAGCAAGAAGGAGCCGATCGACGGCACGGACTTTCTTATCACGCGGGTCGATGGTCTGGATGCCAAGCAGTTGCGCGAGATTTCCGATCAGCTCAAGGCGAAGATGGGGAGTGGATTCATCTTCTTAGCGAGCGCCCTCGAAAATAGCGTGACGCTGGTAGGAAGCGTAAGTCCCGACCTCATCCGGCGCTTCCACGCCGGCAATATCATCAAGGAAGTCGCTCCGATCGTCGGAGGAGGGGGCGGGGGACGCCCCGACTTTGCCCAAGCCGGTGGCAAAGACGCGTCGAAGACTGATGCCGCATTGGCTCGCGTGCGGGAACTCGTCAAAGCGCCAATCCACTGATGAAAATCTCCACCACCAAACTCACCCAAAAGACCCAAGGTTTCTGCGACATCATCGACATTACCGCCAAGGTTTGCGACATCATCGAAAAAGAGAAAGTTCGAAGGGGCCAGTTAACGCTCTTTGTCTCCGGCTCCACCGCCGCGCTGACGACCATCGAGAACGAATCCGGTCTGGTTCAAGACCTGAAGGAATTCGTCGAGCAGCTCATCCCTTCGGACCGAAGATATCGTCACGACGCGCGCTGGGGCGATGACAACGGCTTTTCTCACCTGCGCGCCTCGCTGTTTGGGCCGTCGTTGGCCGTCCCCATAGAGAATGGCCGGCCTTTGCTCGGCACCTGGCAACAAGTCGTCCTGCTGGATTTCGACAATCGCGCGCGCACGCGCGAAATCATCGTCCAATTGATAGGAGAAAGCGAGTGAAAGACGAAAAAGAACGAGCGGCCGGCGATGCAGCCGCAGAGGATACCGCTCACCTGGATTTCCACGACCCGCGCCTGTTCCGCGACCTGCTGGGGCAGCATGACCAGCATATAAAAATTCTCCAGCACGCTCTCGGTATGAGCATTCGCGTGCGTGGGTCCGCTCTCGAAATGGCCGGCGATCCGATCCAGGTGGAATTGGCGAGCCAGATTATCCGGCAGCTCTACGGCTTGCTGGAGAAAGGCTACCCGGTTTACGCCAGCGACGTCGACTACGCGATCCGCATCTTAAGCGGGGACAGCCGCGCCAAGCTGCAAGATATTTTCCTAGACACGATCTATATCTCCGCCCACAAACGGACGATCACGCCGAAAAGCATCGCGCAAAAAGCCTACATCGACGCCATCCGCCGCTACGACATCGTCTTCGGCATCGGCCCGGCGGGCACCGGCAAGACCTATCTCGCCATGGCGATGGCCGTGGCGGACCTGATGAAGAACAACTACGTGCGCATCATTCTCACCCGCCCGGCCGTGGAAGCCGGCGAGAAGCTCGGCTTTCTCCCCGGCGATTTGGCCGAGAAGGTCAATCCCTACCTGCGCCCACTTTACGACGCGCTGCACGACATGGTGGATTTCGACCGCGCCCATAAACTGGTGGAGCGGGGCACCATCGAAGTCGCGCCGTTGGCGTTCATGCGCGGCCGGACTTTGAACGACTCTTTCGTGATTCTCGACGAAGCCCAGAACACGACGCCGGAGCAGATGAAAATGTTTCTGAAGCGCCTGGGCTATGGATCGAAAGCGGTGATCACCGGCGACGCCACCCAGATCGATCTTCCCGCGGGAAAACCTTCGGGTCTCAAGGAAGCCTGGCGCATCTTGAAGGGCGTCCCCGGCATTCGATTCGTCACTTTCACCGAGAAAGACGTGGCGCGACACCACCTGGTGCAAGAAATCATCGCCGCCTACGAGCGCGACGACAATCAGACCGCCGCGCGGAATATTTTGGAAAAGGCCTGAGGTTCGGCGCGCAATTCGTTGTTCGTGTCCGTGGCTCGTGTTCGCAACCCGAGCACGATCACGGGTCACGAGAACGATGATCTTCGAGGCGATTGAGCACGACGAAGCCAAAGGGTTAGCAGCCTTTCACTGGACCGGTTCCAGCGTTACTTTCACCTGGACGGCTTTTCCTTCGCGCAGGAGCGAAACGTTAACACTATCTCCGACTTTGTATTTCTCCAGCGTCAAAAACAGATCATTAGGCGATTCCACCTTTTTCCCGTCGATCGCCGTGATCACGTCCCCCAACCGCACCCGCCCCGAAGCTTCGCGCCGGGTCGGCCGCAGTCCGGCTTTGGCGGCGGCGCTTCCTTGGGCTACCTCGACGACCAAAACCCCCGTCACTCCGAGCCGTTCGGCAAGCTGATCTTCGGCGACCTGAATGCCCACGCCGGGCCGCGTCACTTTGCCGCTGCGAATGAGCTCCGGCACGATCCGATTGACCGTGTCCACAGGGATAGCGAAGCCGATTCCCGCCGACGCGCCCGAGGGACTGTAGATCGCGGTGTTGACCCCGATCAGGCGTCCCGCGCTGTCGAGCAGAGGACCGCCGGAATTACCTGGATTGATGGCCGCGTCCGTTTGGATCACACCTTGAATGGGTCGGCGGGTAACGGACTCAATCTCGCGTCCTAGCGCACTGATCACGCCCGTCGTCAAGGATTGATCGAGACCAAAAGGATTGCCGATGGCGAAGACGCTTTGACCGACTTGCAAGTCTTTCGACGTGCCGACCGGAATGGCGCGGAGCTTGTTCGCCGGCGCGTCGATACGCAAGACGGCAAGATCCTTATCCGGCGCCACGCCGACGCGGCGGGCCTTCCAGTTGGATTGATCCGCGAGCGTGACTTGTGCGGCATCGGCGTTTTGAATCACGTGGAAGTTGGTGATGATGTTGCCGCTGTTGTCCCAAATAAATCCGGTGCCGGTGCCTTCGGGAATCTGGTAGAGATTGAGCGTGAATAGATCGCGCTGCACCGCGATCGCCGTGATATGGACGACCGACGGCGACGCCTCGCGAAACAGCGCGATGGTCGACTTCTCGCCAGACGACAGCTCGCCGCGCGGTGCAACCGTGCGCGGCGTGGCGCGCGGATCATTCAACGATGCGCCGCCGAGCCAGGAGTGTTGGACGAGCAAGATCGCGAGAACGGCAAGCGCCGACACTGACCAAACGATAGTTTTCAAGCGGGACTGCAGTGCATTCTGTTGTTCATCGGACATGGGCTCTCCTTAGCCAGATCGCTCAAGCTTGACGCACTATTGAAGGAAGTTAGGGACACCCGGGCTGCTTGTCAAGTGAGTTGACAGCCGGAATCACCGTACTTAAGTTCTTAGCATCTTAGCAATAACCCTGAAGGGAGGGGCTTTATATGGAACTAGTAAGATGGGAACCGTTTGAGGGTCTGAACAAGATTCAGTTCCGGATTAACGATCTATTCGACGAGACGTTCGGTCGGTCTCGCGCGCAGCAAACTTCCACGACCGGAGTATGGCTGCCTTCGGTGGACATTCTGGAGAGCAAGGAGGCGTATCTAATTCGCGCCGAGCTTCCGGGCATGAAAAGAGAGGACTTCAATCTGGCGGTCAATGATGGGACACTAACGCTCAGTGGCGAGAGAAAGGCTGAGGAGCCGGCCAATGGCGTCGAGTACCACCGGGTTGAGCGGGTTGCGGGTAAATTCTCCCGTTCCTTCTACCTGCCGCAGACCGTGAAACACGATAGCATCAAGGCGACCTATCGGGACGGGATACTTGAAATACAAGTTCCCAAAGCCGACGAGGCCAAGCCACGGCAGATCGCAATAAGTGTGAACTGATTCACCCCAAACAGTCCAGGAGCATCGGAAGGGGGAAGCAGGATTGCTTCCCCTTTCTTTTTCGTCGAGTCATAATTTGGCCACAAAAAAGGGCGCCTGATCTCTCAGGCGCCCTCTCTGTTTCATTCGACTGGCTTTACGGCTTAGTAGTCGTCGTGATCGTGCGGCATTGCCGGAGCATCCTTCTTTTTCTCCGGTTTATCGGCGATCATCGCCTCGGTCGTAATCATCAATCCGGCAACCGACGCGGCATTCTGCAGCGCGATGCGGACCACCTTGGTCGGGTCGACGATTCCAGCCTTGACGAGATCCTCATATTCCTCGGTCGCGGCATTGAAACCGAAGGCTCCCTTGCCGTTCTTGACCTTGTCCAAAACCACCGAGCCCTCTGCCCCGGCGTTGCTGACGATCCAACGGAGCGGCTCCTCGAGAGCTTTTTGAACGATGCGAACCCCGACCTTTTCATCATCGGAGACGCGCAGATTGCCGAGTCCGGCAGAGGCGCGAATCAGTGCGACTCCGCCACCGGGAACGATGCCTTCTTCAACAGCGGCGCGGGTCGCGTGAAGGGCATCCTCGACTCTCGCCTTTTTCTCTTTCATCTCGACTTCAGTGGCGGCACCGACCTTGACCACCGCAACGCCGCCGGCGAGTTTTGCTAACCGCTCTTGCAGTTTTTCGCGGTCGTAATCAGACGTCGTGTCCTCGATCTGAGCGCGGATTTGAGTGATGCGGCCCTCGATCGCGGACTTTTTGCCGGCGCCTTCGACCACCGTTGTATTGTCTTTGTCGATGATCACTCGTTTCGCGCGGCCCAGGTCTTTCAATGCGACGTTTTCTAGTTTGATTCCCAGCTCCTCGGCAATCATCTTGCCGTCGGCTAGGATGGCAATATCTTCCAACATCGCCTTGCGCCGGTCGCCGAAGCCCGGAGCTTTAACGGCCACGACTTTCAGTGTGCCGCGGAGCTTGTTAACCACCAGGGTCGCCAGCGCCTCGCCTTCGAGTTCCTCAGCGATGATGAGCAAAGGCTTGCTGGTTTTCGCGACGTTCTCAAGGACGGGCAGAAGATCCTTCATGCTGGAGATCTTCTTCTCATGGATGAGGAGGTAGACGTCTTCGTAGACGCACTCCATCCGTTCCGGATCGGTGACAAAATAAGGAGAGAGGTAGCCCCGGTCAAAGCGCATTCCTTCCACCAGATCGAGCGTCGTTTCCAGTCCCTTGGCCTCTTCAACCGTGATGACGCCCTCTTTTCCGACCTTGTCCATAGCTTCGGCGAGAATATCGCCGATGGTTGAGTCGTTGTTGGCCGAGATGGTCCCGACCTGGGCGATCTCGTCTCTGTCGCGGGTGGGTTTAGACATGGACTTGAGCTCGTCCACCACTTTCGCGACCGCCTTATCGATGCCGCGCTTGATGCTCATTGGATCATGCCCGGCGGCAACCAGTTTCAGCCCCTCGCTGAAAATCGCGCGGGAAAGAACCGTCGCGGTCGTGGTCCCGTCGCCGGCGATATCCGACGTCTTGCTCGCCACTTCTTTGACCATCTGGGCGCCCATGTTTTCGAATTTATCTTCGAGCTGGATTTCTTTGGCAACGGAGACACCGTCTTTGGTCACCGTCGGCGAACCCCACGACTTTTCAAGAACGACATTACGCCCCTTCGGGCCCAACGTCACGGTAACCGCGTCAGCCAATAAATTAACCCCGCGCAGAACTCTGCCGCGCGCTTCTTCACTAAAACGAATCTCTTTTGCAGCCATGTTCCCTCCTACCTCCTTATTCGATCACTCCGAGGATGTCATCTTCTTTCATGATCAGATGTTCCTCGCCGTCGAGTTTAATCTCTGTGCCGGAATACTTCCCAAATAGTATCTTATCGCCAGCTTTGACCCCAAGCGGGATGACTTTCCCATCCTCATGCCGGCCAGGGCCGACTGCTACAACCTTACCTTCCTGCGGCTTTTCCTTGGCGCTATCAGGGATGATGATACCTCCCTTGGTTTTTTCCTCTTCCTCAATCCGCCTAACGATCACCCTGTCATGCAGGGGACGAAACTTTATCGCCATAAAACCTCCTCTAATAATAAAACGTAGATTTACATTGCCAAAAGACTGGTTGGATGCAGCAAATCTAATCTCTTAGCGCCCATCGTCAAGGGGGGGGAGGGCAGAAAAACTAAAAATCATTACTTTTTGTATGGGAGCCTCTTGCAAAACTCTTGGACGCAGCAATGCAGTTTTCTGCGAATTCATGAGATTCTCGATCGCCATGGATCTACTAGGCACTTTGTGGGCGTTCATCGGCGCCCAACTCACTGGATTCGCATAGGGTTGCCGTGGCC
>JAUYJC010000220.1 GCA_030688735.1 Deltaproteobacteria bacterium
AGTATTCCTTGTGCCATCTATCACCTCGTTGGTGAGTGCTTTCTGATTGTTAAAACACTCTAATGCACCTTAACCGTGCATGCCAACAAGGTTCTTGCGTTTCGATCAATTTTCTTATTTTTTTTGATGGTGAATCAGGGGCACCTGGGCGATTTGACCAAGGTCAAACCGGGGACGCTGATCGTGATTCCCGAACTGTCGGATGTTCCCAATCTGCGCGGACCGCAAACCACCGGCGCCGGCAGCGATGCCGTGGGGCAACTCAAGTTAGCCCTGGAAGATCTAATGGGCGCCATTGATCGGGCGGCGAAGAGTGGGGCAGAGGATCTCGCAGCCCAAACCGAAGCGCTCAAGGACCGCGAGCTGCGCGACTTGGCCGCTCAGTCGCCGGAAGCCAAGGAGCAGCTTGGCAAACTCACCGAGACGCTCAAGAACCGCGCCAAGGAACTCAAGACCGAAGTCGGCGTGCAGAAGGAAGGGCTGAAGCAGTTGCAGGATGCATTGGAGAAGCTGCCGGTTTAATCGCTGAGTCGCCGTTCTGACGGCGAAACCGCGTGATATTCCTCGACCGGAATTCTGTAACTTCCTCTGAACGGGTGATTTCCTACTCCCATTTCGAAACCGTTTGACTCGGATTTGGCGCGGACTAATGAGCCCGGATTCCGCATTTGAAAGTTAAGGCACTGAGCGAGGTGCGAGCCTTCCGCCCTGCGGCCCAAAGCCTTCGGGCGACGGGCCGTCGCGAAGGCGCAGCCTGAGGCTGATCCGCCTTTGGCGGAAATGTACGTCTACCTCTAAGAGTTTTTAGATTGCATGACAAGATTCCCGAGCTGGACGTCACGGGTTCGATCCCCGTTGCCCACTCCATTACTCATCTCGGAGATAAACTCCATGACAGTTGTCCTACTTGCGGCGTTCCGGCTGAGAGCGCGAAGAGTGCTCGCGTGATCCCCCGTAAAAAATCGAAATCAGCCCTGTCGCTGCCAGTTGCAGCTCTTCCTTCGCCAGGTCAAGCAGCGTTTGCGCTCAAGGAACAGTTGCCGGGCCAACCTCGGCTATTCTTGGCGCCTGGTTGGTCCATATGTTCCACCGCCAATACCCACAACCCGCTTCATTCCCTGCCATCTAGGGGATTCTTTGCTCCAGATTAAGTAGCACTACGTATTTACAGTGTCTCAATAGCACCGTACATTAGCGTCATTATGAATGGACTCGCGTGCGTTGCTGACGCGTCCAGTCAAATGATGACCAGGAAAAACCGCGCCCTGAGCCGACGATATACGGTTTTGTTGACTATCCATTTTGATTCTGCTGAAAAACCCTCCGTTCATCCTTTGAGAGTCTCAGAGTCTGCCCTGAGTCAATCGAAGGGACAAACGGAGGAGTAGTTGAAATCATTGGAGAGTTTCCGTTCATGCTGAGCCTCGTCGAAGCATTCCTAGGGTTTTTCAGCAGAATCCCATTTTGTTGATTAACGACTTGATGAGATTGAGAAATTTGTTGACATTCTAAGGAATACACGCTAAATTGCCGATAAGTTGAACAAAACAATAAGAGGGGGGGTGGCCTCATATGCGCGTCATTGAAAAAGTTTTATGTAGTTTTCTGGCCCTGTTGACTTTCGCTATGACGGGACCTTGGCAAGCTTTGGCTCAGCAAGAGACATCGACCATCGTCGGCAGCGTGGTGAATAACCAAAAAAGTCCGGTCCCTGGTATCAAGATCCTTGCCAAGGATCCTTCGGGTAAGATATTGGGAGAGGCCGTGACCGACGCAGAAGGTAATTACCACCTAAAGAATTTGAGCATCGGTCAGTATCAACTATCGTTGGACCCCCTGAAGTCGCCCTTTCAAGGGGAAACGGTGGTAACCGCTCTCGGACCTCAAGGCCTCACTGTGGACTGGATCGTTTCGAAGAGCGCCAAAGCAATCGCTTCGGCGACACTAGGAATTGCATCCAGCGGGCACGTCGCGTTTGGGGACATATGGGCAATGGCTGCGGCCACGCCAGGAACTGCGCCCACCGATCCTGCTGACCCGTTAGGCCCGACAGGTAGGATGGTCGTAGCCGGCGTTGTCGCGAGTGGCGGGTTGGGCTCTCTGATTTGGGCCTTGACAACAAGAACAAGGCCGCACAGTGGCTCTAAATAGGCATCTGCGTTGGATCTTTGTTAACCGCCATCCTTGAGCTAATAAGCGGATGAAACCCCTGGTTCAGTTCTCACCGATTTTTTTAGTATTGGTTTTTTTTCTCGATGGGTGTGCGGTCTTTGCTCCCATGAATGAATTTTATGGGACCCCGAACGAGTTAACTAACAACGATAAGTCCGTCAAAGAATTGCCGCGACCCCCCAAAGAGCCTGTTGCTTCGAAACCGGTTGCTTCGGCATCGTTTCCAGGCGAAAAAGGCGACCTGGAAAAACTGGCCCGGCTTTGGGAGGCGCGCTCTCGGGGAAATACCAAAGCAGATTACCCCGTGGGCCCAGGCGATGTGGTGGAGATTTCTGTCCCGGCTATCGAAGAACTACGGGGCCGGGTCGTTCGAATCTCAGGTGACGGCACTATTTCTCTGCCCTTTATCGGAAAATTCCAGACTGCGGGTT
>JAUYJC010000226.1 GCA_030688735.1 Deltaproteobacteria bacterium
AGCATGGCCCCTTCGCTCCATCCGCATTACCAGACTTCACAGCTCCTACGGGCCACTCCGCCATCCTGTTGCCTTCGACCCCTTTCCCGTGTCAGCGGTTATAGGGCCGAGCTTCTCCGAAGATTTCTCTCCGGGGCATACAGGACTTCCCTGCCTGTGCTACGGCAGACAGGTCCAGTTTCTGTCGTCTCCCTGTCACCGTGTCGCCGCCAATACCCCGCCGGTGCAAACTATCCCTTCAGCCAGTCTGAAATAATCCGTGCTGTCTTCGCCGATATTTGAGCGGCTCGACCACCGGTTCTTGGCTTTAACGAGGCTTGCTCAGCGTTTACTCACATTGCAACCCGGTCACTCGCTCATCAGCCCGAAGCTGACTTTGTCGGTAGACTCCAGCATCTCGATTACTCTCCATGCTGCTACCCAAGCTAGGCGGCTCCTGGCTTTTACCGCTGTGGGACTTCCCTCATCAAACGAGAGTCACCCTATGGATCACGACAGCAATTCATCTGGACACACAATAATTAAATGTCTGACACCTTCTCCGACACCTGACACCTTCTCCGACACCTTCTCCAGTGAAAAGAATCTCCTCGCGACAGCGACGGGCAGGTAGGGCCGAGAAGGATATTGCGGCGCGGGAGTGCGTTGCCCATGCGCTGAGGGCACGGAGAAGATCGAATGAGGAAATTATCGTGAACGAATCATTTGTGAACTCTGTGGCTCAATGGTTAATACCATTCCACAGTAAACCCGCAGGAACCATTGTATTGTGATTTGTCCGTCGAAATGTGTGGTAAGTTCATGGCGCATATATTGTCGTATCAAGCATGCACGCGTTTCGACCGGTTGTCGCTGTTGATTGTTCTTCGTTCTTAGCCGACGCGTGAAAGCCGAATTTCCAAGAATCCGCCATGCAAGGGAGGGCGGCAATGAAGCACATCGGCGTGAATATCGGCGCCTTGACCGTCAAGCTCGCCGCCTTGAACGGTGACGAGACCTCTTCCGCGGTCGTGCCGCATCAAGGCCGTCCGGTGGCGGTCCTGCAGGCGCTCCTGGCTGAAGCGGATTTCGCTAACGCCGATTATTTTGGCGTGTCCGGGCACCTGGGCCATATTTCCGAAGCTGCCGCCATTCAACGGGCCCTGCGCGAGGTGAAGAGCGTTTTTGACGCGGTGGTTTCGCTCGGCGGCGAGTCGTTCCTGGTCTACATGGTTGCCGGCGGCAGAATCAGCAACGTTCTGTCGCACAACAAGTGCGCTGCGGGCAGCGGTGAATTCTTCTCCCAGCAGATCGGCCGGATGGGACTCGGCATAGAAGTAGCCATCCAACGTTCCTTCGACGGCAAAGTGGTGCCGCTGGCTGCGCGCTGTTCCGTGCATTGCAAGTCGGATATCACCCACAAACTCAACCACAATGAGGCGACCGCCGAGGACATCCTCCATACGCTCCACGACAGCATGGCCGGCAAAGTCGTTGCACTGCTCGAAAAAGGCCAGGGCGAACTGCGCCGCGTGCTCGTGATCGGCGGCGTTGCCCGCAATGCGGCGATGGTCGCGGCCCTGCGGGAGAAATTGCCGTCCACCGACTTCGGCGTGTTGCCCGAGAGCCCGTGGTTCGAGGCCTGGGGCAGTGCTTTGTTGACGCGCGACGAGCCTCTATACTCTGCGCCAAAATTCACCGCACAGGCTACGCTTAGCCGCCTGCCGGCGCTCAACGTCTATAAGGATCGGGTGCAAGTTATTCCCGCGCCGGCGCAACCAACCGCGCCGCAGGGCCCGATGGTGCTGGGCGTAGACGCAGGGACGACGACGACCAAGGCGATCCTTCTCGACCCTGCCACTCACGGCGTGGTCGCGTCGCGCTACACGCGGACCAACGGTGATCCCGTCGCCGCGACGCGCGCAGGCCTGAGAGCGCTGGTCGATCAAGTCGGCAACCGGCGCGTGAGCTTGGCGGGCACCACCGGTTCGGCACGCGAACTCGCCGGCGCCTACCTCGGCACCGAGCATGTCTACAATGAAATTTCGGCCCACGCCGCCGGCGCGGCCCATTACGATCCCGGCGTCGATACCATCTTTGAAATAGGCGGGCAGGACTCCAAGTACATCTATTTGCGCAATGGCGTTCCCATCGACTACGCGATGAACAATGCCTGCTCCGCGGGCACCGGCTCTTTTCTCGAAGAAAGCGCCCACGGCGTTCTCGGCATGAACGTTGCTGAGATCGCCGACCTCGCTTTGGCCGCTCCCGCCCCGTGCAGTTCAAAGCAACCTGCGCAGCATTCATCAACTCCGATATCCGCATCGCCCTGCAAGAAGGCCATTCACGCGAGAACATCGTCGCCGGCCTGGTTTATGCGATCGCCGACAACTACTTAAACCGAGTTAAGGGATCGCGTTACGTCGGCAAAAAAATATTCCTGCAGGGTGGCGTGGCGTTGAACCGCGCTATCGGCCCCGCTTTCGCGCACAGCGTCGCACGCCAAGTCGTGATTCCGCCCAGTCCGGAATTGCTCGGTGCTCTGGGGGTGGCTTTGCTGGCGTTGCAACGCGCGCACGGCTCGCTCGGGACCGCGACGGAGCTTTTGACTCTGGCCGCGCCGGAGATGAAACGCACTCGTCGATTCACCTGCGGTGCCTGCAGCCTGTACTGCGGCATCGACCATTTCGAAGTGGCGGGACGGCGCTTTCCCTTCGGCGGGCGCTGCAACCTCTACGACAATGTCTGGAAACGAAAAATGCGCACCGTGGCGGCGCCGGATCTGGTGGAACAGAGAAGCAAGCTGATCTTTGGCCGTCCTGCCGCGACCGTTGAAGCAAAGGTTAAACGCATCGGCATTCCCAAGGCGCTTATGACGCACTCGCTCTATCCACTCTATTCGACGTTCTTCTCCGGGTTGGACATGGAGGTGGTCCTCTCGGATGTCGACCCGCGCGGCGAGCTAAAGTCCAATGCCGGTTTTTGTTTTCCCGCGCAGATCGCCCATGGCGCGGTGTTGGACCTGGTTCAGCGCGGCGTGGGGTTAATTTTCTTGCCCCATGTGATGCGCATGCTGCGGCGCGCGGCGTGGAAAGAATCTTATTTATGTCCGATTACGCAGGCTAGCCCCAATACTGTTCACTTAATATGCTATCTGTGGTATCCTGTCGGGAAATCCGACAGGAGGACTCCCGATGGCACGAACCGTTGCCGAGCTTCCCAGTGGTACACGCATTACCGATTTCATCAGTTTGGGCGTTTTGACAAA
>JAUYJC010000227.1 GCA_030688735.1 Deltaproteobacteria bacterium
CGGGCGCCGGGCTTGAGCATCTTTTTGAAATTCGGCTTCATCGCTTCGTTGAACCAGGGGAGCATATAAAGAGTCACGACCGTGGCGCGTGAGATGTCGGCCTTCAGGGCATCTTCGCTGCGGAATTCGACCAGGTGGCCGACGCCCTCGGATTTGGCGGCCTTGCGGGCTTTGTCGAGCAGCACGGTATCCATTTCAATCCCGACGGCGCGCACTCCATACTTCTTCGCGGCGCGGATAACGATGCGCCCGTCGCCGCTGCCCAGATCGTAAACCACGTCGCCTTTCTTTACTTCGGCGAGTTCCAGCATCCGATCGATCACCTCGATGGGCGTTGGAACGAAGGGGATCTCTTCGTTGGGGCCGAGGAGCTGAGCTTGAACAGCGCCGGTGATCGTAACGGCCCAACCAACGATTAGGACTGCGAGCATTGTTCTCATGAAAATCATTCATAGCATGCGCTCAGGGTTCGGGAAAATAGTGCGGGTGATTTCCTCGGTGCGTGCAGGGATCGGTCTCAACAAAGCGGGTTTGTGATTTTGTCGAAAATCCGGCTATATAATGAAATGGAGAACATCAGCTCGGATACCCCAAAGCAACCGCCGCTCTCTTTGCCTTTTTACTACGGCTGGCTGGTCGTTTCGCTGTGCTTTTTGACGACATTGACGAGCGCCGGAATCCGCTCCTCACCTCAAGTCTTGATTCTTCCCCTTCAGGACGAGTTCGGCTGGAGCCGTGCGATGATCGCGTCCGCCATCAGCATGAATCTCTTGTTATTCGGCGTTGCCGGGCCGATCAGCGGCTATTTGATCGACCGTTTCGGACCGCGCAAGGTGATGATGGGCAGCTTGCTGCTGCTGATTTCCGGCGTCAGCGGCACCATCGCCATGACCGAGTTCTGGCAATTCTTTTTGGTCTGGGGAATCATCGTCGGCCTGGGCGCCGGCGGAGTCGGTTCGGTGCTCACTGCGACAGTCGGCAATCGCTGGTTTGTCGCCAGGCGCGGTCTGGCTTTAGGCATACTTGGCAGCGCGAGCTCGACTGGGCAGCTCATTTTCCTGCCGTTTTTCATGGCGATGATCGCCTATTCCGGTTGGCGCATCGGCTCCATGACTCTCATCGTCGTGGCGTTGATTCTGTTGCCGGTGATTTTTCTTTTCATGCGCGACGATCCTGCGGATATCGGCTTGGAGCCTTATGGAGCCGGCCAGGCCGAAGCCGGCGGCACCGCATCGCTACGCGGCATGTCCGCGAAGAGCGCCACCATTACTCCCCGGCAGGTTTTAGGCCACCCGACCTTCTGGCTGTTGTGCGGCAGCTTTTTCGTATGCGGCGGAACCGCCAACGGGTTGATCGGCACTCACCTGATCCCGCATGAGATCGAGATCGGCATTCCCCAGATCGCGGCGGCCTCTCTGGTGGGCATCATGGGCGCGCTCAACATCGTCGGCACGACATTCTCCGGGTGGATGGTCGACCGGGTGCAACCGCAAAGATGGCTCGCTCTGGTTTATGCGTTGCGCGGGGTGTCGCTGCTGATCCTGCCGTTTGTCCATAACTTCTCGGGCCTGGTGGTCTTTGCGGTGATCTATGGATTGGACTGGTTCGCCACCGTGCCGCCGTCCATGGCGATCACCGCCGATACCTTCGGGCGGGAAAACGTCGGCAAAGTGTATGGCTGGATTTTCATGTCGCATCAAATCGGCGCGGCGTTGATGGCTTCGGCCGCCGGCGCGGTGCGCGACTACGTGGGCGACTACAATTATGCCTTCTTATCGGGCGGCGTGATCGCGATGATCGCGGCGGGGTTGGCGCTCCAGATAAAAGTTCCGCCCAAAGTAACTGCGCCGCCGGCGGGGGCGCAGACGGTGGGAGCGTAGCGAGGCTTTGCCTCGCAGTTCAAAGTTCCGGGTTTCAGGTTTCGGGTTTAGCCTGATGAAGAACGACTCTTCGAGTTTACTGTCAAAGAGTATTCACCGCAGAGACGCAGAGGTCGCCGAGGGTTTGTTTAAGATGGGTTCCTCTCAGCGTACTCAGCGCCTCCGCGGTTAGCCACACGGAAGCCTGAAGACCCTTGGTTTCAGTCGGACTCGGTGAAATTCGACACGCGCCATTGGGCGCCTTCTTTGCGCGCGGTGACGAGCCATTTGCGCGTGAATGACGTGCCATCTTCGGATTGAATGGTGCCCTCGTATAGAAACGAGGTCCTGCCAACGCTCTCCTTTTTTTCCAATAGCCGGTAATTCACTTTGGGCTTCCGCGTCGACGCGTCGATCTGTTGACCGGCGGTAAGCCGGATTTCTTCATTGAGCTTTTCCAGCGCGATGCTGACGGCGTGCTCCTTGGCCTTGGGCAAATCGATCCGGACGTAATGCTGATCGACGAACTCCTCGACCACGCCTTGGGCCGTGCCGAGATCGCGCCCGCAGGCGCCGATAAGGACGGCCCACAACAGCCAGACAACCAAGCCGGCGGTCCGGCTATTCGTCGTATTCGTCATAGGAGTCCTATTGCAAATGCTCCGTGAGCCATTCCAGCGCTTCCGCGATCGCCCGCTGCATGACCGCCGGGTCGGACAGGCGATGATCGGTTCCCGGTAGGATCGATAAACGCTTTGAGTTGGTGAGACAGGCGTTAATTTCGTAGGCTTCTTCGACGGGAACGACCTCGTCCGCGTCGCCGTGCAGGATCAAGACGGGGCAAGTGATTTGCTTTACGGCTTGGGGAACGTCGAGGCTTTCCAGATCATCAAGCAGCGACAGGTTGATGCGCTGGCCGTTGTAGTGCGTGAAGCCTTGGGCGCGCCACTGCTCGGCCTGCGCCGGGGTCAGGACGCGGCTCGGGAAGCGTTCGGGATGGACCGGCGCGGCGACGGTCACCAGGGCGGCGAGACTTGGCTGCTGGGCCGCAAACAACATTGCCACCGTGCCGCCCATGCTGGAGCCCAGGATGGCGGTCTTACCGGGGTTGCGGCTTTGAACCAGCGCGTGGGCCGCCTTGAGATCCTCCACCTCACCGCTGTAGGTGATGTCTTCGAACTTGCCGCTCGACTCCCCGACGTAGCGAAAATCGAAACGCAACGCCATGATGCCTAGTTGCGCCATGGCCCGGCCGAGGTAAACGAGCTTTTCGCTTTCTTTGTTCGATTCCATGCCGTGGCAGAGGATCACCGCGCCGCGCGGCGCTCCCTGCGCCGGATGGTGGAGCACGCCGGATAGGGTGTCACCGTGGGAATTGGTGAAAGATAAGCGCTCTTCGTTCATGGGCAATCAACGACAACAACCGTCAGACGACGCATAGCATAACTGAAGCAAGCCCAAAAGCGCGCCGCGACGGTGGCGCGGGTTAAGTAGGATGCTATACTAACGGAAGATTTTTATGAATCGCTGTGGACTTTTTCTCGCTGCGCTCTTGTTCAGTCATTCTGCCGCGCTCGCCGTTGCCACGGTTAACGACCCCAATCTGACGGTCGTTCAACTTACGTCTGGGCTCAGCTCGCCGACGACCATGGCGTTCATCGACACGAACGATATTCTGGTCCTGCAAAAGAACGACGGCCAGGTGCGCCGCGTCCTCAATGGAGTGCTTCAGAGCAGCCCGGTCTTGGATCTGGACGTGAGCAACAATTCCGAGCGCGGGCTGTTGGGAATCGCCCTGCACCCGAATTTTTCAACGAATCACCTTGTTTATCTTTACTTCACCGAAAGCAGCACGTCCGGCGACGGCGGCTCGCCGACTTTCAACCGCGTGGTTCGTTCCACCTGGGATGGGAACAACCTTGTCAATCAAGAACCGATCATCGATCTGCCCGCGACGCCAGGTGGTCCCAACCACGACGGCGGTATCATTCTCTTTGGACCCGACGGAAAACTTTACATCGTCATAGGCGACTTGAACCGCAACGGCCAACTGCAGAACAATTCCAGCGGCGCGGCGCCGGACAACACAGGGGTGATTTTGCGGCTCAACGACAACGGTGCGGCCGCCGCCGGCAATCCATTCAGCGGTTCTGCCGGTTTCGAAAAATACTTCGCCTACGGTATCCGCAACTCCTTCGGGATGGCCTTCGATCCGATGACCGACAAGCTCTGGATCACCCACAACGGTCCCAATTCATTCGATGAGATCGATCTTGTGGATGCTGGCTTCAACAGCGGTTGGAACAAGATCATGGGTCCAGACAGCCGCGACCCGCAGAGCGTCGTAGACCTGTTTCAGCTTCTCGGCTCCCATTACGACGATCCAAAGTTCTCCTGGTTGAATACCGTGGGTCCGACGGGAATCGCTTTTCTCGATTCGGCGGCGCTCGGCGCGCAGCATGAGAACCAGGCTTTCGTCGGCGACGTCAACAACGGCAATCTTTATCGCTTCCCGGTAAACGTGGCGCGCAATGGGTTTGATTTGACCGGGGTCCTTACCGACTTGGTAGCGGACAACGCAGGCGAGCTAAGCCCAATACTGTTCACTTAATATGCTATCTGTGGTATCCTGTCGGGAAATCCGACAGGAGGACTCCCGATGGCACGAACCGTTGCCGAGCTTCCCAGTGGTACACGCATTACCGATTTCATCAGTTTGGGCGTTTTGACAAA
>JAUYJC010000245.1 GCA_030688735.1 Deltaproteobacteria bacterium
ACCGGACAGTTTCCGTCGTGGCGCGGCGAGTCATGAAGGTTCGATCTTCCGGCTTTAGTAGCCAAGAACGGAATGTTCGACATCATCTGGCATGTACACAATTCAGGATAAAAGTGTTCGACATCATCTGACATGTGTCCAGTTAGGGGTGAGGCGTAAGGATTCGAACGAGTACAGCATGAGTAAACACGCGCTCTTGGCGGCTTCGCGCGAAAACTCTTCCTTCGTGACCTTCGTGCCTTCGTGGTGCAATCTGCTTCTACTTCTTGGTCGCGGCTGTGCCGCGACGGGTCTCTGTGGTGAATACTCTTTCACAGCAAAGCCGGAATAACCATAATTAATGAACCACGGGCGCTTCTTCGTTCGGCGGTGGTTGCATCACGGCAGAGCCGTGGTGATGAATCATGCGCCAGCCGTCGGGCCCTTTGCGGAAAATGTTCGTCGTGAGAATCGTCGCCGCGACGTTCTGCCCTTCCAGCGAACTGTTGAGGTTCTCGTAGAGGGTGACCCAAGCAAGAGCGCCGCGGATTTCAATGGACACGTCGGTCAGGTTAAAACGGATCGCCGGAGTATCTTCAAAGATTCAGCGCCAGCTTTCCATGACGGATTGCCAGCCGCGCAGGATGCGCCAGCCGGGATGACCGCACTGGATTGCGTCATCCCGGTCCCAGACCGATTCCATCCCCTTGATGTCGAGGCTCTCGAAAGCGCGATAAAAGCTTTCGTTCGCCTTGGCGACTTCTTGTTGTTCCGGCGTCATGCGAACTTAGTGGTGCGGCTTCGGAGTCACGAACACGAGCGTCACGAGCCGTTGTTGGCTCCGATTCGTGACTCCATGACTCTGTCCCGCCGGCGCCAGCGCGATCTCGCCGGCTCCAAGCTCCCTTTCCTCGTCGCCGACCTTGAACAGGCCTTTGCCTTCCAGCACGTAATAAACTTTGTCCTCGCCGCCGTGGGTGTGCGGGCTTTGCTCCTGGCCTGGCTCGAAACAGTAGGTGTCGCAGAGAAATCTGTCGGTCTCAAAAATCCCGTTCTTTTTCATCTTCTCGGGGGAGAATTGCCGAACGTCCGAGAGTTTTTTGAAGTTACTCATGTTTAACTCCTCCGCGAAATTCCAGTGAACTGCTTCTCAGTTTCGTTCACAAAGCCGACCGCCCACTTTCGTCATTCCCGCGAAAGCGGGAATCCAGTGGTCCTTCGAAGTCCTGGATTCCGGCTCGCCCCCGGCTTTCGCCGGGGTTGGCCGGAATGACGTTTGAATTACGTTGCGAACTTCGGTTCCACGACACTAGCTTTGTGTCGCGATACTACCATAGGGTTCGCAACATGCAAAAGCAGGGCGAATTTGCTATGCGTCATGCATGGATTCGGTCCTCATTCGCTATCACGAGATCGCCTTGAAGAAAGGCAACCGCGCCTACTTCACCGAATTGTTAAAGCGCAACGTCATCTCCGCCGTAAAGGATCTCGGCGTCAAAGACATCCGCAGCCTGCCGGCGCGCCTGTTGTTAACCTTGAAAAGCGACATCGATCAAGCGACCGCGACCGAACGCATCGGCGCAGTCTTTGGGGTGGCGAATTTTTCTCTCGTCGAAAGAACGCCGAGAGATATGGACGCGCTGCGTGAGAGAATCCTCGATTCACTCGACCCTTCGACTCGAGCCCCGGCCTTGGCCGCGGGCTCTTGCTCAGGATTCCGCCCCACGGGCGTACTGGAAGGCGCTACGGGCTTGCCCGTGGGGCTCCACGGCGGGCGCTTCGAATCCTTTCGCATAGACACGCAACGGGGCGATAAGACTTTTTCGCTGACCTCGCCGGAAATCAATCGCGTGCTCGGCGCCGCCGTAAAAGAAAGATCGCACGCGCGCGTCGATCTCGAAAATCCCGAGTTTACCGTGTTCGTCGAGATTTTGCCGCACGACGCGTTTTTCGGCTTCAATAAAATCCCCGGTCCAGGCGGTCTCCCGGTGGGCGCCAGCGGCCGGGTCGTATCGCTTATCTCCGGCGGCATCGACTCGCCGGTGGCGAGCTATCGAATGATGCAGCGCGGTTGCCGGCTGATCTTCGTCCATTTCCACAGCGCGCCCTACCAGGACAAGACTTCCCAGGAAAAAGTTCGCGAGCTTCTCAAGAGGCTGACGCGGCATCAATTCAATTCGCGTCTGTTCCTGATTCCCTTCGGCGAGATTCAAAGACAGATTGTCGCCGCTGTCAGCCGCCCGCTGCGGGTGGTTCTCTACCGGCGCATGATGCTCAGAATCGCCGAAGCGATAGCGAGACGGGAAAAGGCAAAGGCTCTGGTCACCGGCGAAAGCCTCGGCCAGGTCGCATCACAGACACTGGAAAACATGGCGGTGATCCAGCAGGCGACCACGTTGCCGATGCTGCGCCCTCTGGTCGGCATGGACAAGCAGGAGATCATCGACCAAGCGCGGCGCATCGGCACGTTCGACATCTCATCGATCCCCGATCAGGATTGCTGCCAGCTCTTCGTGCCCAAGCATCCGGCAACCAAGGCCGAGCTTGCCGATGTCGAACAAGCCGAAGCCCATTATGACGTGAAGGAAATGGTGCGCCTCGGAGTGGAAAACGCGGCGGAAGAGGAGTTTAGCTTCCCGTAACGGCGGGCCTACAATCGCCAAGTACTGATCTCTCGTCTTTAACTTTCGGCACTGCTGTTTGACGCCGTCTCACCATTCCATGTAAGATGCACTACCCGGAGGTTCAAGCAATGTCTAAATCGCAAGTGACAGTGCGACTCGATAAATCTCGGTTGGCCCGAGCTCAGAAACTCCTCAGCGCCAAGACGGCAACCGAAGCGATTGAGAAGGCCCTGGATCTCGCCACGGAAAAAGCGGCGCACGATGCAGTCCTCCGAAAGTATAGCGGCGTCGGGCGGAAGGATTCATTTGCCAATCGCTAATTTCGCCCTCCTTGACACTTCCGTTTACATCGAGACTTTTCGTACTGGCCGCTTCACTTTGGATTTGTTGCGATCTCCATGGATCATTCGTTGCTCGGCGGTCGTGCTTCATGAGCTTCGGCGCGGCGCCAAATCTCCTCTTGAGCAGCGTTTTGTCAGCGATCTCGCCCGACGAGTTAAGATTGTAACGCCCAGCGAACGGCATTGGCTCGAATCAGCAGAAATACTCTACTCGCTTGCTCGCAGGAAAGGCTACGGTCCAGGGAAAATACGAGCTTTGGCTTTCGATGTTCTGATTGCACTCAGCGCCAGAGATTTGGGCGCCACGCTGATTACGTGCAACCTGCGAGATTTCGAAGAAATTCAACGTTACAGGCCGTTCAAGTTAGAGCTTCGGTAGGCACAACTTTTGAATCATGCGCTCTTCACGCGCACGACGAGGTCCACGTCGCAATCTAGGACTTGAAGCAAAGAAACGAGCTGATCGACTGATTTTTCGTAGTTGGTTTGATCCAGTAGCCGATAAAGTTGGGTCGCGGATGTGCCAAGCCGACGAACAATCTCGCGCTTGGCCAGGGGGCTATCGGCAACACGCCTTTGCGCTTCGAGCGTTAATTTATAGAGCAAAAGATCTCTTAAATAATTGGGGTCTTGGTTGTATTCCAGAACCTGCTCTACGTGGACCGTTCCTGTCTTTCCCGATGCCAGTTCGTAGGTAATCCCCTCGCCGCCAAGCTCTGTGTCCACATACACCCGCGTGATCGGCACTTTCGCCGTCGGCGTCGGCTTCGTTTTGACGTATGGGAAAAAATACGTCTTGGCGGATGTTTTAACCTCGAAAACCTTCTTTTTGTTATTAACTTTTGCCGATAGAATCTTCATAGCGATCCCTCTAAATCGAGTGTCTTAATGAGATCAACGGCTCTCTTGTACAGTAAGTAGGGGTCAGAAGGGGGTCAGTCTGACCCTGTTCCCTGACCCTGTTCCCAAGTTGCGTTAGAGGGACACAGTGGTGGTCGAATGGATTACAATCCCTGACGCACCGGCAATGCTGGCACGGGAACGCGCCCGCATTTAAGATTCCAATAAGTCCATGAACGCGGATCAAAGACACCAGCAGGCGCGTGATCCAGAGTTTCGAAAAACTCCTTCACGCCGACCACGCTCTCGACCACGCGCAAATCCTCGACAGTGCCATAGGTCATTACATGGGCAAGAAAATGCACCGGGTCGGCCAACGCGTCGGCGGGTTCCTTGAACCATACCACGCGCTTTGCCACGGCAAGCAAGGCCGGTGTTTTGGGCAATGGCTTCATCGGGTTCATCCACCGCGCCGCTTCGTGTAAGCCGTCAATGTCGGCAACTGAGTGACATCGACGGCGGCGACAGCGGCAGCGAGCCGTATCTTTACTTCAGCGGGCAGACCCCGCAGATCGTAAAAGTAACTGAGCGCCTTGACTGTTACGAGGGGATTAAACTGTCGCCCGTAGACTACCGCTCCGGCCGCGAGAATCGTCGGCAAGTCAATTCCGTGCCGCAACAGCGCATCGATATCGAGATAATCTTTAACCTCAGCCCGTTTCTGCACCACTGCCGCTTTGGTTGCAGCGATGTCGAGCAACGCGGCAACATACAGTTTCATCCCTTCCACTTGCTCACGCCCGACCACTTGTCCCAAGTTTAAATCGCCGAAAAACGACACTAACACTGGGCCGCCACGTTCGACACGACAAGTCAAAGTGTTGGGCGCTACTTGAATCCGTTCGGCATCCTTCAGATAAGGCACAGTTTTCGCCAAATCATCGGGATCGAAGGAAGCATTCGAGAAAAAATCGAAATCGACTGAAGTCCGATGCCCAAGGTACAACGCCAACGCCGTGCCGCCGTAGAGCGTAAAATGATCCGGGGTCGCCTCAAGCTCTAGCCAGAGCGCACGTTGCGCGGTCGGCAAAGTGCTCAAATTGGGAGTGACACCCATAACAGTGAGAATAGCGCATTTGAGTTGTCGCGGAAAGACAGCGTCGATGAGTCACGTCGGATGGGTTGGGCCCGCGATACCCATCGTCTCGGAATCAATCCAAACCTGGATTCCAGTTTTTCACCGGAATGACGCTGGCGGAAGGTTTAAGGTTTCTCATATAGGGGTGCAATTCATCGCGCCCAGATTTGTCTCATCCGGTGATCCATCCGCCGCGAGCCGGATAGGCGCAATCAATTGCGCCCCAACGACTTCGTGCCGCGCGAGGCGCTTCGTGGTGAATCAAAAAAGAAGATGGGTATCAGCGCTCAGCGCCACCACGCCTACGACACGGGGCCTTTCGATCGACCGACGAGATTAAGATTGTACAGATTGTGATTCTGCTGAAAAACCACGTTCACCCTTCGACAAAACTCAGGGCGAACGGAAATTGAATTGATAAGATTGAGAATTTCCCGTTCATGCTGAGCCCGTCGAAGCATTCCTAGGGTTTTTCAGCAGAATCGATTGTTATGCCCGACCCCGTGTCCCCCCGTGTCCCGTGTCCGTGTCCGCGGCGACCCCGTGTCCGCGGGTATGCCTTATCTCCCCCTTCCGAAGCATTTCACAATTCAATCACCGCATTGGGACCAAGCTGCTCAATAAGATGCCCGTCTCCGGTAGCCAACTTCCAGCCGCGATACCGCGCATGAGCCGCCAAAAGTCGATCGAAAGGATCTCTTGTCCATGTTAGTTCGCGCGCCACGCTGAACCATGCTGCCGCGGGCGGGTCGTCAAGAACCCAGCGTTGATCGTCCACGAGATGATCGAGTCGCGTGCCAGAACGAAGACGGATGCGCTGGGCTTCGAGCAGAAACTGTATCTCAAGTAAGTTCGCCGGTGAGATATAGAGACGATCCACCCAGCGTGACAATGGTTGGCTGCGCCGATGGCGCGCCTGAAGCCAAATCAGGGCATTGGTATCGAGCAGGATCAACGCCGTTCTCTTGCGCTCTTACTGAAGCGCAATCCGTCGGGCTTCCATTCCCATTGCCATATGCCTTTAGCGACCGCCGGGTCAACGATTTCGATGACCGGCTTACGCCGAGTTTTCTTTGATATCGTTTGGCGTTCCGGCTGCACCAGAAACCGAACGCCACGGCGCTCGATGACAACCGACTCGCCGCGTTCCGCGGCGTCGAGGAGGAGAGAGAATCGCTGTTTCGCCGTAGCGGTTGTAAATCGCTTCATGGCCGATACTATACTTTTTTCCGGCGCATTAGCGAAACATGCCTGTGGCGATGGTGTGTGCAGTGTACACCTAAACGTTCCGACTCCGCGTCCTCGGCGCCTCAGTGGTGCGTCAGTCCGTTTCGCTGGGCCACCGCCCTCTTATTACCTCAATCCTCCCCCATTTTCATTCTCTGTGGGCGTGCGTAAGCTCATGGCACACTCTGTGGCGAATATCCGGTGCCTGTGGGTCAACTGGATAACGAAGGTCGACGAATCGTAATCAGCGCACCAGCTGGCTTCAATTCGCGAGTCTGTAAATCGCCAAAGATCTGTTGGAGAAACAGAATGGCAGACGAGAATAGCAAGTCTATTCGGACTTGAAAGTACCATGCGTCCCCGCGGCCGACCCATACTAAGTTAGACGAGGAGATGAGTTGGGACGAAAAAGTAGCCTGTCCCATTTAATTTGCCCAGATTTGTCTCATCAGGTGATCCATCCGCCGCAAGCCGGATGGGCGCAATCAATTGCGCCCCAACGACTTCGTGCCGCGCGAGGCGCTTCGTGGTGAATCAAAAAAGAAGATGGGTATCAGCGCTCAGCGCCACCACGCCTACGACACGAAGCCTTTCGATCGACCGATGAGACTAAGATTGTACAGATTGTTATGCCCGAACCCGTGTCCCATCGGCACCTTCGAGATCTCCTCCATTCCGGCCCAAGACTGCTGCCAGCTCTTCGTGCCCAAGCATCCCGCCACCAAGTCCGGGCTTGCCGATGTCGAACAAGCCGAATCCCATTATGACGCGAAGGAAATGGTGCGCCTCGGAGTGGAAAACGCGGCGGAAGAGGAATTCAGCTTTCCATAATGGCGGAACTACACGCGCTCAAATATTGATCTCTCGTCTTTGACTTTCCGCAGTGCTGTTTGGCGCTGTGTCGCCGAGAACGATGACGTGATAGAGCAACCCGGGGGCAAACAGTCGGGGTCGGCGCGCCATGATTGGGATTTATAGAAAAACAGCCCCTCTGTTGCTAAGATAGTCAGTAGGGTCGAGGACTGGCGCGGTATTCCGAAGGTGAAGCCTATCTGTTACCGTCTCTTTCGTTTGACGGTGCCTCACTAGCCTCACCGTAAACCCGTCTCCAGCCCCCGCCGCATCAAACCGGACTTGACCCTTTCGGTCATCCGGCTTTCCTGAGTCTGTTCGTCATAAGGCGTTATCTGCCTAGTGTGCGGGAGACACTTTCACAGGTGATCGATAGAAGTACTGGACACGGTAATCGTTGACCAATCCCCAATCTTTGTAGATCGCCTCGTTACTCCATCTCTTCCAGCCACAGCCGGGACGGCCTTTCTGTT
>JAUYJC010000251.1 GCA_030688735.1 Deltaproteobacteria bacterium
ATCGGCGGCAGTTTCAATTTTGCGCGGCATGTCCTATGTGTGCCATAGGGCATACATGCCTGTCAACTAAAAAATGAAAAGAAGTGAAGAATTCTTTGATTCAGCAATAAGTTGCGAGTTTCGCGACAGAAACTAGCTAAATAAATCTTCATCTCCAAAAGTTTTTGGCCCGAATCTATCTTTTTTGCATCGAACCAAAAGGACAGTCCCAAAGGATGGTAATCAACCTGTGGTCCGATAATCCCAGCGAATAGGCGTTTATCATCAACTGCCGACGGTCGGCCAAGAGCGCTGGTCACGTCATCAACCACCATTTTGAAAATCTCGTTAGAATTTAAGGTCGCATTGATGAGATCAATTGTAACGGGCTCCTGTTGCGCAAACACCGCGCTGCTAATAAAAGTGGCCACTGAAAAAATTAGTGAGAAGCAGATTAATGCTGGACTCCTTCCGCCTGTCTGCTTTCGCAGTTTCCTGCTGAGACTCCGCGGCTTTCTCTCCGCCCGCTCTTTGAAGTCCTTTCCGTCAACCTGGTAACGAAGGCAGTAGACAGCGTCGCCGTTCTTTTCCTGGCGCTCATAAATGCCTTTAGACATAACGGTCCTCCGTGGAGTTGTTGCAAGCGGAAATGATCACGATTAGACTCTCTCTCAGTTATCCCCCCTATGCCTGCGGGCCAGGGTGCGAGGCCGGCTGCCGAAAGGTTGCCGGCCTCAGTGTTTTTAGCGTCGGGGTTTCCGAGCCAAGTCCTTTTTAATTTTCTCCCACGGCACAGGTCCTTTTTCTTTCGCCTCCGCAAGCGATGCCCTTGCCGCTTTCAAGTCTGTCGCATCTCGGTCTCTCATCGCGTGTTCCGTGACGTAACGCAAAGCCAACTCAACAACCTTCGGAATTACAGTTTCGCCGAGTTCCCATCGCCAAACCGTCCGCAGATGCACTCCCATTGCTTCAGCGAGTGATGCTTGCGTGTGCCCCGCCGCCTCCAAAATCTAACAATTGATTGATTCATGGACGCTTTCGGCTGGATCAACTTCGTCCTTCTCGTTATTGTGCTTATCGGTTACGCCTATCATAAGGGAACCTATAATCCCTTTAAAGCCCTTTGGGATGACATCACCAAGTCCAACAAGGCTTCATGCAAGCCGCGTTGAGTCAAAGTCCCAACAGTTTTTTAATCGTTCCTAAGAACGAGATTACTCGTCCCAAAACAGCAACAGCCGCTAGGAAACCTGTCTCACGCCTGACAATTCGAACGACCATTTCTTTCCCACGTCCTTTGTAGCGAAACTCTGCACGCATCATAACCTCCTGCTTGCAACAACGCTTGGCTTTAGATTGTTTCCGCACGAACGAGATCCTTTCTGCCAATGACCCGGTAAAGATAGTCGAGTCGTCGAAGTCTGACCGTCCATCTTACCCCCCGGGCGACGTCCACCCCCTTTCCAGACATCACTAGCTCGAGGTTGGCAAGTTTCTTCTCATTGTAACTTCCCACTTATTTCCCCCTACCGGTCCGCGACCGTTTCGGCTGAGTGTTTCGCGAAGAGTGAGTCGATCACCGATCGCCCGAGCGATTTACGCAGGATCGCAAGCTCCTCTGGCATGGGTCCGCGTGCCCCTGGACGAGGTAGCTGAGCCGCCTCTCGCGAATTTTCAGCTTCCTCGCCGCGCAGACCTGACTGACATACGCTTCGATGATTGCAAGTTTCAGCTTCATTCTCATGTTCGCCCCCCCATCGGAAAAAAATCTTCTTGCGTCATACTGCCACTTGCTCTAAAGAAGAGGTAGTGTGAACTACCAGCCAAAAAACCAGAATACTGTTATTACGCCGCTCGCTCGGATCTTTGCTCGTGGGGCTGGTGACCGAGAAAAACTGTGGCAGCTCGCCAAACGGGCGCAGCTCAATGAATCCGACTATGATCAGCTCTTGGACCTCTGGATTGAGAAAGGCGGCGACATTTGGCTGAAGCACGGTGACGCCGAGGGTCGCAATTGGCGTAAAGGGGTCGCTCATCGATTAAGCAATGGGAGCAAAAATGGGAGATGGCGCCAGCTTATCTTAGACAATTTGAAACGATCGACGTCCGAGGAGGAACAATCAGTTAAAGACTTGCTTGATGAAGCCCGTAGCGATCCAGTGCGATTTCTCAATCTCCTCTGCGGAGAGCCCCCGCTATACATTCTCAACGAGATAGAAAGCTGGTGGCGAGAAGGTTGAAAATTTGAAAACCAGAAAGATCGTGTTATTGGAAACCGAGAATTGTCCGCCGTGGAGAAGCAGCTACGAAAAACCGGATCGATGCTCGAAAAGATGGGGGGCCTGCCAAAAAACCTCGCCACGCACCTGAACAAACTGCGCTATGAGATCGGGAGCGCGGCCATCGCTGTGAGTCACGCTAGATTGAAAAAGGGTGAGCACAAGCTGACACCGGTACCATTCGCTGCTAGATGTCTATTTAACATTTGCACCTCCGCGTTGCAGAACCGTCATGGGGTTGATTGCCCGGGCGAGGCTTACCACAAAGCACTTATACCCGCCATTACCGCGATCCTACTTGCAGCATTCCAAAGAGAGTTCTCCGGCGAAAACCATGTTCGGAGCGTTAATAATCATCTGAGGAAACAACAGGCCGAGAGCACACTTGGGTTTAGGTACCTCGATCTGTAGGGACCACCGTTCTCCGGTCAAAAGCGAGCGTATCCGTTGCTCAAGAAGTTTCTTGACGACTTGATCGCTATGTAAACTCGAAGAGGAAGATGAAAACTTTATTCCTCGCGCTGATTTTACTCGCCGCTTGTGCCATCCCGCCATTGCCCACTCCTAGCGGTCGCCCCGAGGTTACTTTCCCTCTGCAGCTCTCTCTATATGAGGTCCGAAACATCTTGGTGCAGCACTTTGCTACTCGCGGTTTCGACGTGAGGCGATCTGACGAGCATAGTTTGCTGTTTACTCGCATCGACGACAGTCTCGGAGCGAGGCTCGCGTTCGGAACGCCACGGGGTGGAAATCCGGAGCTACGTATTAACGCAACCACTGTTCAAACGACTAACGGCGTCCGGGTCATTTTGGGACCCTCATATGTATCCAACCCAGGTACGGCGTTCGAAAAATCTCAGGACGTAAGTAACTGGAACGACGGCAAACGCTTACAGGCGGAAATAGAACAATTGATTCGAAGCCTTCACGCTCAAGCGCCGTAGCGGAGGCGGAGAAACCGAACTGCCCATGCGCACCATCGCTGACATTTTTGGAATCGCGATCTTAGTCTTCGGAATTTTAGCCCTGGTAGCGTCGTGTGTGGGGCCGATGCACGCCGCGAATCCGATCCTGTTCTGGTGGGGTATCGCGATGGTCGCTTTGGGTTGGTTTATCTCTCACAATGCCGTGAGAAAGACCTGCCCTCAGTGCGCCGAGCGGGTGAAGTATGAGGCTAAGAAATGCCGGCATTGTGGGTTCGACTTCAGCCCTACGCCGCAGTCTGCCGTCTGAGAAAAATCCGTGCAACTCGCTTTTAGCACCACCCGGCCCGCTTCTTGCCGTCATAGGGCCGACCATCCAGGCGTGTTTGAAATGAAGTCGAACCAGCAGTAGGGAAGCCGAGCATGACCAGCGATTTCTTCGCCCGCCAGTGGGCTGGGTATCTGAACGAAACGAGACGGTCGATTGGGCTCCTGGTCGGCATAATGTGACAAAATGGCTCCTGACCCTATTTTTCTAACGTGCGATGAAGTGTACGGCAGCCTACTGTTAAGGCCTTGCTCGAAAATGTTGAACAGTCTCAGGAAAAGTCGGACTTGTTGCGAGATATCCAGGAAATCAAACAGAATAGGTCTAAAGTGTCTGCTGAACTTCGAGACAAATTTCAGCGTCTGATAGCGGTCGGGAACCCCGTGATGATCAAATATCACGGCGGAAGTCAGCCGGGCACGACGCGTCGCGTAGAACCGATCTCCTTAACGGAAACGCACCTTCGCGCACGAGACCTTGTCGCAAACAAAGCTAAACTCTTTTCGCTCGATAAACTTGAAATTGTCGAGGACGATACGTCAACAGAGACTTATGTCCCAAACACCAAGCCGAGTAATCGCAACTCAAATTTAATCGACGCTTTCGAAAATCACAGGCAAGCTTTGGAGGCCATGGGCTGGAACGCGATCATCACAGAAACTTCGATCGAGCTTTATGAAAAAGGCAAAAGCCGACTGGTCGCAGCACTCCAGCCAAATTATGACACCGCTCTTTCAATCGGACTGGAAGGGTCTCGCGTCGAACGTCGACCGTCCGACGCGCGACCGTGGTATATTTTCGGGCCGGCTTTTAGCCCCGATCCGAAAAAGCCACACCCCGAGTTCGGCCAGTCGTACAAATATCTGAACAAGGCCGTCCAGGTATTTCTTGAGCAAGCGCATCGCTACTCTCCAGCCAGAAGGGCTCGAAACTGATTAGTCGCGCCCGTTCGTCCACATGGACTCCCTCGGCAAGTAATATCTCGTAAAACTATTCCAAAAAAACGTTCCGGTTGTGTGCCAACTTCAGGTAACAAACCGTAGCACTCAGTAACAAGCCCAAATTGAAAAAGCCCGATTTCCCAGGCTTTTTCTCACTCGGTATCACTTCTTGTTTTTGGTCTTTTGGCCTCGATGCAGCGGCTCGAATCCGCTCGCCGCCTCCAAATTTCTGAAATTTTTAAGTTCTCTGCGGCTGAGCCTAAAAAGCAAAATCCTGTCACTACGTTGCCCAGCTACTTATCGGGATCGACTGGCGTTATCTTTATTTTCACTGCCTGCGGTGGAACCTTTGCACCTCCATGAGCGGTCACCAGAAAGATTTGATATGGAGGTATCGACGGCGACCTTATTTCCGCGAACAGAACGCTTTTTTCTAGGCTCTGGTCCATGGAAATAATGCGGCCCTCTGGAAACGCTACTGGTGCGACTGAAATAGGCGGCTTGTCGAATTCAACTGCAAGCATGAATGGGGCAACGACTTTATTACTGCAAAAGATTACCGTCTCATTTGATGACACAGCACCCACGCTCAGGTTTGGCGGAATTTTGATGTTTTGCATCCAGCAATGTTGCTCCTTCACGAGTCCTTTCAATGCATCTCTCTCACCGGCAAGTTTACGAGCGGTCTCGACAAGTTTAATATGGTCATCGTAGACAGTCATTACCACGGCAGCAGCCAGCAACATTCCGCAAGCGAACACTTCTAATGCAATCGTTACGATCACGGGAAATAAGAGGGCCTCCTGGAAGGCTCGTTTTAACGGTACTTTTCGTCCCCCGACATACCAATTCCAAACGACCGTGACAATAAAACCAATTGTAGGCAGGCCAATTGTGAAGATAAGAATTTGCAGGGTTGAGGTTCCTGCCCATCCGTATAGCCGATCAACAGAGGCGGACAACAAGTTGCTGAAGTGTTGCCACATACGCTAAACCTGCATGGACTCTACAAACACGATTCTGGAACAGCAAGAGGTTCATCAGAACTTGTGCGATGATCTGGCAGCGGCATGTTTCCAGAAAAAAGGAAACGGGGTCATCAGAAACGGGGGCAGCCCTCCGATGCTGACCGCGATGCCAGCTCGCGTAGGCTGACGCCTTCCGCCAAGAGAATGCGATAACCGACTCTGAGAGGGCACCGTCTGATTTGCCCAAATTGAGTAACTTTTGATCGCACGGAATTTTGCTTTGAACGTGAAACTTGTCGGACGGTGGGATCGAACCATGAAGCGGAACGCGATTTACCCTTAGCAGCCCCGCGCATCCAAAAGGATTAGACCACAATTATACACTGCGGCTGTTGCCGTTAGCCAATTTTCTTCTGAGACAAGGAAATCATGCTAAATGGCAAAGTCGCATGAATCTAAGGAGCGTGCCTTTCCGTTGATTGAGATCGAGTCCGCTGGTATCTATGACAACTGATCTATATGGCCATCGGGAGGACTTATGGCAGGATGTAAGCCGGTAACCGTACGCATTCCCCGGCCGCGCCTTCGGCAACTCATGCGTGCCCGCAAGGTAAAGTCCCAGTCGGAATTAATCAACATCCTGTTAGAAGAGGGGGGGCCGGTGTCTGACTTGCCCAAATTGAGTAACTTTTGATCGAACGGAATTTTGCTTTGAACGTGAAACTTGTCGGGCGGAGGGATCGGACGATGGAGCGGAACGCGATTTACCGTTTTCGGCCGCCGGCATCTAAAAAGATTTAACCACCGTCACACGCTTCGTTTTTGCCGCTAGCCAGTATCCCTCGCTTTGCACCTGACCGGAATTTCACGCTCTACGGAAAGACTCCGGTGAGTGCCACCGGAGGTCTGAACTCACAATCACCTGCTTGTTTTCTGCAATCAGCTTAACTGCTAAGCGAAGAAAACAAGGAAATTTTTCGTTTGACGGAGAGCCTTGCTTGATGAACAATGCTCCCTATTATGTGGTTTCTCTATCTCGATGAAAGCGGCGACTTGGGTTTTGATTTTTTCGGCAAGAAACCGACGCGCTTTTTCACCGTGACAATCCTCGCCTTGCGGGACACGAGAAACAATCGACACTTGATCAACGCGGTCAAGAAGACAATCCGCAGAAAGCGCCGCCAAAAAACCAACGCATAACTCAAAGGAAGCCATACCTCGTTTGAGGTGAAGCGGTACGTCTACAGTCTGGTCAGACCGATCCGCTTTGGTGTCTATGCGCTCACGCTCAATAAGAGACGGGTCTACGAAGAGCTGACGCAGAAAAAGGACCGAGTTTATAATTTTGTCGCGCGGCAGGTTCTTGACCAGGCGCCCATCGAAAAAGCGTCCACGCGAGTGCAATTGGTGATCGACAAGAGTAAAAACCGGCGAGAGATCGGCGAATTCAATGCTTATCTGGTGCGGCAGTTACAAAGTCGGCTTGACCCAAAAGTCCCTCTGGATATCTATCACCATAGCTCCCATGAGAACCTTGGCATCCAGGCGGCGGACCTTTTCTCCTGGGGAGTGTTTCGCAAGTACGAGCGGGGAGACGTGAAGTGGTATGACGTGTTTAGCGAAAAGGTTCTATACGATGACCGCTATCTATGAGGAGGGCAAAAAAAAGAGCGTGCCGTGTAGGCTTGTTTCCTTCCGGCTTTGCCAACCGATGGATGGGAACACCGGAAAAACCTACAGCGGGCTTACCGCTCAACCGTTATCCTAGTGCCTTCCCGATGAGAGGTCAATAGCCCGTCTTCCGGCATCGGCACCCTTTTTCTTTATGGCGATATCTGGCGAAGCTGCGGTGTCAGACTTGCCCAAATTGAGTAATTTTTGACCGAACGAAATTTTGCTTTGAACGTGAAACTTTTCGGACGGTGGAATCGGACGATGAAGCGGAACGCGATTTGCCGTTTTCGGCGGCCGCAGCCCCCCTTTTCGACGGATCAGGGTTAAGTAAAGAATAATCGGGTGGGTATGTTGAACCCCGGTAACACCTGAGAGCGAAGATTCTGGTTCGCCTTGAAGCGTTTGCCAGGACCATATTTTCC
>JAUYJC010000252.1 GCA_030688735.1 Deltaproteobacteria bacterium
ATCGGCGGCAGTTTCAATTTTGCGCGGCATGTCCTATGTGTGCCATAGGGCATACATGCCTGTCAACTAAAAAATGAAAAGAAGTGAAGAATTCTTTGATTCAGCAATAAGTTGCGAGTTTCGCGACAGAAACTAGCTAAACTTCTCATCACCGAATTTTTGTTGGCGGGATCCATCGCGAACGCAACACCTTCTGTCAAGCCTTTAAGGAATTTCTCCACTATATCCGGCGACGCGTTAACGAAGCTGCGACGCGCGATGACCCCCGTGTTCTGGTACGGGATAGGAAGCTTTGCCAGATCGGCGAGAATCCGAAATCCCTGGCGCTCCATCTTTGATGCAAAAGTATACGTTAAATAGGACCCGTCGATGATGCGCGAAGCGAGCGACTGCGTTAGCACGGTAAAATCACCCAACACTCTAAATTTGATATTGTCTCGCTTAAGATCGAGCTCCCAATGATTGAGGAGCAGCATGGTGATCATCCAGATCCCGCCGCCAATGCTCTGGACGCCGATAGTTTTGTTCTTCAAGTCAGCGGGGGTTTTGATCGAAGGTTCAACTGCAAAGGTGCCGTTAAGTTTGTTGATCAAACCAGCGACGAAAACCACATCCAGCCCTCCCGCAACCGCGCCGAGAGTCGCGCCGGTGGGAGATCCGGTGTAGAAGTGCGCATCGCCTGACGCCAGAGCGGAAAGCGCGATCGAGCCGCTCGACACAAACACGTGTTTTACGTCCAGCCCATACTTGCGAAAAAAGCCTTGATCTTCGGCGACGAAAATTGCCCCCTCTTTCTCGCTGAAACTGGCAAAGGCGGTGACGACTCTTGGGAGCGGCGCCGCCGCCTTCGAAGCCGAAGGGTTTAGACATAAGAAAGAAAATAGCGCGACACCGGTGGACAGTAGAGTTTTCATCTTGCCGACCTCCCATCGTTCTCCGCTAGCCCGAATTATTCTTGCGTGGCAGCAATCGAGGCGCGAGCCCTCCGGAGCGAGCACGGAGATCCAGAGTTCAATGTTCAAAGTTCAAGGCTCAAAGTCGGAAACGAATTAAAACATTGAACCTGGAACATTGAAGGTTGAACATCCTTTTTGCCTTCGCTCCTCCGGGCGCACCCCTCGATTAACACAGTGTCGTGATTCTTCATCAGACCGTGAATAATCCGCGTAAGCGACACGCATGCATACGGCCTATGCGGCTTGCGCTACGCCGAGCAAATGACGTTGATCACAGCCTGGCGTTTCTCCACGGTCACCGCCTTGAGCCCGCGCTGGAGGGCCGGCATCACATCGTTGGGATCGGTGACCTTTTCACCGTAGCCGTCGGCGACTTCCACCGCTTTTTGGTAATTCGAGATGCTGTCGAGGAACGTGATCGGCTGGTGCGGGCTCTTGGCCGCGTAGCCGTCCTTGTGTAATCCGACCGTCGCCCGGCGCACCGCTTGCCAGCGCTGGTTGTTGAAAATCACCGTCAACACGGGCAGCTCCTGCTCGGCGCCGACATAGTGCGCTGAAATCGGATTGCCGAACATATACGAACCGTCGCCGTGGGTGCCGATGACGAGGCGGTCGCGCGCGGCGAGCTTGGCGCCCAGAGCACAGCCCAAGCCGTGGCCGAGCCCCGAGGCGGCGCCCGCGTTGAACATGGTGGCGGGCTGGGAGATATCCATATGCTCCTGCAGCAGCGGCGACTCCTTGATCAATATCGTGTCGGCGCCTTTGATCTCGTTTATGCAGTGGCTGATCCACGCCGGATGGACCGGCGTTTGCCCCTTGACCGACTCCAATTTCTTGCGCCAGTTCTCGCGCAACATCTTCCACCTCTCGGCCAGTGCCGCGCGGCGTTTGTCGATGCGCGTCTTCGCTTTGGCTTCATGCTCTGCCATGGCTTCATTGAGTACCTTCAAGCCCTCGGCCGTCGAGCAAGCAAGCGCGATGTCGCAAGGATGGCCGCGCACCGGTACATAGCCATGCAGCGGGTCGGGCCCCATGTGGATGACCTTGGCGTCGTCGCGCACCTTGTCCTCGGCGGGCAGCCACGGCACAGGGACATCGACCGCCAAAATCACGTCCGCGTCGGCTAGCAGCGGCTTTAACTCGTAACCGAGATTCATCGGGTGGTTGCTGGGAAGCGACATGTAGCGGTTGCGATACTGAATCACCGGCAGCGCGTAGCGCTCGGCGAACTGCGCAAGCGCCGACCATGATTTGGGATCTCTACCCGCCGAGCTGGTGATGATCAGGGGATTTTCCGCGCCGGCGAGCAGCGCCGCGACTTCATCCGCCGCGTCGCCGTTGGGAACAGACGGAGCAGCCGGCTGCTGCCGCGACGGCGTCGTGTAAGTGAATTCAGCCATCGACTGCGCCAGCACCTCGCGCGGCAGAGAGAGATAGACCGGACCCATGGGATCGCTTTTCGCGATGCTCAGCGCCCGATCGACCACGGTCTCGAGCTGCTGGCTGTTGCGCAGCTCGTAGTCCCACTTGACCGATTCGCGCAGCATGCCCGCTTGATCGAACATTTCCTGGGTCCAATGAATGTCGAGACTTCGGTGTCCGGCCAAGCCGTCCTCGTTGGTCGGCGTGCGCCCCGCCGTGAACAGCATCGGCACATGGCCGCGCGCCGCGTTGAGCAAACCGTTCAAGCCGTTGGCGGTGCCAACGTTGACGTGCACCATCACCGCCTGTGGCCGCCCGGTCACAAGAAAATAGCCGATGGCCATGTGCATGGCGGTATTTTCGTGCGGACAGGTGACCGCGGTCGGGACTTTCGTTTCCAAGACTTGCGCCTTCGCCAGTGCTTCGACAACGGGAGCGAAATCGGTCCCCGCGTTGGCGAACCAGTAGTCGATCCCCCGGTCCGCAAGCAAAGCCATGTATGCGTCCGACACCGTGACGTTGTTGAGTGTGATTTTTGGCATATCTCTTACCCCTTTCCTCTCAGAGTTGATGGCGAGCGCCCCGCTAAATGCTAGAGCTCGAAATATTTGCTTTTTCCTCGGCGTTCATTGCCCCTCAGCCCGACGCTGATCCGTCCTCTGGCGCCTTCGCGCCGGACCGTTGGGATTACTCTGCTACACGTTTTATCTTCGAAGCGGAGACTATCGGATGAGGAAGCGTTATGTCAATCCGAAAACGATTCCCTCCCGTAGCAACGCAATTCTGTCAGGGGATAGCGGCGATATGAGTACACTGACGGAAAGTGAGAAACTATTGTAATTGGAGTTGGTCCGGTTTCCGACTGGATCGTGCTTGGAGTGCCAAAATTGAGCGATCAAAAACTGGTGTCACACATAAAGGATTGTCAAGAATAGAGACTCAAGCAACGGCCGCCGCAATTGATGGTGTGGACGGATCTCCACCGTTACCGCCGAAACCTTTGACTATGGCGTCAATCTCCGAACCGTCCAAAACCTCTTTTTCGAGCAACTTCTCCGCAACTTCATGCAGCAGACGAAGATTAGTCTTTAACAGGTCCGTAGCCCGGTGGTAGCTCTCTTGGATAATGCGCCTGACCTCGGCGTCGATCTCGATGCCCGTGCTCTGGGAATAGTCTGCTTTCTGGGTAAAATCTCTTCCCAGAAATATCTCTCCTTCTTTTTTGCCGAAAGTCATTGGCCCGAGCTTTTCGCTCATGCCCCACTCGCACACCATCCGGCGCGCCAGATCCGTGGCTTTCTCGATATCGTTCCCCGCGCCTGTCGTCATGTGCTCGAGCACAAGCTCTTCGGCCACTCGGCCGCCGAACAGGATGACCAAATTGGTGAGCAGATAGTCCCGGGGATAGGTATGCCTTTCGTCTATGGGCAGTTGCTGCGTCAGACCCAAAGCCATGCCGCGGGGAATGATCGTCACTTTGTGAATCGGGTCGGCACCAGGGAGTAACTTCGCCACCAAAGCATGCCCGGCTTCATGATAAGCCGTGTTGCGCTTCTCCTCGTCGCTAATGATCATGCTGCGCCGCTCGGCGCCCATCATGACCTTGTCTTTGGCCAACTCGAGGTCAACCATGTTGACTTTTTCCTTGTCAGTCCGAGCGGCCAACAAAGCCGCTTCGTTTACGAGATTCTCCAAGTCCGCGCCGGTAAACCCGGGCGTGGATCGCGCCAGTATGCTCACGTCCACGTCCGTTGATAACGGCACCTTTTGGGTGTACACGCGCAAGATACCTTCTCGCCCTTTGATATCCGGCCGTGGCACGACAACGTGCCGATCAAACCGGCCTGGACGGAGCAACGCGGGATCCAATACATCGGGCCGGTTGGTAGCAGCGACGAGAATAACTCCCTCATTGGACTCGAATCCATCCATCTCGACCAACAGTTGGTTCAACGTCTGTTCCCGCTCGTCATTGCCGCCACCGAACCCGGCTCCGCGGTGACGCCCAACCGCGTCGATTTCGTCGATAAAGATGATGCAAGGCGCGTTCTTTTTGCCTTGAACGAAAAGGTCACGGACTCGGGAAGCTCCGACGCCGACGAACATTTCTACGAAATCGGAACCGCTGATGCTGAAGAACGGGACTCCGGCTTCGCCCGCGACGGCACGAGCCAACAGGGTCTTGCCAGTTCCCGGGGCTCCCACGAGCAAACACCCTTTGGGAATTCTGCCGCCAAGTTTCGTGAATTTTTTCGGCTCTTTTAGGAATGCGATGATCTCTTGCAAATCATCTTTGGCCTCATCCACGCCGGCGACGTCGCTAAAGGTTACACGGTGTTGATTCTCTGTAAGCAGCTTAGCGCGGCTCTTGCCAAAGGACATCGCCTTACCGCCGCCCGCCTGCATCTGGCGCATAAAATATATCCACACCCCAATCAGAAGCAGCATGGGAAACCAGTTGAGCAGTAGCACCATGTACCACGGCGAATCGTCCTCGGCCTTTGCGGCGATTTTCACCTTCTTATCCCGCAATGACTTCACCAGCTCCGGATCATCCGGCGCAAAAGTTCTGAACGGTTCACCGTTCTTGTATTTGCCCTGAATATTCTGTCCTTGGATCACGACCTCTCGAACGTCGCCGCGCTCGACGCCGCCGATAAATTCGCTAAAAATAATTTCCGGTTCGCGCCGGCTTTGTTTGTTAAAAACGCTGAAAATCCCAAACAAAACGAGCGCCAAGACCAACCAAAGTGCAATATGTTTTGATGATAGACTCAAGAGATTCCTCCAAAAACCGCTCTCGCATCGCCTGTGTTGATACTAGCTCTTTCGGGTACAGCCCCGCAATGGAAGGCACCTTTTTTCTCTCTAAGAGTGGCGAGGGTCAGTCATGGAGGGAGTCAGTGGCAGGTCTTTACCTTTGCTCTAGGTTGACGCTGTTCATCAATCGGCTGATCGTCGCGTCGTTTGCGCGCGCGGTCACGGAGATGAAACTGAAAAACGCGACGAGGAACACGAAAGGATAGCGCAGGGTCCTTGTTTTACCATCGATGTCTCCTTGAGGAAAAGACCTCGGTCGCGGTCTGGACAGATATGCAGCAGTTCGCGTTAAATTGGTAATTGAAAACTTCCCGCAACGGAACGGGAGGAATGGGACGCGGTCTAGCCGTGGAACACTCGCGCCAGACGCCAGAGTCCGCCGGGAATATCTTGGCTGCATTCCGCCAGCGCGACGAGTTCGCCGCGCGGATCGAGAATCCGCACCAGCCGTTCACCGGCGAGCGGCTTGCCGATCTGGTTGAGAATCTCTTGCTGCCCCATGCGGACCCGGGACAACCATCCGCTCTGCCAGGTAACGGCGCGCAGATGGCTGAGGGCGGAGGACAATGGAAGGAGGGGAATTTTTTCTTTTTCAACTAATCGTTCCAGCTCATCGAGGGTGACCGCGTTATCAAGCTTCAGGTGGCCGCAGGCCGTCCTTCTGAGGCTTTTCAAATGACCGCCGCAGCCGAGCGCTTCGCCCATGTCGGCCGCCAGCGTGCGCACATAGGTGCCGCGCGAACAGGTGACGTCGAGTTCAATTTCGGCCTCGCCCAACTTGCGTAGCCGCAGCGTTTCAATCCTGATGGCGCGGGGATCACGTGGGATCTCTTTGCCCTGGCGCGCCAATTTATAGAGGCGCACCCCGTCTTTCTTCAAAGCCGAAAACATCGGCGGGATCTGTTGCAGCTCGCCGGTGAACTTTCGTTCGAGCTCCTTGAGATCGTTTTCGCCGACCGGCGGCACCGGACGCTCTTTGATGACGTTTCCCGTAGCGTCTTGCGAGTCGGTGGCCACTCCCAAGACCATGACGCCGCAGTAACTTTTTGCCGCGCTGATAAAGATGTCGGCGACCTTGGTCCCCTCGTTCACGCCAATGAGCAGCAAACCGGAGGCAAAGGGATCCAGGGTGCCGAGATGACCGAGCTTTTTCGCCCCCGAGATCGCCTTGATCCGGCCCACGACCTGGGCCGACGAAGGCCCCTCGGGCTTGTCGATCAAAAGAATTCCACTTTGAATCATGATGGCGCCACGGAATTGAAAATGACTAAGGGATGGCCAAGGCGAATGCCGGCCAAGCGAAACCTCACGGCTCCGGCTTGACCAGTTTCAACAGTTCATCGATGCGCTGCGCTTGATCCTCGGTCTCGTCGTAGAAAAACTCCAGGGTCGGCACGAAGCGAAGCTTGAGCTGCTTGCCGACTCTGGAGCGGATAAATCCGGCGGCGCTCTTGAGACCCGCCAGCGCGTCGTCTCGGCTTCCCGGATTGCCGAGCAGATTGAAGTAGATCCGCGCATGTTTTAGATCCTTGCTCACCTTGGCGCCAGTGAGCGCCACGGCACCGACCCGCGGATCACGCATTTCCTTGCGCAGCAGCTCCGAGATCAGCTCGACAAGCAGATCTCCCACCCGGTCTGAACGTTGATATTCCGCCACGGCAGCAGTCAGCTCTCAGCAATCGGCCGGCGGCGACCGCCGGACAGCTCCTTATTGAATAGTGACCAAAATGATTTCAAGGATTCGCCGGCCATGACGCCAAGGCGCAAAGTTAAGAATATTTTCCGAATCCTCCGAACTTGGCGTCTTTGCGCGAATCATCTGGCTGGATTGAACTTCAGCAGTAAAAAAACTCGACCTGGGAATCTCCCATCTGCACGAGTCCCATATCATCGACAAAATCTACTACTTTTTGCAGCGTCGCCTGCACCACCGGCTGGCTGCTGCCCACGACGCCGAAGCCCAGGATCGCGCTTTGCCAGAGATCCTGATCGCCGCATTCGGTGACGGAAATATTGAACTGGTTCGAAACCCGCGCCTCGATGCGCTTGAGAACGCCGCGCTTACCCTTTAGCGAGTGATTCTCGGGAATCGCCAGGCTTAACTTGAGAACCCCCACGACCATGGAGGAAACGAATTTTCCGCGACGGTCTTTAAGAGCCGGCTACGCGCTGCTTGCGCGCGTCGCTTCGCGTCCGGCTGGCGCCGGGGTGATCCGTCGCACCACCGCGACGCGCTCGAAGGCTTCGATGACATCGCCGGGTTTGACATCCGGAAATCCCTCGAGCCCGAGGCCGCATTCGTAGCCCGCTGCCACTTCGCGCGCGTCGTCTTTGAAACGTTTGAGGCTGGCGAGCTTGCCCTCGAACACCACTACTTGATCCCTCAGCAACCGAATTAGACTGCCACGTTGAATCTTTCCTTCCGTAACATAGCAGCCGGCGACCGTGCCGACGCCTTGAATGTTGAAGGTCTGACGCACGTCGACCCGTCCATGCGTTTGCTCGCGGAACGTCGGCTCCAACATGCCTTCCATGGCCGCCCGCACGTCGGCGAGCACTTCATAAATGATCGCGTAGAGACGAACGTCCACCCCTTCTTTGGCGGCCAAGGCCGCGCCTTTGGACTCCGGGCGGACGTTGAACCCGATAACGATGGCATTGGATGCCGCCGCCAGCAGAATATCACTTTCGGTGATACCACCGACCGAGCCGTGAATGACCCGGAGCTTGACTTCGTCGCTGGACATGCGGCTCAACGCCTCGGTCAAAGCCTCGACGGAGCCCTGGACATCGGCCTTGAGCACGACGCGCAGCTCCTTGACGTCGCCGGCCTTGATCTGGCTGTAGAGGTCTTCCAGCGAGACCCTGCTCGACTTGACCAGCGCGGTTTCACGCTGTTTGCCGTGGCGAAACTCGGCAACCTGGCGCGCCTTGGCCTCGTCGGCCACCGCGACGAAAGAATCGCCCGCCTGGGGCACGCCCTGTAAACCAATAATCTCCACCGGAAACGACGGCGGCGCCGCATCGACTTTGCTGCCGTGATCATCGATCATCGCGCGCACCTTGCCGTAAAACACGCCGCACACAAAAGCATCGCCGACTCTAAGCGTCCCCTCTTGCACGAGCACGGTGGCCACCGGGCCGCGGCCACGGTCCAGTTTCGCCTCGATGATGGTGCCACGGGCCAGCTTTTCCGGATTGGCTTTAAGTTCGAGGATATCCGACTGGAGCAAAAGCATTTCCAGAAGATGGGGAATACCCTCCTGGGTCTTGGCCGATACCGGCGCGAACACCGCATCGCCGCCCCAGTCTTCGGAAGCCAAGCCGTGTTCCGAGAGACCTCGTTTGACCTTGTCCAAATTAGCGTCGGGCCGGTCCATCTTGTTGACCGCGACGATGATCGGCACTTCGGCCGCGCGCGCATGGTTGATCGCCTCCACCGTCTGCGGCATGACCCCGTCGTCGGC
>JAUYJC010000266.1 GCA_030688735.1 Deltaproteobacteria bacterium
GGCCACGGCAACCCTATGCGAATCCAGTGAGTTGGGCGCCGATGAACGCCCATAAAGTGCCTAGTAGATCCATGGCGATCGAGAATCTCATGAATTCGCAGAAAACTGCATTGCTGCGTCCAAGAGTTTTGCAAGAGGCTCATTTAATTATTTATTTATGGGGGACCGGGTCTGATCTCTACATATCAACAATCGTTCGCCGCGGTTAGGAAAGGAAAAAGGGACAGGCTGGTTTTTAGATTCTGCTGAAAAACTCTCGTTCACCCTTCGACACGGCTGAGGGCGAACGGGGATTGATTGATAACGTTAGGAATTTTCCGTTCATGCTGAGCTTGTCGAAGCATTCCAAGGGGTTTTTCAGCGGAATCTTTTTAGAAGACGAAAAAGTAGCCAGTCCCCAACTTGCTCGGACTGATTTCAATCAACGAGGTAGAGCGATCTCGTGAGTCCTACACGCTCCGCGTAGTTGTCGATTTTTCTTGCCGCCACCGTGGTGTTCATGGCGGTGAAGACCTATCTCTTGTGGAACGACGGGCCGTGGGATCTGCCGGACCCGCCGAAGGTTTCACCGCCTGCCGTAGCCTCGGCGCTGGATGTGCCGGCGGCGCAGCCGCGAGCGGTGGCTCCCGACCCTTCGGCTCGAGCCTCGGTTTTGGCCGGGGCTCGAATCAGCTTGGCGAAACCGCTCTCCTTCTACCCAGAACATCTCGCCGGCTAATTCACACTCGATTTTTGTGTGCCCACCCCAAGCAGGTTGAAATCGAAAGTGAAGCTCGTTTTGTCCGGATTGATATTTCGCCTCACCCCCAAAGTAGCCGACCAGCACCCGCAAAAGGAAAGAAATTTAGTCGTGGCGCGAATTCCGCCGAACCGACCGTCGCGGACGTTATAGGTCGAATTTAGAAACAGAAGAAGATTGTCAGTGGCGTGATAGAACAGGCTCCCTCCGACACTTCCCACAGTGTTCTTGTCAAAACCGGTTACCGGGCAACGCGGATCGAGGGGATGTATCCCGCAGTACGCCGGCGTCGATGGTATGTCAAGATTGATGTTCGCGTCATCGGCCAGAAACGAATTGGGAGTTCTCCGCAAGAAATGGTAGCTGAAGGTCAACGAATTAGGACGTCTAAAATCCGGGTCCGCCACGGTACGCGTAATCGGACGTGGATCGGAAATCGACAATGTGGTGCGCGCCTGCGTCACTTGCCACGCTCCCGGATTAAGACCGCCGATGAAACCGAGGGCGAGATAGTTCGTCGGGGTTAGCTGCCAATTGATATCGAGGTCCGATAGACCGTCCCCGCCCTTTCGTTCCTTGTCGATATCATAGCTTAATGCCAGGCGCAGTGAAGTCACACTGCGGACATCAGCGATGGCCGCGTTCACCAGTTCGACATCTTTGTCCTTTGAGAGGTCCGCCATTGGGTTCACATATTTGCCCCATAGCCGGTTGGTCACCGCCAGGGTTATGACGTTTCTTCGGTTTATACGATCGACGTTATCCATAACCGGAATCCCGTTTTGATTGTTAGCCGGCGCAAATAAATAGCTAACCTCGGGTTCGATCACATGTTTAATGCCCTTGAAACCCAATCCATCGACGGCAAATATCCGGCTGAGCGAGGTGCCAAGGCTGCCGCGAATTTCGACGGTCTGCCGCCCGATGTTGCGATCCGAAGACCTCACCAAGATTGAATCGCTGGGTTCGCGGAGATAAGAGAATGGCGAGTACAAGTGATAGAATGTTGTCCGCGGCGCGACGCTTAACGATCCGAAGAGGTACGGGGCCGCCCGGAAGGGCAGCACCACTTCCGGCCGCAGATCAAAACGCAGCCCGTCGCCGCCGGCTCTGCGCATGTAGTTAACACCCCCTGCTTGCCAACGAAACTCCAAGGGGAAATCCGAAAAAAACCGCCGGCCCCAAAAAGCAAGCTGCGGCGTCCGTTGCAGTGTGGTCTTGTCGGACTGGATAAAATCCTGGTAGAAATTCCATTCTCCCTTGAAGAAGGTATCGCTCCAGCCCTTGAATACGCCGAAGCGCGACTCGCCATAACGGCTCCTGCGGATGTCCGATTCTCTGTTTCCAGGCAGGTCGTAGCGCTCGATCAGTTCGCGGGTGAATAAGTCGTCGCCATAAGCCGCCACGTCGCTATAGGTCAACCAGCCGGCGCCCATCAGGTAGCGGTGAGTCCCGTTGACGCTCCAACGGTTCACCGGGATGTGTTGATCGGCGATCGTATGATCGACGACACTTCTAATGTTGCGCAGATTTTCATTGAAGTAAGCCCCTTGCAATTCGAAATCCGAGTCCCGGTCGAACTTCGTGCGCGCTTCGCCCCAAAAACCGACTCGCGACCGGCTCTCGTAATCGACGGTCGCCGTGGCATCGGTACTCTTGGAAATCGCCCAGAAGAATGGCAACTGGAAGCGAAAACCGTCCTTCGTCGATTGGCCAAACTTGGGAAAAAGAAAGCCGGTCTGTCGTTCGGTTTTCAAAGGCAAAGAACCCAGGGGCAGATAAAGTACCGGGACATCCAAAACGTAGAAATAACCATTGCGAAAAGTTCCGTTGCCCTCCAAATTGAGATCCAGGCTGTCGGCGGAAATTCGCCACGAAGGCGCGCCCGATTCGCACAAGCAGGTGGTGAAGAAAGCTTCGTCGACGTGATAGCTCTGGCCGGAAAACTTCTGGATCCTACGTCCGCTGATGCTGACATGGCCTTGTTCGATGAAAATGTCGCCGTTTTGGATCTCGCCAGTCTCTTTTTCCAGGTTCATTTGTATCGCGTCGGCCGATTTCACCGTCCAGTTGGGATCCACTACTGAAACCCGCCCTTTGGCGTCCACGTCCTGGGTCTCGCGATTCATCCGAACCTCGTCGGCCTTGAACGTGGATTGTTGCCGTTTGATCTCGACATTGCCGCTGGCTTCGATTTGACTCCCGCCGTCGCCGAAACCTAATTTATCGGCGCTCAGGTTGATTTCCTGGGACGGCTCCTGGCCCACTTTCGCGGTCCCACGCTGCGCGAGCTGCGCCCACGACGGCGCATCCCCACACATAAACAAGACCGCCAGGAAAACCAGGATGGCGAAATCGAATTTTGTTCTCATCTTCCTTGTTTAGACCGTTGAATTGGGTGCGATAGCGCCGGCCAGCCTCGCGCTCACCATTTCCTGCACTTGGGGCCGAATCTCACTGAGCAGGTAGAGAGAGCCGGCGGCCAATACGATATCGTTGGGCCGCGCGCTAGTGAGCAAATAACCAAGCCCTTGGCGCGCGTCGTTCATCACCAGATGGGGAACCCGGCCGGCAATGTGACTAGCCAATTGTTTTGGATCCGCGCTTCGTTCCATTGAAACGCGCGTCAAGATCACTTCGTCCACCACGTCCACCAGCGTGTTCAGCATCAGCCGCCATTCCTTATCTTCCATCGACGCGAACAGCAGCTTGATTCTCCTCCCCTGCCGAAAATCCTCAATCGTTTCTACGAGCGCCTTGACCCCTTCCCCGTTATGCGCACCGTCCAAGACCACAGTGGGCCGCTCAAGCATGATTTCGAAGCGGCCCGGCCATGAAACGGTCGCTAATCCCTCCCTTATGAGTGAGCCGCTCACCGGAAAGGCCCCACCTGCAACCTCGAGCGCACCGAGCGCCACCGCCGCGTTGTTCCGTTGATGGCGGCCGCGCAGAGCCAACGAGAGTTCAGGAGTATTCTGATGGATGCCAATATAATCGAAAACGCCCTGATTTTTCAAGAAAATTCTGAATTCTCGTTCAAAAAAATAGGTTTGAGCTTCCCGGCCTAAGGCAATCTCCTCAAAAAGCTCGACCACCTCGGCGGGCAGGGCGCCGAGCACCACCGGAACTTTCGGCTTGATGATTCCCGCCTTTTCGCGCGCGATGGATCGGAGATCCGAGCCAAGGTAAGCTTCGTGGTCTTTGGAGATCGTGGTGATCACCGACACCACGGGGCGCACCAGATTGGTTGCGTCGAGCCGCCCGCCCAAACCAACCTCCACCACGGCGACATCGACTTCTTGGCGCGCGAAATGGACAAAGGCCATGACGGTGACGAACTCAAAAAACGTCAACGAAGTGTCGGCCGCAAGGGTGCGTTGCCAAACTTCCGCCGCCAGCGCTACAACTTCGTCCGGAGAGATCTCCCGGTCGCCGATACGGATGCGCTCGGCAAACGATACTAAATGGGGCGAAGTGTAAAGCGCCGTTCGATAACCTCCCAGGCAAAGTATGCGGTGGAGCATCGCCGCAGTAGAGCCCTTGCCGTTGGTCCCAGCGATGTGAAACGAAGGAAAGGTTTTTTCAGGATGGTTGAAGAGCGCGAGCGCTCGTTCCATGCGGTCTAAACGAAGATCGATGACGCCGCCGCGCAGGTTGTAGATGCGGTTCAGCGTTTCCGAATAGGAATCCACAAGAGATCGATTCACTGTTTACGCATTGCCCCGAATGGACCCGTCGTGCGGCGACCGATTGGGCCTACGCTTTCTTGATCCGCTTCATCCCCCGTTTAAGCCGGGCGACAAATAAACCCGCGCGGCGCGCCTTTTCGCTATTTGTTTTGGCTTTCTCGATGGTCGCCACCAGCGCGCTGCCCACCACCGCCGCATCGGCGAATCGCGCGATCCAGGCCGCCTGCGCCGGAGTCGAGATGCCGAAGCCGACGCCCACCGGCAGGGACGTGGACTCGCGCACATGGATCACTTGCGTGCGCAGGTTGGCATCGAATGAGCGGCGCGCGCCGGTCACCCCGGTCACTGAAACATAATAGATAAACCCGCGTCCCTTTTCCGCGACGAGCCGGACGCGATCAGCGCCGCTGGTCGGCGACAAGAGAAAGATAACGTCCATGCCTTCCTGGTCGGCCCACCGTTTCAACTCTCCGCTCTCCTCCGGCGGCAAATCGACACAGAGAATGCCGTCGGCGCCGGCACGCGCGGCCTGGCGACAAAACGTTTTCAGCCCATAGTGAAAAAACGGATTGAAATAACCGAAGAGTATCACCGGCAGCTCGGATTGGCGCCGAAACTCGCGCACCAGGTGAAAAATCCGCGGCAAGGAAATCGTGTTGCGCAAAGCGCGCTGGGACGAGCGCTGGATCGTCGGCCCATCCGCGGTCGGATCGGAAAAGGGAACACCGAGCTCGATTAAGTCCGCTCCGCCCTTCTCAAGGGCCCGCATGATCGAAAGCGTCGTTTCGAGATCGGGGTCTCCCGCGATGACGAAGGGGATCAGGGCGGTTTCGCCGCGCTTCTTTAACTCGGCGAATTTTTTTTCAATGCGGCTCATGCTTGCATTCTAGTTTAAGGTTCCGAGTTCAAAGTTCAAGGTCGGGGGCGGGGACGTTGAACTTGGAACGTTGAACCTTGAACGGTATTAGACTTTCACTCCGAGATAATCTCCCACGGTCATCATATCTTTGTCTCCCCGGCCGGAAAGATTGACGATGATCGTGCGCCGTTTCGTCAACCGTGGCGCCAGCCGCATCACCGCGGCGATGGCATGGGCGCTTTCTAAAGCAGGGATAACGCCCTCCACTTCTGCCAGGAACTTAAGCGCGTTGATGGCCTCGACGTCGGTCGCCGAAACAAACTCAATTCTGCCACGGTCGCGCAGATAGCTGAGCTCGGGACCTACGCCGGGATAGTCCAACCCCGCCGCCACGGAATGGGTCTCAAGAATCTGCCCTTGATCGTCCTGGAGCACGTAGCTCTTGCTGCCGTGCAGCACGCCGACCTCGCCGCCCTGTACCGACGCCGCGTGCTTGCCGGTGCGGAGGCCGTGTCCCGCCGCTTCGACACCGAGCATCTTGACTCGGGCATCCTTGACGAAGGGGTAAAAAAGGCCCATGGAGTTACTGCCGCCACCGACGCAGGCGACCAGATAATCCGGCAGCCGCCCTTCGACCTTGAGAATTTGCCGGCGCGCTTCCCGGCCGATTACCGATTGAAAGTCACGCACCATCATCGGGTAAGGATGGGGCCCCGCCACCGAGCCGATCAGGTAATAGGTCGTGCGCACGTTGGTCACCCAATCGCGCAGCGCTTCATTCATGGCGTCTTTTAATGTCCGGCTGCCCGAGTCCACCACCCGCATCTTGGCGCCAAGCAGCTTCATGCGAAAGACGTTGAGCGACTGGCGCGCCACGTCTTCCGTGCCCATGAAGATTTCGCATGGCAGACCGAAACGCGCCGCCACCGTCGCGGTGGCCACCCCATGCTGTCCCGCGCCGGTCTCGGCGATGATGCGTTTTTTGCCCATGCGCAGTGCCAGCAGGATCTGGCCGATGGTGTTGTTGATCTTGTGCGCACCGGTATGGCAGAGATCCTCGCGCTTGAGATAGACCTTCGCGCCGCCGAGCTTTTGCGTGAGCCGCTCGGCGAAGTAAAGCGGCGTTTCCCGGCCGGCGTACTCGCGCAGATACTTTTGAAACTCCTGGCGAAAGGCGGCGTCACGCCGCGCGGCGGCGTAGGCCCGCTCCAATTCCGCGAGGGCGGGCATGAGCGTCTCGGCGACGTAGCGCCCGCCGTAGGGGCCGAAATGGCCGCGCCGGTCAGGCAGCCTGGGCCGAGATGATGAATTCTTTGAGCTTGCCATGATCTTTAATACCGGGGCGTGACTCCACGCCGCTGCAAACATCGATTCCGTAAGGACGAATCCTGCGCACGGCCTCGGCAACATTCTCCAGGGTGAGGCCGCCGGACAAAATCAACTTTCCCGTCGGCAATCCCTCCAGCCAATCCCAGGGAAATGCCGCCCCCGATCCACCGTATCCCGCCGACCAAGAATCCAGCAGGAAGAAGTCTGCGGGAAATCTTTCCATCCCCTGCAGCGATTTCTTTTCCTTCAGGCGAAACGCCTTGATCACCTTGAGCGTCCAGCCGCGGCAATAATCTTCGCCCTCTTCGCCGTGGAATTGCAGCGCGCCGTAGGCATGGCGTCCGTCCGCGAGCACAGCGCCGGTGAGAATCTCGCGAACCTCTTCCCTGGACGCGTTGACGAAAAGCGCGACGTTGCAAGATGGCTGGGGCAGCGTCTCGATAATGGCGCGCGCTTTTTCCGGCGCGACGCAGCGCGGGCTCGGCGCATAGAAATTGAACCCCAAAGCATCGGCGCCAAACTCGAGCGCCTTTTCCGCGTCGGCCAAATTGGTGATGCCGCAGACTTTGACTTTCACCATAACGCAATACAGTCCTGAGTCCTGAGTCCTGAGTCCTGAGTCCTGAGTCCTGAGTCCTGAGTCCCCTCCCCCACTCAGCACTCAGGACTCGTTACTCAGCACTCAGTAGTTCCCTCAATTTTTCCCCAGGCCGCGGCGCGCGCATCAGAGACTCGCCGATCAGGAAAACATGAACGCCCAACTTCTCGACCCGGCGAATCTGCTCCACGCCGTCGATGCCGCTCTCGCAAACCGCGGTCACGCCGGTTGGAATGAACGGCGCTAATCGCTCGGTGGTGGCCAGACTGACTTCAAAGGTCCTGAGATCGCGGTTATTGATCCCCACCAACTCGGCGCCCGCTTTGAGCGCGGCCTCCAGCTCCGCTTCGCTGTGCACCTCGATCAGGGAATCCATGCCAAGCGCCGCGGCCTCCGCGCGCAGCTCGCCCATGAGCGCGGGATCGATCAGCGCGGCGATAAACAACACAGCGTCCGCGCCGTAGCTCTTCGCCTCGACCAACTGATAGGGGTCGAGCATGAAGTCTTTGCGCAGAAGCGGCAGGCTCACCGCGCCGTGAATCTCTTCCAAAGAACCTAGGCTCCCCTGAAAAAAGCGCTCTTCGGTCAGCACCGAAACGGCGCTCGCGCCATGCTCGGCAAAGTCCTTCGCCAGCGCGACCGGATCGAAGTTCTGCCGAATCAGCCCCTTGGACGGCGAAGCGCGCTTCACTTCCGCAATGATGCGGCGCGAGGTCCCCGAGAGACTCATAGCGAAGCCGCGCACGGGCGCATGAAACAGCGGCCGGTCGCGCAGCGCCTGCGGCGGCATGTCACGTCGTCGCCGCGCCACTTGCTCACGCACATGGCCGGCGATGGTGGCGAGAATTTCAGCCATGAAATCTAGCCAAAAGTATTTAAAATTCGGAAACGAAGAAGAGATCGGAAAAACCATGTCTCCCGCAAAGCATGCCCTGAGCGACGTCGAAGGGACGCAAAGACGCTAAGTGACGGGCCGAGGCCCGTCATCCCGAGCATACGCGAGGGATCTAAGAGTGATTTCTCCCTTCGGTCGAAACGACATAGTCGCTTTGCGCCTTGGCGCCTTGACGGGATAAATTTTCCTGGAGTCGTTCTGTTCAACATTTCCAAGGTAAGTATCTATGCAGCGTTGGTTAACTGGACTAGTTGATCGAGCTTCTGGCGGGCTTTGCCGGAATCGATGGCGGAGGCCGCGAGCGCCATGCCGTCCCTTATCGAGGCGGCGCTGCCGCTGACGTAGAGCGCGGCGCCGCTGTTGAGCAATACCACGTCGCGCGCCGGCCCCTTGTCCCCTTGCAACACACCGCGCACGATCGCCGCGCTCTGTTCCGCGTTGCCGCCGTGCAAATCTTCCAGCCGGCAGCGCTCGAGCCCCACCTCTTCGGGCGCGATGGTGTACTCTTTAATCTGCCCCTCGCGCAGCTCCGCAACCTTGGTGGGGCCGCAGAGGGAGATTTCATCCAAACCCTCCATGCCGTGAACCACCATGGCGCGCACGCTGCCGAGGTTCTTAAGCACATGAGCGACGACCGCGACCAGCTCGCCGCTGTAAAGTCCGATCAATTGATGGGTGGCCAGCGCCGGATTAGTGAGCGGTCCCAGGAGATTGAACACCGTGCGTATACCGATGTCGCGGCGCGGCTGCACGGCGTATTTCATCGCCTCGTGGAGCAGTGGCGCGAACAAGAAACCGATGCCGATCTTGGCGATGCACTCCTCAACCCGCTCCCTGGGCGCGCCCACCTTCACCCCCAACGCCGCCAGCACATCGGCGCTGCCCGACTGGCTCGACACCGAGCGGTTGCCATGCTTGGCGACGGCGACGCCACCCCCCGCCACTACGAACGCAGAAGTGGTGGAAATGTTGAAAGTGCCCTTCTGGTCGCCGCCGGTGCCGCAGGTATCCAGGACGGTTTTCTCTCCGACCTTGACGCGATGGGCCTTCTCGCGCATTACACGCGCCGCGCCGGTAATCTCTTCGACAGTTTCACCCTTCATGCGCAGGGCCGTGAGAAAGGACGCCACCTGCAAGGGGGTCGCCTCCCCGGTCATGATTTGATTCATGACGTCGCTCGTCTCGGCTTCGGATAAGCTGACGCGATTGACGAGTTTCTCGATCGCTTCGCGGATGTTCATGATCGCCCGTTTCTTCGGCTTAGCGGCTCGCGATGAAGGCCTTGGGGTAGTTCTCTTTGGTCTTCAACGCCTCCTCCACTTTCTTCGCTTCCTCCCGGGTACCGTACTGGCCCACCCGCACGCGATACCAGGATTTTCCTTTAACGTTTACCTCTGTCACATAGGCGTTGTAACCTTTATTTTTGAGTCGATCAACCCAAATTTTTGCCGATCTCTCGTCTGGAAAAGCGTTGACCTGAACCGTCCATCCCTTACCGCTTTCCTTGCTTTCAGCCGTCTCGACGGCCGGAGCCGGCTTCGGCGCCGCCTCCAGAGACGGCGTTTCTTCCGCCTTTTTTTCGACCGGTTTAGGCGCGGGCGGTGCTTCTTTGGTTTGCGGCTTGCTCTCCTTTGCCCGCGGCTTGTTTTCCTTGGAATTCACCTTGGCGGTCTTTTCCACCGGCTTCGTATCTTTCGGCTTTTGTTCCCCCGGCGGCTCGGCTCCCGTGGGCTTGGCCAAAGTATTATAAAAGGTCATCTCCTCTTTGGTCGTTCCCCCCTGGCCGGCTGGGCCCCCCGGAGCAGCGGGCTTGATGGGAATCTTCACCGGCGGTTCTTCCATCTTTACAATCCTTCGTTCCTCGATTCCTTTGCCGGTAAAAACTCCCAGAAAAAATATGACAACCGAAGCCAGTGCAAAAGCACCACCGAGCAGCACCATCTGGCCGCGGCTGAAGTAGAATCGTTTGTCCTTTTCTCTGCGATTCTCCGCCATTGATTTTTCCTCTATGGCTTTCCAGTCAGGGGTCCGAGCGTGCGGCCATTTTTAGCGGCGCCCCAACACCCAAAATTTCCAGCCCTCGCCGAATAATTTTCTGCACATTCTCAACCAACAACAGTCGCGCGCGGCTCAAGCCTTCGTCTTCTGAAATGACCCGGCACCGATTGTAGTAGCGGTGAAACTCGCCCGCCAATTCCAATAAATAGAATACGATTCGGTGGGGCTCCAGCTCTCTGACGCTTTCTTCCAGGACATCGTTAAACTGAATCATCTGACGGATTAGTTCCAATTCCTCGCTCAGTTCCAACCGCTCCAGTTGAACCGACTGGTCACCGCCAGGGACACCGTCAAACATGCCGTTGCGCCGCGCCTGCTCGAAGATACTCGCCACCCGGGCATGGGCGTACTGCACGTAGAAAACCGGATTCTCGCTCGACTGCCGCTTGGCAAGATCCAGGTCGAAGTCGAGGTGGCTGTCCGACTTGCGCATCAGAAAGAAAAACCGCGCCGCGTCCCGCCCCACCTCTTCCAATACCTCCTCCAGGGAAACAAATTCCCCCGTGCGCTTGCCCATGCGCACCGGTTCGCCGCCGCGAGTGAGTTGGACCATCTGGACCAAAACTACTTGCAACACGTCCGGGGCGTAGCCGAGTCCCCGCAGCGCTGCTTTCAAACGCGGCACGTAACCATGATGATCGGCGCCCCAAACGTTGATGAGCTTGGCAAAGCCGCGCTCGAACTTATTGCGGTGGTAGGCGATGTCGCTGGCGAAATAAGTCAGTTCGCCGTCGCTCTTGATCACCGTGCGGTCCTTGTCGTCGCCGAACTCGGTCGACTTGAACCACTGCGCGCCGTCCTCGCTGTAGAGCAGCCCACGCTCGCGCAGCAGATCCATCGAGCGGGCCACTTCACTGCGCTCGCGCAGCGCTCTCTCGCTAAAATAGAAATCGAATTGAATGCCGAACTCGCCGAGCTGGCCGCGAATCGTGCCGAGCAGCGACTCGCCGCCGAACTGGCGAAAGAAATCGACGGCCACCTCTTTCGATTCATTCAAGAATTTGTCGCCGTCTCTTTGTTTAACCTCGGCCGCGAGTTCCCTGACGTAGTCGCCTGGGTAGCCTCCCTCGGGGAAATCGATTTTTTCGCCGAATAATTCCCGGTAGCGCGCGTAGAGCGAGAGTCCCAGGTTTTCCATCTGCTTGCCGGCGTCATTGACGTAGTACTCCCGTTCGACTTCAAAGCCGGTCGCTTCATGGAGGCGCGCCAGGACATCGCCGATCACCGCCACGCGACCGTGGCCAACGTGGAGCGGGCCGGTCGGATTGACGCTGGCAAATTCCACCTGGACCTTGGCGCCGTGGCCGAGATCGAAGGCTGCCTCTTTGCCTGCCGCCAACTCGCGCAAGCGCTGATAATAGAACTTCGGCGCAAACGCGAAATTCAAAAACCCCGGACCGGCGATCTCCTTACGCGCGAGAATACCGTCGGGATCCTCGATGTTTTTGAGAATCGATTCGGCGATTGCCCGCGGCGGCTTCTTTGCCTTCTTGGCCCACAGCATGGCGATATTGGTCGCCAGATCGCCGAACTCGCGCTGTTTCGGCGGCTCAAGAAGCACAGGGGGGAGTTCTGTCGAATTCAGCTCTCCCCCCTGCGCGGTTTTTTCGATCGCTCGGGTCAATAAGTCCCTAAGGTGACTTCGCATCGTATCCTTAAATCGTTTTCTGCCCAGGCTTTAACGGCGCCGCTGACAGAGGGTTTCTCGACGCCATGCGGGGGAATTCCGGCAACTGCGAAAATGCTCTAACTATTTTATTTATAACGATCTATCGCTCGCAAAGTCAAGTTAACGCCGATATACCTGGATTCCGCATTTGAAAGTTAAGGCGCTGGGCGAGGTGCGAGCCTTCCATAGCGAAGGCTCAGCCTGAGGCTGATCCGCCTTTGGCGGAAATGGACCTTTGCCTCTAGGAGTTTTGAGAACACCGGTGCCCTAAGTGGCGTCCGTAACCCGCTGACAGCAGGTTGCCAAGCACGTAAAACGACTTTGATACTGCGGAACTCGGTGCCTTCGCCACTCCAGTCTCACACCTTATATTAGCTCCGTATAGATCGTACCTTCAACTGCGGAATCCGGGATATAAGGAGCGGTATGGAGTCGAGATTCCCGATAATGAAGCTCCTCGGAGCGAAGCTCCGAGGTATCTTTGCGAAATTCTCCGAAGCCCTTCGACCCTCCTTCACCAAGGCTACGGAGGGTTCTCCTCGCCTTCATCCTCGCAGCAAGCTGCGAGGTATCGGCGAAGGAGAATAAAGAACCCAACAGTAAGCAGCGAAATATCGGATGCTCAGCCGAAGAGAGTTTGCAGTAAGCCGCTGGGAATGAACCCGTAGTGATCCCCTTACTGAGAACCGATGTGTCTCTCCGCGCTAACCGCCACTACTGGTTCCACTGGCAACATGCAGAAAAGAGGAACGCGGACGCTTACCTAAGGCCGCGCCGGCCGATCAAGCCGCTCTTTTATTTCGCTCTTCCACCAGCCGGGCGACCTGTGGTTTTACCAAACACGCGAAGTCTGCGTATTTCAGCCGGACCGTCTGCGTGTGGTTGCCGGCGTTGAAGTAGATATGCTCGTCCTGCTCCAGCGCGGGGTCGATGTAAACCTTGAGGCCGAAGAGATTGCCGAACGGCGGCATCGCGCCGATCTCACAATTCGGGAAACGCGAGATGAATTCATCTTCGGTGGCGAGCCGTGCCTTGTTCGCGCCCAATCTTACCCTAACTATATCCAGGCTGATCTTCTGGGTGCCGGGGATCACCCCCATCACCAGCGTACCGTCAACGTCGAGCATGACGACCTTCGCCATTTCCTTGCCCGGAAAATGCTGCTTTGCGGCAATCTCCTGGGCGGTGTAGGCCAGCGCATGGTTGTAAACCTCATAGGTGATCTTCGCCTCGTCAAGCGCCTCTTTGAGTTTCTTCAAAATCGGCATAACTCCCTCCTTATGAATCTTCGTCGTTCATGGTTCGATCTGTTTCAAAAGAACCGTTTCGCTCACAAACAGTTTGATCTCTGTTCGCATTCCTCATACGGACGGTTGCGCAAAATGCATGCCGCGGCGGCGAGAAAACACTCGACGCATTTCCACCGCATAATCACTCGCACGGCGCGCATGAGCTTTTTATGACGCGACTAAATCTTTTCACCGGTGCAAAGACCGTTTGGGGGATTTCGCAGCAGCGAGAATTGTCCGGGGCGGCATGGCGTCCCCCGCCCGAATCCAGCGGAAAATCACCAATTTCTTTTGAGTGCCGAACGACTTATCATGGCACGCCTCTTGCCGATTTCTAATTAATGAATCAAACTCACCAAAAGACGGAGGTGATTAAAAAATGGAAATCCCGCTAAAGATCACATTTCGGGACATGCCGCCCTCGAAAGCGGTCGAGGCAAATATCCGCGAGAAGGCGGCCAAGCTCGAATCCTTTTACGACCGAATCATGAGCTGCCGCGTCATAGTGGAGGCGCCCCACCGCCACCATCACAAAGGTAAAGCGTACCAGGTGCGGATCGATATTACCGTGCCGGGCGGCGAGCTGGTGATCAATCGCGCGCCGAAGCGGCTCAAGGCGGCAAAGTTACCGACCGTGGAGCCAATTGAAAAAGATTTCAGCGAAAGCCACGAGCCGAGCAAGCATGCGGCTCACGAGGACATCTACGTGGCGATTCGGGACGCCTTCAACTCCGCCGGGCGCCGGCTCCAAGACTACGCGCGCCGGCAAAGCGGCGCCGTCAAAACGCATGAAACCCCGTCCCATGGCCGGATCAGCAAGCTCTTTCCGGAAGAAGGCTATGGCTTCCTCGAAACGTCGGACGGGAGAGAAATTTATTTTCACGGGCACAGCGTTCTTGAGCCCGGGTTCGCTCACATCGCCGTCGGCACGGCGGTCCGGTTTGCCGAGGAGCTTGGAGAAAAGGGGCCACAGGCGAGCACCGTGCACGTGATCGCCCGGACAACTCAAGAGGAGGCGAAATAGAAAGTTTATGTTTGACGAGATACTCGCATGCCTCGACGGATCGCCCTTGGCGCAAAAGATATTGCCGCTCGCCCAGGGAATCACTGCGGCCACGAGCGCATCGCTGACGCTTATCCGAGTCGTTGCCGATGCCGACGAGCTGGCGGCGGAGGAGAGCGAACTGCGCCAATGCGCGCGGCGCTACCGCGCTGACGTTAGACTCCTCTTATCCGCCGACCCGGCGACGGCCATCATCGGCGAACTAGAGGCCAAGCCCAACGCCATCGCCGCCATGACGACCCACGGGCGCACCGCCTGGGCCGAAGCGATCGTGGGTAGTGTGGCGCTCCGGGTCATCCAAGGGTCGAGCCGCCCGGTGATCCTATACCGCGCTTTTTCAGGCGATGGAGAAACGCCGAAGCGAATCTCCACGCTGGTGCTGGCTCTGGACGGCAGCGAGTTCTCCGAGCGCATGATTCCCTTCGCGGCCGAAATGGCACAGGCCCTAACGGCTCGTCTGTGGCTGGTTCAAGCGTTGCCGCCGCAGGCCTCGATTCGGGCGCTTCCCGGACAAGACATAAGCGATACGCTGGAATCGTCCTACCTTCATAGGATCGCCGCAAAGATCAATAGTAAGC
>JAUYJC010000268.1 GCA_030688735.1 Deltaproteobacteria bacterium
CGAAGCGCTCAGATAATTCTGGCCGGAAGATGTCACCACGAAGGCTTCAGCGCGGCAGAGCCGCAACCAAAAACCGGGAGATCTCCCGCAAAGACGCCAAGGCCGCAAAGGTCGGAGATTACGGGTGAAAATCATTCGTAAGAATCTCTATCTTTCCCCTCTGAACTTGGCGCCTTTGCGCCTTGGCGGGAGGAATGTCCGAATCCGAGAACCTTAAACTTCCGGAATATTTGACCGGCACGCTATGACAAACATGTTGGTGTTAGTTTTTGGATAGTAGTTTGGATAGTAGTTTCAAGAATATAGGTTAGCGAACCTTTCGTGGCGTTCATGAACTTCGTGGTGAAAAAAGGGGTTCGGGACGAGCTTTTACCGCAAACTAAGCTGGTGCGGGATCAGGTTTCATCATTGTCGGGTCGCGTCCGGTGGACGAAAAACCAACGAAGGCCAATCAATCCGACGCCGAGGAACATGACAGAACTGCGCTCGCTGAACGGAAGGGTCAAACCAAACAATGACATCGGGAAAACGGATCCGAATACAAATTGAGCATTCCACGCGAGCAAACCCACCGATGCGATGAAACTGATAACGATAACCTTTTTGGTCGACATTGGTTCTCCGTTAAACCGCGAGGTTCATTTCACAAGCCGCTTTTGCGGTGATGTTTCGAAATTCCTGGATGAAGCGGCCAGGCTCCGTTGAGCCTGGCCGCTTCCCACTGAACGGGGTGGCGTTCAGTGGAGCCGTCTTCCCGTGGGAGCTGTGCTGAAGGAGGCAGCGCGGGAAGCGGCTAATTCGTCATGTTTCTATCGGATGGTTGGTCGAATCGGACTTGCCGAAGGCGGCGCCGGAGATAGGTGTCGTCGGGCCAGCTCCAGTTACTGCCTTCGAGGTGTTCGCCGAGGTAAGGCGCCCCGTTCACCTTACTTTGGGAAAACACGAGCTGCCAATAGGTCGGTTTTTCTAAGACATCGTCACCAGTTTTCATGCTTCTGCTCCCCCCTTTGCTTATTTTCGGCCACTGCGCGATTGACCAGGACCTTAGGTTGCCGGTTTCACCATTCGCTCCCTGACGCCCATGGTGACCAGATGGGGCAATCAGTTCGTTGCATCAACCTGTTTAACGACCTTAGAGCAGGAGTCGTGCCGCGTCGCACTTTACCCCTTTGGCGCGATATGTCTAAAAATTTCATCAATCATGAATCGGGAGCTCCAGGCAGCGCAGCCTCATTCCACCGCCAGCGCAATGCGTCCCCGGTAAAGCTGCCTTATTGTGATTTCGAAGCCACGCGAAGGATGTTCTGAAGACACCCAATGAATCGATCACCCGGAAAACTCCAGCAGGTCTCGGAACCGGTCGACTCGAGCAGCGGCGAGATATGCGCTTCCGCGCGATTTGAATCGTCCGACAGCCCAGGCTATATAGTGATGTCAAATTCGTGTGCGCTGCATGTGACAACGGGTAATGTATTTGGTGTTGTTTAGGAGGGGTAATTGATGAAAGCGGTGGAAATCAGCGGCCTCAAAGTTGATGAGAAACTATATAATCTCGTGCGCAAAGAGATTGCGCCGGGCACGGGCGTGAACGCGGAGCGTTTTTGGAAATCGCTCGGCGAGATCGTCAGAGATCTCGGGCCGAAAAATCGCGCGCTGTTGGATAAGCGCGATCGGTTGCAAGCGCAGATTGACCAGTGGCATACGGCGCGAAAGAATCGACTCTTCGACAGGGAAGAATATACGGCCTTTCTCAAAGAGATCGGTTATCTGGTTCCGGAAGGCAAGAATTTCAGGGTCACTACGGCCAACGTCGATCCGGAGATCACCGAGATCGCCGGGGCGCAGTTGGTCGTGCCGCTCGACAATGCCCGTTATGCTTTGAACGCGGCCAACGCTCGCTGGGGCAGCCTCTACGACGCGCTCTACGGCACGAACGTCATTCCGGAGGAAGGCGGGGCAGAAAAAGGCGAGTCATACAATCCCCGGCGCGGCGCCAAGGTGATCGCCTATGCAGAAGAGCTTTTGGACAAGGTCATTGGCCTGAAGCGCGGAAGTTTTTCCGACGTCGCGCGATTTTCCCTCCGGCGCGTCGGCCGCAAAAAGCAACTGGCCGCGACACTAAAAGACGGCAGCGTTGTTGCGCTCGCTGATGGGCGCAAATTTCTCGGCTATCAGGAAAAAAACGGCGAGTTGACCAGTATTTTGCTGAGCAACAACGGCTCGCGCATCGAGATCCAAATCGATAGAAGCCATCCCATCGGCAAGACGCATTCGGCGGGTGTAAAGGACGTCGTGCTGGAGGCGGCGATCACGACGATTGAGGACTGCGAGGATGCCGTGGCCGCGGTCGACGCCGCCGACAAGGCCACGGTCTATCGCCACTGGTGCGGCATCATGAAAGGGACGCTGGAAGCGACCTTCGACAAAAACGGTCGTCCCCTCAAGCGCCGATTGAACCCGGATAAGACTTTCATCACGCCAACGGGCGGAAAACTTACCCTGCCGGGAAGAAGTCTGCTGCTGACCCGAAACGTCGGCATACACATGTACACGGATGCCGTGACCACAGCCAGCGGGCAAGAAATTCCCGAGGGGTTTCTCGATGCGATGGTCACGGTGCTGGCGGCGGTCCATGATCTCAAGGGAAAAGGTAAAGTCCGCAACAGCAGGAAGGGCAGCATCTACATCGTCAAGCCCAAACAACACGGGCCTGAAGAGGTCGCGGCCACGGTCGAGCTGTTCCAGCGGGTGGAAAAGGCTCTCGGATTGAAGCGCAACACCCTCAAGATCGGCATCATGGACGAAGAGCGCCGCACCACCGTCAACCTGAAAGAATGCATCCGAGCGGCCAAGGAGCGGATCGTCTTTATCAACACGGGATTTCTCGATCGGACCGGCGACGAAATCCATACCAGTATGGAACTGGGCGCCATGCTGCCGAAGGAAGAGATCAAAGCGCAGCCCTGGATCAAAGCTTACGAAGACTGGAACGTCGATATAGGCATCGAGACGGGGCTGCGCGGCAAGGCGCAGATCGGCAAGGGGATGTGGACCGCGCCGGATGAGATGCGCGAGATGGTGCGCATCAAGATCGCTCATCCGCAGGCGGGGGCGAACACCGCCTGGGTGCCGTCGCCGACCGCCGCCACGCTGCACGCCATTCACTATCATCATGTCAATGTCGCCAAGAGGCAGAGGGAGCTGGCCAAGAGGGGCCGCGCCAGCCTCGATGCCATCCTGACGCCGCCGATCTTGGATCGGCCATTGAAGCCGGAAGAAATTCAACGCGAGCTGGACAATAACGCTCAGGGTATCCTGGGATACGTCGTGCGCTGGGTAGACCAGGGCGTCGGCTGCTCGAAAGTTCCCAACATCAGCGACGTCGCGTTGATGGAAGACCGGGCGACGTTGCGGATTTCGAGCCAACATATCGCTAACTGGTTGAAGTACGGCATCGTGACACGTGAGCAGGTGATCGAGACGTTCAAACGAATGGCGGCGGTGGTCGACCGGCAAAACCGCGGCGATCCTAACTACCGAAACATGGCGCCCAATTGCGAAAAGAGTATCGCCTTTCAGGCGGCGCTGGATCTCGTCTTCAAAGGCCGTGAGGTGGCGAACGGCTATACAGAGCCGGTGCTGCACACGCGCCGACGAGAGGTCAAATCTAAAGGATGATTCTGCTGAAAAACCTTCCGTTCATCCTTCGAGAGCCTCAGGACGAACGGAGGAGTGATTGAAATCATTGGAGATTTTTCCGTTCATGCTGAGCCTGTCGAAGCATTCTTAGGGATTTTCAGCAGAATCAAGGATGAAGGATGAAGGCGGAAGGATAAATTGGGGAACGGAGGGTTTTTTACTTCAGCCTTCATCCCTCCGCCTTCCACCTTGGGTCACGCGTAAGCGTCATAGATACCGTCAAACTTGGCGACCTTGAAGCGCACCATATGGCGCGCGGCTTCGCGCACGAGCTGCTGCTGGTAATCGGTGACGGCATGCTTGGCGATGACATCGGCGGCCATCTTGGTGTGCTCTTGATCGGCGATGGCATGCACGGTAAAAAACTGAATCTGCTTATCATTGAGGCCGTAGTGCTTGCGCAGAGCGGCAATATGTTCTTCGGAATAACGGCACACCATGGTCTCATTGACCAGCGCTGAGGCGCGATTTTCCGCCGCCGAGCCCAGCAGCATCCCGTGAATGGTCTTGCTCGTGTGCGCCAGACATTCGAAAACCGGCGTCGCCTTCTGAAAATCCTCTTCCTGCAAACCGATGGCGAGGCCGAACTTCTTGGCCAAATCGGGATGATACTGCTCCTCGTTCAACTGATAGAGAAAATATTTGAACAGATCGGGGTCATGGCTGTTTTTCACCATGCAGAGGGCGAAACCTTTTAGCAGGGCGACGTTATGGAGATAATGTTGCAGCGACCAGCCTTGCAGCCTGCCGATGGAGAGTTTACCGCCGCGCAGCTCGGTGAAATAGCGGGTCGCCATCAGTTGTTCGACGCCGGGTTGGACGATCTCCTGGATCACCGAATCGACAAAAGACTGGCTGCCATGCTCGACTCCTTTTATTAATCTCTCCGGGTGTAATTCCCAGCAGCTTGCTGCGGGGTAGTTCATTCTCTAGCGCGCTGACAAGGTTGTCGTCAATCATATGTTTTGCGATTTTCAATAATGTTGTTTCCCGTATTTCCCGTTGTTGGGAAGCCCGGGTGTGGGTTGCCGGCGCAAAGAGGGGCTTTTCCCCCCTGGCACGGGCATTGCTGTAGCCAGCCGAGATGGGAACGGCGACCACTTTTGAAGTTGAATCAGCCGGCATTATTGGATAACGTTTTTTTGCTCGTCTAATAGAAGTGCAGAGATAGTTACATTCATAGGCTCAGGAGGAGGAACACTTATGGTTGCAACGCTTCTCGGAATCGTGGTCAGCGTGGTCCTATCTACCGCTGCGCCGGTCCCGGCGCAGGAGTATCCAAACAAGGTGATTACCATGATCGTGCCGTTCGCCGCTGGCGGGCCGACGGACACGGTGGCGCGATTGATCGGCGCGCCGATGAGCAAGACGCTCGGTCAGCAGGTCATTGTGGAAAACGTCGGCGGTGCCGGCGGAACCATTGCCGGCAATCGGGCAGCCAAGTCGGCGCCGGATGGTTATACGATTTTGATTCATCATATCGGTATGTCCACTGCCCCGGCTCTGTACCGAAAGCTACCCTACAAGCCTTTGGAGGACTTCGAGTATATAGGGCTGATCAACGAGGTGCCGATGACGCTGGTGGCGAAGAAGGACTTCCCCGCCAAGGATCTCAAGGAGCTGATCGCCTATGTCAAAGCCAACAAGGGAAAGGTAAATTATGCCAACGCCGGCCTCGGCGCCGCGTCGCACCTTTGCGGCATGCTCTTCATGACCGCGATACAAACAGACGTTACCACCATTCCGTATAGCGGCACGGGCCCAGCCATGAACGATCTGCTCGGGGGCCAGGTGGACTTCATGTGCGACCAGACGACCAACACCACCAGCCAGATCAAGGCTGAAAAAATCAAGGTCTATGGCGTGACGAGCAAAAAGAGAGTGCCTTCTCTGCCCAATGTCCCGACCATGGACGAGGCCGGGTTAAAAGGCTTTGAGGTTTCAATTTGGCATGCTCTTTACGCGCCTAAGGGAACGCCGAAGCCGGTAATCGCCAAGCTCACTAAAGCTCTCCAGGTGGCGCTGAAAGATACGAATGTAAAACTGCGCTTCGCGGAACTAGGTTCCGAACCGGTGGCCGAAAACCGGGCTACGCCTGAGGCTCATCGCGCGCTTCTCAAATCAGAAACCGACCGGTGGGCGCCGATCATCAAGAAGGCCGGGGTTTACGCTGACTGATCGAAGTTTTACTGAGGAGTTTTGATAGCCAAGGCCGGGGAAAGCCCCGGCCTTTTTTTTTCGGGGCGGTTGTTGTACAAAGCGGGGTAATGGGGATCTGCCTAATACGATTCGGATGTGTGCACAGGTATTGAACATCACTAGTGTCCGGGTGTTAGTTGAACAAATTTAGTTGATTAGGTGAAAACGGCTGAATGTCATCGGTGACAATGTTGTTAAGCAGTTGATGTAATGGGATTCGCTCGAACATGGCCAGGCTCAAGATCTGTAACATTTCATACAAGCTCGCCGATAGGTTGAGTCGCTTTTTGACGATGGCGACGAGCACGTAAACCGAGACGGCAATCCAGATTTGGGTTTTGACGGCGTTCTCGGAGGTCCCGAAGAAGACTTTGATACGAAGATGCTGCTTGATCCATTTGAAAAACAACTCGACCTGCCAGCGGCAACGATAAAGCTCGGTGATGGTAAACGCCGGCAAGATGAAATTGTTGGTGAGGAACACCAAGCGTTTGCCGGTTGTGGGGTCTTTGAATCGGACGCGACGCAGCGGCGTGTCGAAGTCCTGACGGGAGTAGAAGCCGGTGAGCACAATGGTCTGATCGCAAATCAAGCCCGTGCTTCGATCGACCGGATGGGAATAACGACGCTGGGCTTTGAGGTTGGACTTGGCACGGGTGACAAAGAAACTTTTCGCTTCGTGCAGCTGATAAAGCCGCTCGAAGTCGATGTACCCTCGGTCCATGATGTAGAAAGCGCCCGGCTCGGGCAACAGCAGATCCAGGACGTTGACGTCGTGCAGTTTGCCATCGCTGATGTGAAGGAACGAAGGAATATTGCCGCGCAGGTCCAACAGCGTGTGCAACTTGATAGCCGCCTTGGTCGAGCGAAACGGCGCCCAAGGAAATACCGACAGGCACAGGTCGATGGTGCTGGCATCCAGAGCATAGACCGTGTCTTTGAGGTCGACGCCAAACGGTTCTGCGGCATAAAGACGACGGGCGATGGCAATCAGCGATTGGGCAAAGTCGGCGTAGATACGCCAGTCGCGACTCTCGTTGGCATCGGCCAAAGTACTGCGCGAAACCCGGGTCTTGATGCCCATGTGGTACAACTTGCCTGCTTGCGCGCGCAAGCACGCTTCGATGTCGCGCAAACTTTCTCGATAGGTCAATTGAGCGAATGCCATCGAGAGGTATTGGTCGAGACAGGAAAAGCTCTTGACCTTGTGCCCTCCGCCATAGCGCGCCACACAACGGCGAAACGTCGTCAACGGCAAATGCTGCGTGACTTGCGCGAACACCAGTTTGCCCAGGTTCATGGGTGCCTCCTACGAGTGAGTTCCTCGCAGGATCGCAAATTGATGTGACGCAGTTCAAATCGAGACCAAGAAAAATCATGAGTTATCTATTTTAAATCAACCAATTGGCGTGTTCCGACTGATCAACGTCCGGACACCAGTGCAGCGAGATATGTCCTTAGCTCAGGGGTAGAAAAGCATTGTCTTCGTTGCGCAAGGTTTGCCCCTCGCTCACAGCGTCACTTTCCCACTGCGGAATCCGGGTTCATTGCCTGCCTCTCCAGGTTGACAGCATCCCGTGATTCCTCCAGACTTGAAGCACCCTTATGGCGGTTGAAAGAGTCATTATTGCCAAACCCCGCGGCTTTTGTGCCGGCGTGGAGATGGCCGTGGAAACCGTGGAACGGGCGCTCAAGCGGCATGGCGCGCCACTCTATGTGTTCCACGAGATCGTCCACAACCTGCACGTCGTGCGCGACTTCACGGCGCGCGGCGTGCGCTTCGTTCAATCCATCGACGAGGTGCCCGCCCATGCCAAGTTGGTGTTCAGCGCCCACGGGGTTTCACCCATGGAGTGGCGGCGGGCGAAAGAAAAACAGTTGGAGATCATCATCGACGCGACCTGCCCGTTAGTAGAAAAAGTCCATCGCGAGGTGCGCAAGTTTGCCGCTCAAGGCGATTGGATCATTCTCGTCGGCCACGAAAGACACGACGAGATCGTCGGCACCAGCGGTGAGGCTCCGGATCGGATACGCATCGTGGCGAACGTCGCGGAAGCGCAGATGGTCGATATCCCCGACCCGAGCAAAGTCGCGGTCCTTACTCAGACAACCCTCAGTGTCGACGATACCCGTGAAGTGATCGAAGTCCTCAAGCAACGATTTCCACTAATGATCACGCCGGCGAAAGACGATATTTGCTACGCGACGCAAAACCGCCAGGATGCGGTGAAGCAGCTCGCGAAAGAAGTCGATTTGGTGCTGGTCATCGGATCGCGCAATAGCGAGAACTCTAACCAGCTCTGCAAAGTCGCCCGAGACCAGGGAACGCGAGCTTATTTGATCGACGATTGTAGCCAGATCGATGCGCACTGGCTTGCCGGTGTCGCGCGCGTAGGCATTACCGCCGGCGCGTCGGTTCCCGATCACTTGGTTCAGGCTGCGGCTGAAAATCTCCGGCGGCAGGGAGCCAGTGTCGAATCCTTAGGTTTTGTCGAGGAAAACATCCATTTCGCCCTGCCTTTAGAGATTCATCCCGAAACGAGCAATTTCTAAGAAGTCACGAACCGAAGCAGAAGCGGCGCGGCTAAGTTTTAACCCTCCGTTAGTTCTGCCGCTGCGCCATTCCGAACGATCGCTTGCGGCTGCCCAGAGTTTGTGCAACCGCCTCTAACTTAGGCACTCCATCTGTCTAATCGTTGTGCAGCTCTGATAAAATCCTTTGACATTTCAAGACTTATCCCATGCCAGCTACGTTGGTATATAGGTTGCTCAGGTACCTATTGTTTAATCACCGAGCCAAGCAGATCACGAGCCGCCTACTTCTCAAAGGGAGGATCAGCCGTCGTGCAGATAAAAAAAATGTATCGACTTTCATTGTTGGTTCTGTGGATCATCTTAACGCTGGTTCCGGTTCTCTCGCACGCCCAAGAATCGCCGCAAGCACCGGCATCCGCACCTGCCGTCACAGCGCCGGCAGCACCCACCGCTGCTCCCGCGCCGCAACCGAAGATCGACAAAGGCGACACGGCCTGGATGCTAACCTCTTCCGCGCTGGTGCTTATGATGACGATTCCGGGGTTGTTCTTGTTCTATGGCGGTCTGGTGCGAAGAAAGAATGTCCTCGGCACGATCATGCACAGCTTCATCATCGTCGCAGTCATCACGATTCAGTGGGCTCTATGGGGCTATACTCTGGCTTTCGGACCTGACGTCGGCGGCATCGTCGGCAACTTAACTTGGTTTGGATTGAACGGAGTCGGTGCCGAACCCAACGCGGATTACGCGGCGACTATTCCCCATAGCGCGTTCATGATTTACCAGATGATGTTCGCCATTATCACCCCCGCTCTGATCACCGGAGCGTTTGCCGAACGGGTGAAGTTTAGCTCGTTTCTCGTTTTTATTGTGTTATGGGCAACGTTTATCTACGATCCGCTCGCCCATTGGGTGTGGGGCGTGAAAGGGTGGATGCGTGAAATGGGCGCTCTGGATTTTGCCGGCGGCACGGTGGTTCACATTAGTTCGGGCGCCTCAGCTCTCGTAGCGGCGATGATGTTCGGTCGGCGGATCGGCTATGGGCAGGAGGCGATGCCGCCGCATAATTTGCCGTTCAGCGTTATCGGTGCGGGCCTGTTGTGGGTCGGTTGGTTCGGTTTCAACGCCGGAAGCGCGTTTGCGGCGGACGGGTTGGCGACATCGGCGTTTGTCGCGACTCATATCGCGACGGCCGCCGCGGCTCTAGCCTGGATGGCGATGGACTGGATTTTCAGAGGGAAGCCGACGGTTTTAGGCGCGGCCAGCGGCGCCGTGGCTGGATTGGTTGCGATAACTCCGGGTTCCGGGTTCGTCGGTCCGATGTCGGCAATCTGGATCGGCATCGGCGGTGGAGTGCTTTGCTCGATCGCGTGTAGCTGGAAGCCAAGGCTGGGTTACGATGATTCTCTCGACGTCGTGGGGGTCCATGGAGTTGGCGGAACTTGGGGCGCCCTTGCGACCGGTCTTTTCGCGTCGAAAGCGATCAACGCCGCCGGGAACGACGGTCTGTTCTTCGGTAATCCCGGACAGTTGTGGATTCAATTGGTGACGGTCGCAGCGACCTGGATTTTCGCCGCGGTCGGAACGATTATTCTCCTGGCCATCGTAAAATCTATTATGGGTCTGCGGGTCGCCGACGATGAAGAACGGATGGGCCTGGACTTGAGCCAGCACAACGAGCGGGCCTATGAATAATTGAAATTTTCGAGGGGGTAGCTCTCAGCTAAGGAATGTGATAACAAAATCAAGTTTTCCGACACAAAGGAGAAAGCTAAAATGTCAGTCAAAGACGCCTTAGAGATGGCGAAGAAGAACAAAGTAGAGATTGTGGATTTCAAGTTTATCGACGTGCCTGGGCTGTGGCAGCACTTTTCGATCCCGGCCGCCGAACTATCGGCGGGTACATTCGAAGACGGGTTGGGCTTTGACGGCTCCAGCATCCGGGGATTTCAAAGCATCAACGAATCCGACATGATTCTCCTCCCCGATCCCGACACCGCCATGATGGACCCGTTCACCGAGCACTCCACCATCAGCTTTGTCTGTAACGTTTTGGACG
>JAUYJC010000270.1 GCA_030688735.1 Deltaproteobacteria bacterium
GACCGCGACCCCCGACTCTGAAACTTTTCCACTGCCGCTCTGCGAAACTCCTCCGTTCGTTGTTGACTCACTTCCTTTTTCTCTCTCTCGCCCCGCTTTCCATTTGTTCTCGCATGCGACATCTATCCTGACATAGGGGGATCTGGTTGCGTAGCAAATCATTAGCTGTATAAGAGTTTGTATGTTACGGCGATTGTCCTGTTGTGTGACGGTTTTTCTGGCTTTGGTGCTCGCTGCGTCTGCGGCGGACCGCTTGCAAGAACATACGCTTCCGATTCCGGGTCGGGGTATATTGGCGGTCTCCAGTCCCCTTGCTTGGTCGCAACAAATTAGCCAACCGCCCGAAGAGATCGCGCCTACAATCCGCTTCTCTAGCACCGCTGGGCAAGAGTTTAAGGTTGCGATTACCGCGTTTTGGTCGCCAACGAACGATTCTTCGTTTAACTCGTCTACCAAAATTCGTTCTTTAGTTGACGATACGGTAGGCGAACTAAAACCTCGGCTAGTGGAGACAGATATTCCGATTCTTGAGCTATACGGTGGTTCTGAGATTGGCTACTATTTCTCAGCGACCGATAAGACGCCCGGTCCCAATGAATTTAAATATCTCACCCAGGGGGCGATGGCTGTCGATGATCTTCTCTTGACGTTTACAGTCCTCACGAAAGAAGAGCATTCACCGATTATCAATAAGGCACTCAATATTCTCCGCAGCGCCAGACGCGGGACGTAGCGGTAGCATGTGCTCTTGAAGTGTCGCTGGTGGCCGTGGTCGCGGCTTTGCTCGCCATCGTGATAGGTCGGCGGGTGCTTAGCAGGGAAAATCTGTAGTGAGTTCCGTGCTGCGATAGACCTTACCAGATGTCAGAGTTGAGAAGTCGTCAGGCGATAAGCAGTTCGACGCTTCAGCGGTTCAGGCGGTGCGCCGCGCCAGTCCATTTCCTCCGGTTCCTGGTTCGGCGCAATCATTGCTCCGCGATCTCCGCATGGTGCTTGATCCGACGCGGGCCGTGCCGGAGCAGTTCCCAGGGCAAAAGACTTGATCTTAGTCAGAGTGGACGCGATTAGTTCGGTGCGCCGTACAGTTCAATCCTGAGCAGAACGATGGTTTTTAGCCCTTGTGAATCCGGTTCAGCGTTGCGTATGATATAGGACGTTGTCACACGCTACGGAGACGCTGCCATATGGCCAACCAAAACCATCTCAAGATTATCAAAAAAGGGGTCGAGGCGTGGAACGAGTGGAGAGAACAGAACCTAAAAGTGAACGCGGACCTCAGCATGGCGAACCTCCGCGAAGCGAACCTCAGCGAAGCCCACCTCAGCGGAGCGAACCTCAGCGGAGCGTACCTCATGGATGCGTACCTCAGCGGAGCGAATCTCCGCGGAGTGGACCTCCGCGGAGTGGACCTCAGCGGAGCGGACCTCAGCGGAGCGAACCTCAGCGAAGCGGGCCTCTACGAAACGAACCTCAGCGGAGCGAACCTCAGCGAAGCGGACCTCAGCGGAGCGCGAATGGGAGACACGGTCTTAGGCGCGCTGAACCTTCGGGGCGTGAAGGGACTGGAGTCCGTAACTCACAGTGGCCCATCAATCATTGGAATCGACACAATATATCTCTCTAATGGAGAAATCCCTGAAGTCTTTCTGCGGGGTGCCGGCGTTCCTGATAATTTCATTACGTACATAAAATCCCTCGTCGGAGCGGCGTTAGATTTTTATTCTTGCTTCATCAGCTTCTCGACCAAGGACCAAGAATTTGCCGACCGGCTTTATGCCGACCTTCAAAGCAAAGGAGTGCGTTGCTGGTTTGCTCCCCACGACATTCAAGGCGGGAAAAAGATTCACGAGCAGATTGACGCAGCGATACGCATCTACGATAAGCTACTGCTAATTCTTTCCGATACGAGCATGGCCAGTGAATGGGTGAAAACTGAAATTGCCCACGCACGACAAAAGGAAAAGGAGCAAGGCCGCCGGGTCTTGTTTCCCATTACTTTGGTGAATTTTTCGAAGATTAAAAAATGGAAGTCGTTTGATGCCGATATCGGTAAGGATTCTGCGCGTGAGATTCGCGAGTATTACATCCCAGATTTCTCCAACTGGAACTCGGATCATGTCTCATACAAAAAGGAGTTTGAACATTTGCTCCGCGATCTAAAGGCGGAAAATCCAGAGGCCGATAAGAAGTGAGCGAGCCGAGGAACTTGACGTGGGTCTAGCGGATGAAATACGGTGCGGGCCAGTAGGGAGATAGCCCGACCCGCGTTTGTCGCCGCCTAATGCGGGTCACTTAATAGTTCGGCTCTACGGGGGAAAGCCAACGCGTGAAATGAAGCTAACGGTGCTGGTACAGCACTACATTCGTAGGTGTCGCCCAAAGGCGAAAGAAGAACTCAATTGGTTCCGCCAGCAACCGAGCCTAGATGCGACGATCTCTGTGGCAGCTCTAGCGATCAACTCGTGCGGAAAGAGGTTCTCCCATCAGTATAAGATTCCGCGCTCTGCGATACCCAGGGCACTCGTGAAGCTGCTCTCAGCGCGGGATCAAATCGAGCGCTGCCGGAGCTTTCATGATTTGCACCGAATGGTCGAACGAGTCCTCTCTCCCATCCGGGGCATCGGAGAATTGTACGTCTATGATACCGCGCTACGTATCGGAGCTAAACTCGAACTACTTCCGAAGAGGGTTTACCTGCATCGGGGTACGCGAGTTGGTGCACTTGCGCTGGGGTTGAACGCCACGAAGAGCAGCCTCGCAATCTCTCAGCTCCCCGGCGAGCTTAAGTCACTTGCTCCACACGAGGTGGAGGATTTTCTGTGCATCTACAAGGCGAGGCTTCGGACGGTCGTGCATGGGGCCTAACTCCCCGCTGGTTTTCCAGCCATCCCACAACCTGAGTCATCGGGAAGCGGTGAACGGTTCCAACCATGATGTTTGGCATCCCTTTGGCCATAAGCCGGTAAACCGTGCTTCGGCTGATGCTCAGAATATCCATCAAGTCACCCGTGCTTAGATATCGTTCCGTGTTCTTTTCTTGTTCCGCGTTCATCTCCCAATCTCTCCTTTCCCGACCTCGATCATAGCGCCCACGATTGACAGCAACTCTGGAATGGATGCTGTCTTGGTTTTTTCGTTGATTTTGGCAAGCACTTTCATTCCTAGACCGTAGACCACGCTGTCGATTGTCTGAATCACTCGAACCCTGGTTCTCTCCGTTAGTTCGCTCACTGGCGTCGAACTTCAACGGCCATTGCCCAAGATGAGGTCGTTAACCGTTCCCCTCGGAACTCCCGCTAGCTCCGCAATCATCCCCGGCTCAAAGCCCATGTCGGCCATTACCATCACCAGAACCGCTACAGCGGTATCAGTGCGCTTGCTTCTGGACATTGGGCTCAACCACACCTGGAAAGTTTAGTTAATGGCTCGCCGAGCGCCCGCAGAGACCCTTTTTGTTCTTGCGCTGCGCGCGGCTAGGAACCATAAAAATGACGACGGGTGGCCGGGCGCGCCCATGTGGGGATGCCTTCGGCAAGAACCTGCTCGTGTAAAATGCGAGCCGCGTTTTCTTACCTCCTAGCGAGGGCGAGCGCAGATAAAAACGGGTATCAACCCCTCCCGCTGGGGGTCTAAGCTGTGAACCGAACCCGTTTCGGCTTCGGCAGGATTTGATGGGCAAAACGCGGGACTTATTTACGCTTACCCTACTTTTTTCCGGAAGAGTTGCCCCCAAAACTTGCCCCCAAAATAAAAAGACCATAACAATCATCAACTTTCGTCGCTGTCACCATGGCTCATATCCGCGGAGTCGACAGTTCAAATCTGTCCACCGCCACCAAATTTCCCCTCTAGATTTCCACGTTTTATCAGCATTCTAGCGACCTCGGCCATTTTCTGCTGAATGTCATTTTGTGCAATCTTTAGCACTTGGAGGCGGCTCAAATCGCCCCCAGCAACCGCCCAGGCGAGGGCGCATACCATTCGCGTCTGTCTGATTTGTTGAACAACCCGGACAAGCAGTTTTTGGCTATCACCAACGCTTTCGTGGAAGTGTTGCTGGACCCCGAAATGAAATGGGACGCGCCATTCCTGGCGATCAACAAGAGCGTGGTCACGATGGTGAGGGCGACTAAGGAGTGACGCTGTGCCGTACTGGCTTCGATTCGTAATTTTCCTTCTAGTGGCCAACGTCGTCGTTTTCACTATTGCCCACTGGTTGACGAAATTTGGTGCCGTCGTCAAACTCATTTTTGCCGTGGTCGCGGCTTTGCTCGCCATCGTGATAGGCCGGCGGGTGCTGAACAGGGAAAGGGTTTGAGCGGCCTCAAATCTGCGGAGGTAGCAGACCGATTTCCCCCGGTTCCCGATTCGGCGAAATCATTGGTCGGCGATCTCCGCATGGTGCTTGATCCGACACTGCCCGTGCCGAAGCAGTTGCCAGGGCAAAAGACCTGACCTGAGTCTATGGGCCATAGGAAACAGCTAAAGCGGTTTGCTTCCCGCGCTCGGAGGTCTATTAGCGATGACGGTGTCCAATTTGTTCGGTGCCGAATATGCGGCGATCACCGGCGCGTAATAAGCGGTCGCCACCTGTCGAAGCATGACATCGACCGCCAAACCAGGAGGAATATCATCTCACCCCAGACGAACTGATTGCTAAGGATTTTCGCAGGATACAAAGTTCTCGTCGTGGCTATTACCCCAACGGCAAGAACGAATGGATTGCTGCGATGAAGAACGTCTGCAAAAAAGACGGCAAGATTTTTATCTTCCCATTTCATCGGTTGAGTTCAGAATGGCACGCTCGGATCGTGAGGGAGTATTCCGAGAGTGACCAGTCGCAGAAACAATTGGGCGCTAACCTGTGCGCTGGCCGGTGCCGGTCCGGACAGTGCGCTGAGTTGCACTGAACAGACCACTGCGACTTGATAGGTCGAATCGGTCTCAAGCTTTCGAGTCGTACCGTTGGGCAAGTCGATAGCAAAAGAAGTGGGTCCACTGGACCACGCAGCATAGGGACCTCCGACGTGCGGGGTTGGCGAGGATGGCGGCGAGGTCGTCACGCCGTTCGGGAACAGACTCGCATTGAGGATCCGACTAAACGCCAAGAAGGGCAGAACATTCGCGTCGGCCGGGTACGTCGGTTGACCCGTTTGCCTGTCGAAGCGCAACAGTCGTGCATGGATGTCCACTTGCGCGGTCGCAGCCTCGGGTCGTGTATTCCAAGCGGAACCGAGTGTCGCAGAAAGTGCATAGTCGTATACGATTGTTCCTTCCGCCCAAACCACCACATCCTTTGGGCCACGTGCTTCGTCGTGCAGGTTCGGATCGATGGGCAGCATCGTGCCGCACCAGGCTTTTGCAACTCGATCGGTCGGTGTCTGAAACGTGGACGCGCTTGCATAGAATCGGCCAGAGCCCACCTGCGGAACCGTCAACATAAGCGAGCTATTGGGCGGCGAATCCTTCTGAAATGGAGGAGATCCGGATGGCGGAAAAGTAGTCGTAAACGGTTTGCGCTGCCAAAATCCCTTCACGGGCAATTCCGGCGGATAGAAATCGTAAAGCCCATCGCCCAATCGAATGGGAGACATCATGCCTGCGGTGAATTTTCTCTTCAGCAAGCTAGGCAGCCCCATGTCCATTACGTGCTCACCGAAGATCGCGCTGAGGCCGTCGGTGTTCGTGTCGGAAATCGAATCGTTTCCGCGCACGGCGACGTTTGGACTCGATAAGACCATGCGGCGCAGACTCTTCATGTAACGTTCGCGTCCACGCTGATCATCTTGAGCCGGTAACGACTGCGTCGTTACGTAATCGTCGAATTCTTCATGTAGCGCTTTTCGCAACGCCTCGGTGGCCTGCGATGAACTTATCCGGTGCGGTCGTCTGCTGGATACGCGTTTGCGAGCCATACATCTCTCCTTCGAATGACAGATTGTGATGATATGTTTGACGCAATGCTTTGCGGTATCGGGCAAAGGTACATGCAGCGAGTGTTACGTATAGGAATTTTAAGCACCCTTTTTCGCTGACGGGAGCTATATCGCCAAACCGGCGAGCCGTCAATCGCGCGAGTGTTTGGTTTAGATTGCGCTCTTGCTGGGTTTGCTCATAAAGCCGAGTCGCACGTTCAGGGAAATTCTATCCTACGGCATAGCGGCGGTCCACATCACGCCGCCGTTTTTCTTTCAGCTCGTCAGCAGCGTAGGATTGAACTGCATTCTCCTTCGACTCAATCCTGCGAGATTTGCCTGGGGCGTCGCTCCTGCCGGGATCATCACTGAGCTTGATTCCTCCCACGCTTTGGGGGTAGAAGGCTAGACGATGGGTAAAACAAACAGACGAGACACATAAGAACGACAAATGAAAGTGAGGAAAACATCATGCAAGTAGTGGTCAGGAAGTATTCTGGAAAGGGTGCGAAAGAGTTGTTTGATGTGCTGGAGAAGCGCACGGCAGATGTGGAAAGCCTCATACGTTCAGTCAAAGGTTTTGTGAGCTACACGCTTGCCCGTAACGGTGATGGCGGATTCTCGGTGACTGTCTGCCAAGATAAAGTCGGTATAGACGAGAGCGTTCAAAAGGCGAGAGATTGGATAGCGAAGAACGCTGGGAACACTGGTGCCGCTGCACCGCAAGTGTCAGATGGCGCTGTCATTGTTCACTTGAAATAGCGTTTGGATAGGATCGGAAAACAGAAACACCACCGAACCAATCTGTGCAGCAAATTCGGCTTCGCCGCATCGCTGACCTCAGACGTTAACCCTGTAACTGAACTGAATTCTCCTACGACTCAATCCTGCGAGATTGGCCTGAGGCGTACAGTTAATCTCAGCAATGGCAGATGCCCAAGGCGTCTCTCCCCAAACTGTTTGACATTATCATTTGATCCCTGATAGCGGTTTAACCACTTCCCCCCGCAGCGACCGGCTCCGATGCTCGATCAAAATCGACGAGGGAAAACGTAATGGTACATCGCAGGAGCAAATCTAACCGAAGAGTATGAAGCCAGCCACTCCGGCAATTTGGGCCGCTGGAGTGTGCTGGCTTTTTAGTTTCTGGTCGCGCATACAGAGCAAGACTTTATAGCTGTTTTCTGAAAGGAGAAAAGTACGATGGCGCATTCAATAGCTAGGGCCAAGGTCAAGGATTACGATCAGTTCGCGAAGGCGTTTGCCGCCAAGGCTGAGGCACGAAAGGCGAAAGGCTGTGAGCGTGTTTCAATCTATCGAGATCCGGCAGACAGAAACTCGTTGTTGATATACATGAAATGGGCAACGTTGGATGCTGCGAAGGCGTTTATGGGCAACCCGGAACTAAAGCAGTACCAGAAGGATGTTGCAGGCGTTGTTGATGGGCCACATGTCACGTTTTACGAGGACACCGACGTAACGAGAACTAATTAGGCGAGGGCACCGTTTACAGGGATCGGAAACCCTGTCTGTACGAAATTCGGGTGCGCTTTGCTGGTTCACAAACGGCGGTCCACATCACGCCGCCGTTTTTCTTTCAACTCATCAGCGGCGTGAGACTGAACTGTATTCTCCACCGACTCAATCCTGCGAGATTTGCCCGAGGCGTCGCTCCTGCCGGGATCTTTCCCGAGCTTGATTGCTTCCAGGCTTTGGGGATAAATGGCTAGTAGTTGGGCATCGCAGGGAGGATATCATCATGACTAGAGCGGAACGCGCACAACAGCTTTGGAGTCTGCTTG
>JAUYJC010000254.1 GCA_030688735.1 Deltaproteobacteria bacterium
GGCGTAAGCACTGTATTGGGCGCATCGAGAATCGGGTCATTACCGTCTACTGGATCGGTATCGCAGAGGTCGAGAGCGGCACCAGCAAGCCGGCCTTTTCGGAGCGCCTCCGCAACTGCGTGACGGTCTACGATTCCTGCCCATGAAATATCAATGAGCAGCGCCGTCGGCTTCATCAGAGCTAGTCGGGAAGCGTTGACAAAATTACGCGAGAGCTCAGAGCGGCGCAGGTGTACCGAAAGGATATCAGCGGTACGAAAGCACTCCTCTTCACTTACCATCTTCGCACCCGAGGCGGCGGCCCGTTCGGGAGTCAGTGTCGGTCCCCACGCGATCACTTCAAGCCGAAAGGCCGGGGCGCGCCTGGCCACGGCCCCACCGGTCCTTCCAAGCCCGAGGATCCCGAGGATCTTTCCCTCCAGCTCTATCCCCGCAACTGGTTCCCAGCGCCGCTGCCGCAAGGCTTGATCTGAAGGGACGATGCGCCGCGCAAGGGCTAGGATCAGTCCAAAAACATGCTCACTTACGGATGCGCTCGATGTGCCAGGCGTTGTGGTAACAACGATTCCCAACTCAGTCGCCGCCTTCAAATCGATGCGATGAGGACCGGTGGAGGCGATGAACCGAAGGTCTGGAAGGGCTGTTAATGTTTCGCGATCAAACACCGTGCGATCGCGGATTGCCAATGCGATGCTTGCTCCTTGCAAGCGGTGAAGCAGCTCTTCCCGCGTCTCTGCCACTCGATCATAAACCACAACGGTACCCACAGCACCGGCACGGGGTAGCTCCCCGGAATTTTGGAATGCACCATCTACGTCGTCACAGACAACGATATCTGCCATCAAAATATCCTCCAATAGAATTATCGGGCCTTTACTGAGATGCATTGTGGCGACCGATGGCTGGGAGCATCAGGGCCACCAGACTACCCACGGCATTCATAACGGCCATGTACCAGAAAAGGGTAGAGTAACCGAATGAGGTCATGAGAAATCCTACGATAACCGGCGCGACGCCCAGAAAGATGGCGTTATTTCCCCACAGGAGTCCGATCAGGCTTCCCTCGAGTCGTCGACCCTCTCCCAAGTCAAGAGCGCCAGCATCTATCAGGGCGTGCCCGCCAAACATAAACGCTCCCATGAGTCCCACAAGTATCGTCAGCAAAAGCCCCCCGCCCGCGAAGGCCATCAAGATAGCGACAATGGCTTTCCCTCCGAGCACGATGACGATAAGAAGTTTACGGCTGAGGCGGTCAGACAACGCTCCAATAAGAGGTCCAGAGACGACACCCATGATCGTAAGAAGTGCCATGTGCAGGCCAATCCCAAAGGTTTCCATTCCCTGGGACTCCTGCAAGTAGATAGGGAGCCATAGTTGGAAGCCACCCTGGCCCAGTCCGCTCATGCCAGCGAGCAAGAATAGCAGGAGCAACGCTTTGCTACGAAAGAGTTCTTGTAGCGAACGCAGCTGTTCCCCAACCTGACGCCGTGTTTTGCTTGGAGTCTGGAATTGTTCCCAGCCTGACGCTCGCCGTAGAACGAGCCAGAGAAGCAGCGCGGCCCCTAGGGTCACCGGAAAGGCGGCCAGGAGGATATACTGCCAAGCCAGGACCAGCAGGAGAGCGCCAACTGCCAGCGAGCCAATGGCATCTCCCAAGTTCCCGGATGAGCGATGAATGGAGACCATGAATCCACGACGTTCTGGATACCGTTGAGGGAGAAGGCTTAGCGCTGAGGGATGCCAGAGGGACTGGTGGGAGATTCCCACTAGGCCAAGGGCAACAAGAATCACCAGATACGCAGGCGTAAGACTTATTACTAGATAACCCAGCCCCATGGTGACCATGCTAACGCACAAAATCAGGATCCGGCGGTGCTGTAGCTGGTCAACCAGGAGCCCACCTCCGATGGCAGCCACGCCGCTACTGACGCGCCGCACGGTATCCATCAGCCCGCGGTAACTGGCGTCAAGCCCAGCTCGGTGTATAGGACTGGAAGAATAACATAAAGGCCGTAGTCATATGCATGGTGTAGCGCGTGGCTGGCGATCAAACTTGCGGGTGCTATCCGATCACCGCCTTTTTCCAGTACGGCGGTTATCCGGCTGGTAAAAGTATTAACAGTTACCATAGCTTCAAGTAGCTCACGCCAAGATTGCCCCGTATCTTCCCACAGGCGTTATCGCCTCAGCTTTAACACGAAACCGTCGCTTGACCTTTGTATAACATTTCAAATCATCTGGCCAGGTCGACAACTGAAAACTTTCGCGGCGACACGATCGCGTCCTACTTTATTTCTGTTGTTTTGCGGCAAGAAACATACCATTCATAGAATTGTTCATCACCGACGAAGATCAGCCATGACTTGACCGGACATGACAACCGATTCGACCTCTTTACCCTGGTCGTCGATGACCGGCCAGTTCAGTGGGAACCGGTCTTCAGAGAGAGGGAGGAAAAAGAATCAGCGCTTCGTTTCCCTACTGAAGCTGCGCCTGTAAAGTCCCCCAAACCCGCTGTGCAAACAAGCCTGAAACCGGTACCACACTTGACACGGAACCGTCAGCGCTCAAGAGCGCGATAGCTCTTCCCTCACGCACCGGGCTCCTAAGACCCATGAGATTGAAGACACGGAAGCAGCTTTAGCCTCTATCATCACCCGTGAGTGGGGAACTCTTTACAACTCATTGCCGCTCCTATAAAAGCCGTCCCATGGGTAAGTACTCAAGCCGTTGCGCACGGAAGTAAGGCCGTGCTAAACGGAACGACGGACTCAAATAGTCGCTCGCAAGATGGCGGTAGAGATGAAAGTCCACGTATTGCAGCACGTTCCGTTCGAAGACATTGGCAGCATAGCTCCTTGGCTGGAGGCTCACAGGGCTCACGTGAGTTACACTCGTTTCTTCGATGATCCGGCTCTCCCTCAACTGAACGGCCATGATCTGGTCATCGCAATGGGCGGACCGATGAGCGCCAACGACGAATCAACCCTGCCGTGGCTCCTCTCAGAGAAACGGTTCGTTCGTGACGCAGTGGAACGAGGTATTGCAGTTCTCGGAATCTGCCTTGGGGCACAACTCATAGCTAGCGCACTCGGAGCGCGCGTCTACCGGAATTCACAAAAGGAAATCGGGTGGTTTCCGATCGAGGCGACGCCGAACACGATGAATAGCTTTCGCTTCCCTGAAAAATGCATTGTCTTCCACTGGCACGGCGAAACCTTCGATCTTCCTTCCGGGGCAATCCGCTTGGCGAAAAGTGTGGTGTGCGAAAACCAGGCGTTTCAGATAGCGCAGCATGTTATCGGCTTGCAGTTCCATCTTGAAACGAACCCGGAAAGTGCCCGAGCCCTTTTGGACAACTGCGGCGATGAACTGGTGCCAGGGCCGTATGTCCAAACCGAATCGGAATTGCGAAAAGTCCCGAGTGCTGCGTACGTTGAAATCAATAGCCTTATGAGTGAGGTGCTTGCCTATCTCACCCGCACCTCAGGCTAACGAGCACATGCAGTCAGACCAGCGCCACGCCGTTCGACTTCCATGGCGCTTCATGCGGCTCAGTGACGATATGCTGCCGGCCTGAGGGCACCCTCTCGGCGTGATGCAAATGACCGCGGGACGACCTCTTGACGGCTTCATGGATCTGCTCAGACCGGGATGCTATTTGTAGAACTCACCGCGCGGGCGAATTTCGAAGTCCTCTATAGGTCCAGACCGCCGCAATCAGCGCAGGGACGACGCCTGCTCCAATAAAAACGACATCGCCCGGCAAGCGAAGCCATTCGATAATCCGAACCATCCTCTCATTCAGAAACTCTGGGCCCCTTGCGTGCCAGTATCCGTTGTTCAAGACATCCATAAGCTGAAGCACTCCGCCGGGGAAAAGATTCGTTACGACCATCAGAGCCAAGCCGATGTTGAGTCCCCAAAAAGAAACCCCTATCCATTTTTGGGTGACGCCCCACTGGCTATCACTCGATACCTGCCGAAGCGCAAAAACCATAAGAGCCATGGCCAGCATGCCGAACACGCCCATCATTGCCGCATGCCCGTGATTCGGCGTCAGGATCGTACCGACTTCAAAATAACTCACGATGGGCAGATTAATCAAAAAACCGAACACCCCGGCTCCGACAAAATTCCAGAAACCCACGGCCATGAGAAAATAAAAGGTCCACTTGTGCGGCACGGAAATGGATTGATTGCAGACCTCGCACCTGCCACGGCTCAGCTTTACGAAGTCCCACGCGTCGAGCGTTAGGAGCGTCAAAGGCACGACCTCCAATGCGGAAAACATCGCTCCAAGGGCCATGGTGATGTTCGCTTGTCCGGTCCAGTACCAATGATGGCCGGTGCCGACGATACCGCTGCCGAGGTAAAGAATCGCATCCAGGTAAACCACGCGCGCAGCGGTTACCTGGGATACGATTCCCAGCTGGTAGAAAATGACCGCGACCATCACGGTCGCGAACAGCTCGAAGAAGCCCTCGACCCAGAGGTGGATGATCCAGAAACGCCAGGTGTCGACCACAGAGAAGTGGCTGGAGCTGTCGAAAAACATGGCCGGAAGATAAAAGAGCGGAATGGCGACGGCCGCGTATAAGAAAAGCGACGCGATTTCGCGCCGCTCGGGATCCTGCCGCGCCGGCGCGATACCTTTAAACAACAAGACGAGCCAAAGAATCAGCCCCACTGCGAGGAGGATTTGCCAAGCGCGACCCAGTTCTAAATATTCCCAACCCTGGTGGCCGAACCAGAACCACAGCTCTCCCAACAGCTGGTTCAGACCGAGCATTTCCCCCACTAGGCTCCCAGCGACCACGACGACCAAGGCGCCGAACAAGACATTGACCCCTTTGACCTGGTCCTTAGGTTCTTTCCCGCCCAGGGCGGGCGCGAGGAACAAGCCGCCCGCCACGTAGGCGGTTGCGATCCAGAAGATTGCCAGTTGAAGGTGCCAGGTGCGCACGAGATGACTGGGAAACAATCCGGACAAATCTATCCCATAAAATCCCGCGGGCTCGGCGCGATAGTGAGCAGTCGCGCCGCCGACGACAACCTGGGCAAAAAACAGCAAGGCAACGACGAGAAAATACTTAATCACCGCCTTCTGGCTCGCCGAGGTCGTTCCCGGCAACATCTGCGGATGGATATGCTCACTTTTCCCCTTCCAGCCGAGATAATCGAATTTGCCGAAGGCAAATAACACCGCGGCGATCCCGGCAAGGAGCGCGATGAGACTCAGAGCGCTCCAAAGCAGCGCGTCGCCGGTCGGCGTGTTGCCGACCATCGGATCATAGGGAAAGTTGTTCGTGTACGAATAAAGTCTGCCGGGGCGATTGGCGACTGACGCCCACGCAGTCCAGGCGAAAAACGCCGTGAGCTGGCTGATCTCGCGGGAGTCATTGATATATTTTGCCGGCAATCCGGCGTTGTTGCTAGGCTCCGAAAAATAGGCAGTCCACTTCTCGATCTGCCGCCGATACGAAAAAACCTCCGGTTCCGTGAACCCCAGCGACTGTGACTCGACAGCATACCTGTTCTGTTTCAAAAGCTGTTGCACTTCCGCGCTCACCACGCTTTGTTCCACCGAGGACAGCTCTGCAAAGGGGCGGCCGAATTTTTGTTTGGCGATCATCTCGCCAGCGTCAACTGCCAGCGCGTGCAAGTATGCGGCGGAAAAATCAGGTCCGAGATAGGCTCCGTGGCCCCAGATGGTGCCGTTGTCCATCAGGCCGTATTTCAAGAACACGCTTTGCCCCGCCATGATATCTTCCCCCGTGAAAACAATTTCGCCGGAAGCTCCGACGACTCTCTGAGGAATAGGCGGCGCATCTTGATAGGTTTTTGCCGACAACCAAATCAAGATCGTGAAACCCACCACCATCGTCAAGATAACCGTATGCCTCCACCATGGAGAAAGGGCGTCAGTGGTCGCAGCATCATTCGGCACAGTTACACCTTCCAATCTAACCTTCCGATCGTAACCCAGAAGAAACACTACTCTTTATGCGCGGCAACTCCTTGGGAGTCAGGATAGTGGCCCTCTGCCGGATTCTTGGCGGCTTCGTAAATTCGCTCAACGTAATGAACGAACTCCACATAACCATTGACATACTCCTGTCCCGCGCTCACATCGTCTTTACCAAACTTCTTTTTGGCTGTCACCTGTTTGAACTGCTCGCGGACGCCCTTTTGCATTGATTCTGTCAAGAGTTTAAGAAGCGGCTCGACCTTACCGCTCTCAAGCGCTTTGTCTGTAGCCGGAATCGCGGGGCCGAGGTCCCGCCCCGCCGGTTGTAGACCCGTATAAGGCGCTCCTTCTCCAGCCCGATGAATGCGCACAAGGGTCTCAAAGAAATACATATCCGCGAGCTCTCTCACTTGTGGATTCAACTTCCGCACGGCAAGTGTCTTCTGGAAGGCTTTCTTGATCTCGGCCTCGTCCTTCTTTTGCACCCAAATAAGAACGAGATTCACGTTTCCTGTCTCCAGCGCGTTTTGGGCAGCTTTGACAACCGGGCCGTCCAGCCCGTCACAGTGGGCAATCGCCTGCTTAGGTAGGAAAAGACCAATCGTGAACAAGGCAACTGAAACGGATAGTAAAGCGACAATTATTTTATTCTTCATATTCCCCCCTATGCCATCTCATTCTTGGACCGCTCTCTCCATCCAACTCCTATTTTCTTTTTTAACGCCGATTCTGACTGCTCCATAGGATGAGTTCTCCACCGGCCGCCCGCGCCTTCTCCTCAAGCCGTTGCCACGTCTGCCGAAGCTCCTCAATCAGTTCACGACCAACCAGGTCAGCGTAGTATGGCGGTGGACACTCTGTGGCAAAGTGAGCCGGAACCGGGCAACCTTCGTGGAGCATTTGCTGGGATAGCAGGACCTGGTTGAGTGTAATTTCGTATCGCTCCCCGCACGCCCGACACGGGAATTCGATCGCGATCGCTTCAAAGATATCCATGATTGCTTCACCTCACCCAACAAACGCGCTCTTGCCCTTATGTGGGACGGACCAATTGCTCCAGCCTTTCCCAAAATTTCACTTATCCTTAAAATCAACCGGACAGGCAAACGCTGACTATCCACAATCGCCCAGCTTGTGAGGGACATCTTTCAAGATGCACCCGTTTTTTCCTCCAGCTCTTTGGCGAATTGCTCGAACCGTTGGTGCACATCCAGCCCGATCTCCTTTTCCACCATCTCGAATTTCTCAGATAGGTCCCGCTGCTCCTCGGAACTTAGAATTTTGTCGGCCATTGGAAACGCAAGGTATTCTTCCTTCCAGATGTGGTTTGGGTAGAGATCCGTCAGACCGTGCAGGCTTTTTAACAAAGCCTCTCTTGCCGAGGCGTTTCCGTTTGCATAGGAATCAGTAGCCTCCGCAAGTTGTTTGACAAAATCCCTACCTTTTTGATGCTCGGCAATGAGTATTCCCAACGGGCAACCGCGCATCGGTACGCCTTTCTTCTCTAGGGCGGGAAACAAGTGAGTTTCTTCTTTCCCATGATGGCACTTGTCAGCAAAGATGCGCATGAACTCGACAATGTCGTGCAGTGTTTTTTTCTCTACTTCCTTCCCTGCCTCCAGTGTTTCGGCCAGGACGGCCATCGCCCCTACCACTTTCTGAATGAAATGATGGTCTTCCTCTAATACTTTCGTTGGTTTGTCCGACGTCATTGTTACCTCCTGAGATTAAGTTCTAAGCCGACGGCGCTCGAATTCTTTGGAAGATCAGCAAAAGGAAATATAGCAGGCTGAGAATCTGTAAAATCATCCCGCTCAGAGTCAACAAGTACGGCAAAAGACCAGATTGCCAAAACGGCTCGAACACGCTTCGAACCAGGGTGCCAGCGTTGAATCCCACATAAAGCGTCATCCCCTCGCGCTCAGTCGTCCAACCTGGCGGCTCTTTCCTCCGAGGAAACATCCAAAGCGCCACGCCCATGATGATCTGGATCACCGAGCCCACCAAGATGAGGTGAACGTGAACGGTTCTCCAAGTCAATATCCACGCCAATTCTGGTATACGCTGGGCAAGGAAAGTCAGAAAGCCTATCGATATCCCAAGAAAAAGGTAGACGAGAGAGGTTTTGATCATCCAGCGCTGGTAACGAAATTTCATTCACCGCCTCTAAAACCAAACTCCAACCTCATCTCAACCAATGCTCGCTTCGTTTCTTCCGCTTTCAGGTGTCTTTTTCCAGCCGCCGAGGATAGCTGGTCAGAACCATCGGTCCCTCCGGAGTAACCACCACTGTGTCCTCGACTCGCACACCAAAAGCACCAGTGTACAGCCCGCAGTTGCCCACCGCGATAACCACGTTAGCCTCTAACGGCGTCGGCGCCTTTTCGCCGTGGAAGAAAGCGTGGCCGGCCGGTAAAGGCGCCTCTTCAAATTCGATCCCGACACCGTGGATGGGTGGCCCGAAAATATGTTCAGCGTGGCCCGCATCTCTGAGCGTGGCGTGCATGGTCTGCTCCAACTCGCCCATCTCGACGCCTTTTTTGACCTTGGCGACTGTGGCCTGTTGGGCCTGCAGATATAAATCATAAGCGGCCCGCTGCTCAACTGTCGGCTTGCCCGTGCATACAGTGCGGCACATATCCGCGCTGTAACCATTCACGATTGGATGAAGGTCGATCATCACCAGATCACCTTCCTCCAACTGCCGCCCTGTAGGTAGCCCATGCGCAATGTTCGTTCGTGGCCCAGACGAAACATAAGTGCGCGAGAATCCTTCGGCACCGGCTTGCCGCATCGCGTACTCGGCCTCCGCGGCCACCTGACTTTCTGTCACCCCTGGCTTCACGGCTTTTATGGCAGCAGTCATACCTGCATCGGCCACTTTTGCCGCTTCCCCGATAAATTCGATCTCTGGCCCCTCTTTCACGATGCGTAGTTGAGAAATGATATGAGTGCAATCCTTGACCGTCACAGCTGCCGGCTTGGCATGAGGATGGGTGAGCATGCTCATCATCGATTGCGTAAGGAAAGTGTATTCCAGCCCGGCCGTACCCGCGCGGATACCAAAATGTTCGAAGCCGTGGGCGATAGAGTGGATCATGCCCACCTCGTTCTCGAAGCCCGCGATGTGATCAAAGTGGGCGAGCAACTTAACATCGTCCACGTCGGTGCTCGGCACGCCTAGTGCAACCTTGCCCTCATGGGTGATCATCGCATAGGCGCACAAACGCCCGTCGCCTGTGAGATAAAACATATTCGCCGGCTTAGTGAGCAGCAGAGCATCAAGCCCCGCTTCTTTCATCAGACGACTGCATCTTGTCAAACGATCCTGATACCGCTGAGTAACCATTTCTAAACCTCCTGGTTTTCGGTGTCTTGCCACCTGAACCGTAAATTCTCAGCCTCACGTGCAACTTGCACTTTGGAAGAGGGACAAAATCACGTTCACGGCATGGCAAATGTAATCAGTATTGAGCAGTCGTCATGTGCTTTTGCCGTATGAGCAACCCCGGGGCCGAGCGCTATTAGAGTGCCTGCCGGAACATCCACATCTCCCTTGTCTGTGGTCAGTCTTAAACATCCATGGATAGTCTGGATGCTGATGGGACCGGTCACTTGATGGGATGGAAGAGCGGTGCCCTTCTTCAAAGCCACAAGTGTAATCCGCAGCGACCCTTCCTTGACGAGAGTCTTACCGGCACGGCCGGTCTTGGAATCTTCGGCAAATTCGCGGAGAGTGTCATCCTCCGCGCCGAGCATGAAAGTCAAAACTTTCCCCGAAAGCCGACGAGTCCGAAGCACTGAAGATTTTCTTTTCTGCATATTTACTCCTTCAAAAATTCAATCAGGCTTTCTTCCACGCAAGGTGGCGCATAGAATGTGCCAATAAAAACCAGGCCGTGAACGAAACCTTTGTACCGCTGCCGTTGTTCAGTTGGAGAGGAATTATTGAGCCCTATTCTGTCTGTCACTCTTCTTTGATGGGCAAAATTCATACCAGAGAAGCATCGCATTAGAGCTGAATAATAGTTGATATGCTTCTTAAGACTGGGAAACCGACATCCGACTATTTGCAGCAATGACAAATGTGAATGAGAAAATCACTTGACGCCAGTTAGAATAGCCACGTTAATCCGCACAAGGGTGGGAGTTTGTGCCATCCATCACGGCGAGCCTCCGCTGGAGTGTTCCTCCTTTTCTTGCAAAGTCGCTCTGAGAGAGCCCCGCCCTGAGGCAAGGGGCCTTCAGGTTTTCCGCCCTACCGGCAGCCTCAAGACACACCGTGCGCAACCTTCCATTTTTTGAGCGTCAGGGTTCTCCCTCTATGGAGGACCGACTATGGAAAATGCAAGCCGAATTTTTCGGGGATTATCAACCAGACTTGACGCTGGCAGCAAATGATCGTACAAAGATGGCTGGTCCAAGCCGGGAGCGGTTATCATCGCAGGCGTGCTTATGCGCAGTCGCGACGGAAGCCACTTTGACGCGAGCTATTTGAAACCGTGGTTAGGTGTTGGTACTTCGACTATTCCGGTGACTGCCATATTCAAGAAAAGTCCTGATCGGCTGGCAACGGCAAGCCTGTTCGCTGGCCACGCGCTCCACCATGTATATGACTACGGCCTTTACGTTATTCTTCCAGTCCTATATACCGAACTGGGCTTGACGCCCGTTGCCGCCGGGCTGATGGACACCGTGCGGCGCGTCAGTAGCGGAGTGGCTGCCATCGGAGGTGGCTTCTTGGTCGACCAACTGCAGCACCGCCGCATCCTGATTTTGTGCCTCAGCATGCTCACCATGGGGCTGGGCTATTTGATAGTGGGTCTTGCGCCCGCGTATCTCCTGATACTTGTTGCCCTTGGCTTAGTAGGGATCTCCCACCAGTCCCTCTGGCATCCCTCGGCGCTGAGCCTTCTCTCTCAACGATATCCGGAACGTCGCGGCTTCATGATCTCCATGCACCGCTCATCTGGGAACTTGGGCGATGCCATCGGCTCTCTCGCAGTTGGCGCCCTCATGTTGGTCCTAGCTTGGCAAGGCATTCTCTTGGCTGCCTTTCCAATGGCCGTGGGAATTGCACTGCTTCTTTGGCTCGGTATACGGCAAGCCCCGGGCTGGGAGGAATTTGAGACCCGGACTAAGACGCGACGTGACGTTGGGGAACAGCTGCATTCTCTACGGGAGCTCTTCCGCACCAAAGGTCTACTGCTTTTGTTCTTGCTCGCCAGTTTGAGCGGCCTGGGCCAGGGCGGCTTCCAGCTATGGTTACCAATCTACTTGCACGAGACCCAAGGGATGGGAACCTTCGGCATTGGCCTACATATGGCGCTGCTTACATCCATGGGTCTCGCCTTTGGACCACTTATCGGGGCGTTGTCAGACCGCTTCAGCCGTAAGCCTATGATTGTCATGCTGCTCGCAGGGAAGGCGATTGTCGCCGCCCTGATGGTCTTTTTTGGTGGTGGGCTTATGCTCACTATGTTTGTGGGGCTTATGGGGGTATTCATGTTTGCGGGGCACGCGCTGATAGATGCTGGGGCTCTTGACTTGGGAGAGGGGCGACGACTTGAGGGGAGCCTGGTCGGTATTCTATGGGGGAATAACGCCCTCTTTCTCGGCTTCGCCCCCGTCATCGTGGGTTTGCTCATGACCTCTTTTGGTTACTCTACCGTTTTCTGGTACATGGCCGTCATGAACGGCGTGGGTAGTTTGGTGGCGTTCATACTCCCTGCCTTCGGCCGCCACAGCGCATCCATGGGGAAGGCGCCTCAGCAGGTCGAGGGGTAGCTGTAGAGTAGAAAGGAGGGGGGGGTGCGGAGATGTACCTGTCATGCGGCTGTGAGACGTTTATAAAACAATGTCAAAACCATGGTGAGACGGGCGGTTGCGAACATCAAGGAGATGCGGATCGTCGCGAGTGAAGCCTATAAAAGCGGGGCAATGTATGGTCTAAATTGCGCATTGGAAACTTCAGGCCGATGTTTTTCCTCGATTCACCAAGGCCGCCATCTCCGGAGAAGAGATCGCATCTTTCAAAGCCGTGATGGATCCTGATTTTTGAATCTCGATAGCGAGCCGTCTGACGGCGCTGATCGCCGCTCTGGTGAAGGCAACACCGTAGCTTACCCGCGCAACTCCTAAGGTTTGAAGTTCAGCCACGCCGGGATTTTCGGGACGCGCCAGGATACTGACCGGCGCTTTGACCTCCTTGACCAGCTGGGCGATGGTATCCCGGCTCACAACGTTCATATAGAAAATACAGTCTGCGCCAGCCTCCGCGTAGACATTCCCCCGACGAATGGACTCATCCAGCGCCTTTTTCGGATCGCCTGTGATAACCACAAACGAGTCGACCCTGGCGTTAAGGAAAAACTCGCTGCCTAAAGAACGCTTGGTCTCCATAACCGCCGCGATCTTCTCAAGTTGCGCATTCAAGTCCACCAAACGACGCGGCTCGTTCCTTTGGTGAGGGGCGCCATCCTCGAGGTTCATTCCTCCACAGCCCACGGCGATGAGCGCTCGCACCGTCTCTCCGATCTGGGATGCATCTCCATATCCCCTTTCTCCATCCGCGTTTACCGGAACTGAAACAGCCGCGGCAATTTGCCCTGTCACTGCAACCGTCTGGTCTCGACTGATCACCTCGCCATCAGGGTAACCTAGCACGGCGGCAATCCCGCCGCTGGTGCCCTGGATCGCTTGAAATCCGAGCTGCTCGAACAGCAAAGCGCTGAGCACATCGTAGGCGCCGGGCATCACAAGGATCTCCGGCGCGCGCACCAGCTCCCGGAGCCTCCGGCTCTTGGCATTGGCAGCGGCTAAAGTTTCGTTATTGATCGTAGTCATGGAGGTTTTCCTTTCTCTCAACGAAACCGCTCTGTGGCGGCAGACGAAGCGGCCTGGACCGCGGGCAACGGGCAAAACCCGTTGGCCTCTATGCCAAAGACCGGATTGAACTTGCTGCGAAAATTTTCCAGGGCGATGATGGCGGCCAGTTCCACCAGCTCCTCATCCGTGAAATGCCGCTTGAGCTGCTCGAAAAAGCCGTCCGTCACCCGCTTTCCGGTATAGGTCATGCGCTCGGCGAGTTCCAGGGCCAGGCGCTCGCGTGGGGAGAAGAGAGGACTTTTGCGATAGCCTCCGAGCACCGCCTCCACCTTTTCTGCTGAAGCCCCGTTGTGCATCGCACTGGATGCATTGCTGTCAATTCAAAAGGGGCACCCGTTGATATTCGCGGTCCTGACGCATAGCAAATGGCGCAGGTCAGGCTCAATCAACCCTGAGGCCAGGATTCCCTGAGCCAGAGCCTGAACCCCTTGCTGGATTGTCGGTCTTAGCGCGTATATTTTCGCGGTATTCGACACGAAGCCATAGCGTTTCTCCTGTTCCTCAAAAACAGCACGCACTCCTTCATTTGCCTCACTCTTCGATACACCTTTGATTCTGGCCATGAACCTCCTCCTTCTTTGTACATTCACTATGCTGAGCTATTTCGGTAGTCACCCGTCTGTGACTTCAGGATACGTAATCCGATCGCCGTCTACAACGGCAAATGAAGTCAACTCATGAAGCGGAAAGCTTTTCGCCGATATAATATGCCGCACCTCGATCCCCCGGACCAGGAGGGAATCGGAAATGAGCGAACGATGACAGCGCCAGGGCACAGCCTCAGCACACATGAGCGCCACTGTTTTTTCAGAAGCCAGCTCCAGCAATTCATGCAGGCCTTTCGTAAACTCCGCAGTTTGCATGTAATCCGCAAAGCCCCGAAAGCTGAGATTGCGCCAACCCGTGTTGGGCGAATCATGAGTGGGCTTTCTCAATCCCCCAAGCCGCTTCAGATGGCGATAGCCTACTCCTCGCTTTTGGAGGGCGCGTTCCAATGAGTCCGAATTAAACTGCGGAACATGCCGCGACCTGGGGATCGTGCGTATATCGAGCAGCAACTGGATTCTAAACCGCTCGATCAACTCCAGAAACTCATCAAGACTTCTGGTAGAGTGGCCGATGCTAAAAACGGAGTAGTCATCCTTCCGCGCATTCAAGGGATGTTATCCTTCACGGTGTGCGAAGAATTTGAAATCAAAGACAAGACCACCCGTCCGTTTGCCAGGGAAAAGCACGCTAAAGGCACGTCATGTTTTGCTTATTTCCATATCCCTTGCTGCAACTTGCTCATGACCTCGACGTGGTCAGCATCTGTCGGCGGTGGGGAGACAACGTGTAATGCAACGACGCGGCTCTCTGCCTTCAGTCCTCTCTCCTCTCCGGCCGGGATAAATGCGATCGCGCCCGCTCCAATCCGCTCTTCCCGTTCCCCCGCGATGAGCACCCCCTCTCCTTGCAGAATGATGAGCGTCAAATCGACCCCTGGCCGATGCACCGGAATGAATTGTCCTGCTTCGAAGCAAGCCAAAATGACTTTAACTCGGCTGTTTCCGGCGAGAGGGATCGGATTGAATCGCTCCGGCCGGAAATTCATCGCATCTTGGTACCGTCCAAAGAAAACCGCCATA
>JAUYJC010000280.1 GCA_030688735.1 Deltaproteobacteria bacterium
GCGAGAATGGCCACGGCGATGCTGCCCACGCCGCCGGTGGCGCCGGTGACGAGCACTTCGCCCTGATCTTTGGTGAGACCGTACGCAGATAATCTCATCACGCACAGCGCCGCGGTAAAACCCGCGGTGCCGTACGCCATGCTGTCCCGCAAGGACAAACCCTGCGGCAGATTCACCGCCCAACCTGAGGGCACGCTGATGTAGCCGCCGTAACCGCCCGGCGTGTTCATGCCCAGGTCGAAACTGGTGACGATGACCTGATCGCCCACGGCGAACGCCCTAGTCGTACTATCGGCGACGACGCCGGCGGCGTCGATGCCTGGGGTATGCGGATACTTTCGCGTGACCCCCTTGTTCCCCGATGCCGACAACGCGTCCTTGTAATTCAACGAGGAGTACTTGACGTCGACGATCAACTCCCCCGCCGGTAATTCGCTCAATTCCCGTTGCTTGATTTCGCGCACGAAGGTCTTGTCGGCTGTCTCCGAAACAACCATCGCTTTGAAACTCTGTGGTAAAGGCATAGTAAAACTCCTAGTCGAAAAATTTTCTCCCAACATCCGACTACCTAATAAATCGCCGAACTGTCAAGGCCCTGCGCGCCACAGCGGGCTGGTTCCAGTCGTTACAGCGGTTTCAGCCGTTCCGCCGTTCCAAGCTATTGGAACCTTTGGAACGAATGGAACGATTGGAACTATCCGATCAGAAGAGCTTGCATTGGACAAGGTAATCGTTGCAAATTGGGGCTGGAGGACAAACTAATGGCAACGGACAACGCGGCCGGCCTCGCGGGAGTCATCGCCGGACAGACGGCGATCGCGACCGTCGGCAAACAAGGCAAAGGTCTCACCTACCGGGGCTATTCCATCCACGATCTCGCCGAGCATTCGAGCTTCGAAGAGGTCGCCTATCTTTTGATCTATGGGCGGCTCCCCAAGCAGGGCGACCTGCTCGAATACCGGGCCAAACTGCGCGGCCTGCGCGGGTTGCCGGTTCCCCTGAAACGGGTGCTCGAACAAGTCCCGCGCCACACCCATCCGATGGACGTTATGCGCACCGGCTGCTCGATGCTCGGCACGCTCGAGCCCGAGGGCCTCGGTCACGATCAATTCGCCGTCGCAAACAGGCTGACCGCCTGTTTTAGCGCGATGCTGCTTTATTGGCACCATTTCCACGCGAGCGGCAAGCACATTGATACCGAAACCGACGACGAGACCACCGCCGGCCACTTTCTCCATCTGCTCCACGGCAAGAAGCCCGACGAGCTTATCCGCCGCGCCATCGACGTGTCGCTCATTCTCTACGCGGAGCATGAATTCAACGCCTCGACCTTCACTGCGCGCACGATCGTATCGACGCTGCCCGATTTCTATTCGGCGGTGACGGGCGCCATCGGCGCGCTGCGCGGGCCGCTCCACGGCGGCGCCAACGAGGCGGCAATGGCGCTGATCGAAGAATTCCCTACGCCGGACGCCGCGGAAAGAGGAGTGTTGGAAATGATCGCGGCGAAGAAGCTCATTATGGGTTTTGGCCACCGCGTCTATAAAATTTCCGATCCGCGCTCCGATGTCATCAAGGCCTGGTCGAAGAAACTCGCCGACGCTCACGGCGACTCGCGTCTCTACGCGGTCTCCGAGCGTATCGAGCAGATCATGCGCCGCGAGAAAAATCTCTTTCCGAATCTCGATTTTTACAGCGCCAGCGCTTACCATCTCTGCGGCATACCCACGGTGATGTTCACGCCGCTTTTCGTTGTCTCGCGCATCACCGGCTGGGCCGCGCATATCATCGAACAGCGCGCCGACAACCGGTTGATTCGCCCCAACGCGGATTACGTCGGACCCGATCCGCGCCCGTTTGTGCCGATTACCAACCGTCAAAGTCATGACTAGCGCAACCTCCAATATCCGTCCCACGCCCGACGAGGTCCTCGTCGCTATCGCCGACTACGCGCTCAACTACATGCCAACCAGCCAGGAAGCGCTCGATACGGCGCGCTACTGTTTGATGGACACCATCGGCTGCGGGCTTCTGGCTCTTCGCTACCCCGAGTGCACGAAGCACCTCGGTCCCATCGTTCCCGGTGCGGTTCTGGAAAACGGCGCGCGAGTTCCCGGAACGGATTGGCAGCTCGATCCGGTCCACGCCGCCTTCAACATCGGCGCGATGATCCGTTGGCTCGATTACAACGACACCTGGCTCGCCGCCGAATGGGGCCACCCGTCCGATAATCTCGGCGGCATTCTCGCCCTGGCGGATTATTTAAGCCGGACGAAACAAAAAGCGCTGACGATCGGAGCTATTCTTAACGCCATGATCAAGGCCCACGAGATCCAAGGCGTGCTGGCGATCGAGAACAGCTTCAACCGCGTCGGCCTGGATCACGTCCTGCTCGTGCGCGTCGCCACAGCGGCGGTGGCGACGGCGATGCTCGGCGGCGGCCGCGAGCAGATTATCAACGCGCTCTCCAATGCCTGGACCGACGGCGGCGCGCTCCGCCTCTATCGCCACGCCCCCAATACCGGGCCGCGAAAATCCTGGGCCGCGGGCGACGCCACCAGCCGCGGCGTGCGCCTGGCACTCATGACCATGCAAGGCGAGATGGGCTATCCGTCCGCGCTCTCCGCCAAGGGCTGGGGCTTCTACGACGCGCTTTTTCGCGGCAAACGTTTTTCGCTCCGGCGCCCCTTCGGCTCCTATGTCATGGAAAATGTCTTGTTTAAGATTTCCTTCCCCGCGGAGTTTCACGCCCAGACGGCCGTCGAGTGCGCGTTGCAGCTTTATCCCGAGGTCAAGGATCGACTGGAGGAAGTGGACCGGGTGATGATTACCACGCAGGAGTCCGCGGTGCGCATCATCGACAAGACCGGCCCCTTGCACAATCCGGCGGACCGCGATCATTGCATTCAATATATGACGGCAATCGGGCTGATCTTCGGCAAGCTGACCGCGGATCATTACGAAGACGAAGTCGCCAAGGACCCGCGCGTCGACGGGCTGCGGGACAAAACGATCGTGATCGAGGACGCGCGCTATTCCCGCGACTACTTGGACCCGGACAAGCGCTCCATCGCCAACGCGGTGCAAGTCTTCTTCAAAGACCACTCCGCGACGGACAAGGTCGTCGTAGAATATCCTGTCGGCCACCGCCGCCGGCGCGCCGAAGGCATGCCGCTGCTGGTTAACAAATTCGAAACGAACCTGGCGTCGCGACTTCCGCCTGGGCAATGCAAGCAAATCATCGAACTCTGTCTCGATTCGCAGCGCCTCGAATCGACGCCGGTGAACGTATTTATGGATATGTTCGTCGTCAGATCGGGAGATAAGTCCAGCGTCTAGCAGATTGCGAAAAAAGATTCGGAATGCTTCGAGGACCTCAGCATGAACGGAAAATTGCCAATGATATCTATTCCCCTCCGTTCGTCCTGAGCCCCGTCGAAGGACTCCGAGGTGGTTTTTCAGCAAACTCCAGAGTCTCGCGTCTGGCGTCCATCAACCCTGGACCCTAGACTCCAGACTCTAGACAGCGGCCAAACTTTCGAGGTAAACGATGACCCCACGACAAGTACTTAGGCAACTATTGATGCGCGAGCGACTTCTCGTCGCCCCCGGCTGTTTCGACGGCCTCTCCGCCCGTCTGGTCGAAGAAGCGGGGTTCGAGGCGGCATATCTCAGCGGCGGCGCGGTGGCGCGCAGCATGGGCATCCCTGACATCGGCCTGGTCACCATGTCGGAAACCATCGAGCGCGCGGGCCAGGTCGTGTCCGCAGTCAACATCCCGGTGATCGCCGACGCCGACACCGGCTACGGCAACGCGGTCAACCTGGTGCGCACGGTGCGCGAATATGAGCGCGCCGGCGTCGCGGCGATCCACATCGAAGACCAGATCACGCCCAAGCGCTGCGGCCACTTGGACGGCAAAGAGGTCATTTCCCTCGCCGAGATGGAAAACAAATTGCAAGCCGCGCTCGCGGCTCGCAGCGACCTAGACTTCTGCATCATCGCGCGCACCGACGCCCGCGGCGTGCATGGCTTCGACGACGCCATTGAAAGAGGCCGCGCCTTCGCCAGGCTCGGCGTCGACGCGGTCTTCGTCGAGGCGCCGCAGTCGGAGTCGGAGCTGGAGGAAATTCCGCGGCGCGTAACCGGCGTTCCCTTGCTGGTCAACGTTTTCAAAGGCGGCAAGACGCCGATGCTGCCGGCGGAACGCCTGCAGAAGATGGGCTACCGCATCGCCATCTATCCCTCTGAGACGCAAAGAGCGGGGATTCACGCCATGCGCCAGGTGCTCGGCCTGCTCAAGCGCGAAGGCACGACCGAAGCGATGGACGGGTCGCTTACGACGTTCAAAGAGCGCGATAAAGTCGTCGGCCTCGACGATTGGCAAAAGATCGAAAAACAGTTTCTGGCCGGCGGAGGCGAGAAGTTTTAGTGGTCGTTTCATCTCTCAAGCGAGCGCAAGGTGGTGGTTCAGTTCGATTTCAACGCCGTATCCATGTAGGGGCAGGCCTACGTGCCTGCCCTCGAACGGGCAACCACATAGGGTTGCCCCTACAAATTTTGGCGAAACTAAACCACTACCGAGCGCAGACAAACCTGGACATTTAGCCGTCGCTGAAGTATTGAGGCGATATCACCCAAAGGAGGCGGAGTCATGAGCTTCAATGTTCTCGAAACCACCATCGACGAAATCCACGCGGCCTATAAAACCGGCCAGATCACCTGCCGCCAACTGGTGCAGATCTATCTCGACCGCATCGAGGCGTACGACAAGAAAGGCCCGGCCATCAACGCGATCATCACGCTGAATTCCGAAGCGCTCAAAGACGCCGACCGGCTGGACGCGGCTTTCAAGAGCTCCGGCTTCGTCGGACCGCTTCACGGCATCCCGGTCGTCGTCAAGGATCAAGCCGACGCCGCGGGCATGCCGACAACCCTGGGCTCGGTACTTTTCAAAAATCACCGTCCGGAGCGAGACTGCTTCGTGGTGGCGAATCTGAAGAAAACCGGCGCGATCATTGTAGGAAAGACCACCCTCGGCGAGCTCGGCGGCGGCGATACCCATGGTTCGCTTTTCGGCTCGACGCGCAACCCCTACGACCTGGAACGAACCGTCGGCGGCTCCTCCGGCGGCTCCGCGGCCTGCGTGGCGGCGAATTTTTCAACCGTCGCCATCGGCCAAGAGGGCTTGGCTTCCATTCGCCGGCCCTCCACCTGGAACTCCATCGCCGGCATGCGCCCCACGGCCGGACTGGTAAGCCGCGGCGGCGTGTACGCCGGCTGGCCGTCGATCAACGGCTCTCTCGGTCCGATGGCGCGCACCGTTACCGATTTGGCGAAACTGTTGGATGTCATGGTCGGCTACGATCCCGAGGACCCGGTCACCGCCAGAGGCGTCGGTCATGTGCCGGACAGCTTTACCAAGTTTCTCGATAAGAACGGACTCAAAGGCGCGCGTCTCGGCATCCTGCGCGAGTCCATGGGCCTTGGGTCCGAACCCGACTCGGAGGATTTCAAAACAATCGACGAGGTCTTCAACAAGGCGATCGGCGAACTCAAGGCCGCCGGCGCCGTGCTCGTCGATCCGGTGGTGATTCCCGATTTAAAAGCGCTGCTCGCCAAGCGGGCGGGGAGCTTCACCGACGAAGAGGAGTCGTTCAACCGCTATTTCGGCAGGAGCCCGAATCCGCCGTTTAAATCGCGCGCGGAAGCCGCCGCATCACCGGATTTCGCCAAAGTAGTCCGGCGCTCGCAGGAGCGCTGGAAAAGAGCGCCGGACAACAACGCGCACTATGAATATCTCAAAGCGCGCGAGGAGCTGATGACTAACCTGCTGACGGTCATGGCGGACAACAGGCTCGACGCCATCGTGCACAAGGCCGTCGAGCACCAACCGACGCTGATCAAGGACGGGCTCAACCCGCCGTTCGTCGATCAGAAAGGCGCGCCCCATATCAATACCTATCTAGTCTACGTTCCGTCTATCGTCGTGCCCGCCGGCTTTACCCGGGACAATCTGCCGGCCGGCATCACGTTTCTCGGGCGCCCCTACGACGATGGCAACATGATCAAATGCGCTTACGCCTACGAACAGGCGACGCGGCACCGCAAGCCGCCCCCAACCACAACGCCCCTGTGAGGAGTAAGGAGTCGGAGGTGAAGAGTGAGGCGTGAGGGGAAAATGCTTTAGGAAGACCGCCGATGCTGAGCCTCCGCAATATCAGCAAGGTTTTTAGCGGCGACGAAAACGGCCTTGCCGCCGTGCCGGCGGTTGACCGCGTTTCACTCGAAGTTCGCGCCGGCGAATTTTTTTCCATCATCGGTCCCTCCGGCTGCGGCAAATCGACGCTGCTCCGAATCATCGGCGGCTTGATTCCGGCCAGCGGCGGCGAGCTGACGGTGGCCGGCGAAACGGTCAAAGGGCCGCACCGATCCATCGCCATGGTCTTTCAGGAAGAGTCCACGTTTCCCTGGCGCACGACTCTGAGCAACGTCGAGTTCGGACTGGAGATGCGCGGCGTCGGCCAGGCGGAGCGGCGACAAAAGGCGGCCGACATGATCCGTCTTGTCGGTTTATCCGAATTCGAGAAGCGCTACCCTTCCGAGCTTTCCGGCGGCATGCGGCAGCGCGTCGCCATTGCCCGGGCGCTCATTCTCGAACCGAAGATTCTGCTGATGGACGAGCCCTTTGGCGCCCTCGACGAGCAGACCCGCATCATTCTCGGCGAGGAGTTACTCAAAATCCGCGACGCTTTGAACCAGACGATTATCTTCGTAACGCACAACATCAACGAGTCGGTGCAGCTCTCCGACCGCGTCCTGGTCATGACCGCGCGCCCCGGCAAGATCAAGACCATGGTCGACATCGACTTGCCCCACCCGCGCGACTCCTCCATCATCGCCTCGGATCGCTTCGGCAGACTGGTGGGCCAGGTCTGGAGCGCCCTTAGAGAGGAATCGATAAAGAGTTTTCGCCAAACTGAACAAGCACATTAGGAGGGTTTTAACTATGAAGAAACGGTCATTGAACCTCAGGTCGCGCGAGCTGCTGGCGCTGGCGCTTATATTGGCGTGCTTGATCGGAACGTCAAGTGTTTGGGCGGCCGCGGCGCGCACCAAACTCGTCCTCGTGGTTCCCCACCGGGTGCTCTTTACGGTCGCGGTACCGGTTTACGTCGCCCAGGAGAAAGGCTTTTACCGGGAGAACAATGTCGACGTCGACGCGGTATTCACCCGCGGCGGCGGTGAAAATGTCCAAGCGGTGGTGTCGGGCGACGCGCAGATCGGGCTTTCCACCGGCATGTTCGCGGTCATCGGCGCGTTTATGAAAAAGGCGCCGATCAAGATCGCCGCCGCCGAGATCACCGGCATGGACAGCTTCTGGTACGTCGCCGGCAACTCGCCGATCCGCCGCTTCGACGATCTGGCGGGAAAGAAATTGGCCTACAGCCGCCCCGGCTCCTCCACTCACATGGCGGTGCTCGCCATTTCAGACCAATTGAAAGCCAAAGGGCTGAAGCCCGCCGAACCGGTTTCCCTCGGAGGCATTCCGGAATCCTATACGGGAGTCAGAACCGGCCAGGTCGACGCCGGCTGGTCGGTGCCGCCTTTTCAATTGGACAAAGTGGAGAAGGGCGAACTGCGGATCGCGGCGCGCGGCGACGAAATCACCGCGCTCAAAGAAATCACCAGCCGCGTCCATTTCATCAACAGCGATTATGCCGCGAAACACCCCGATGCGGTGCGCGGCTTTTTCCGGGCGCATCAGCGGGCTGTGGAATTCATGATGGACCACAAGGAGGAGACGACAAAAATTTGGATTCGCAAAGCCGATCTCAAGATTCCCGAGTCGGCGGTGCTAAAGACCTGGGATTTTTACAACAAGCCGGCGATGGCGGCCAAGCCGATCCGCGGCCTGCAACAGACCATCGACGATGCCATCAGGTTTAACTTCCTGAAGCAACCGCTGACTCAGGCGGAAATCAATAGTTTGATCGATCTGAGTTATTTGCAGTAGGAATTCTGAGAAAAAATAGGATTGGATAAGAATAATCTCGCGCAAAGGCGCAAAGGACGCCAAGAAAAAAACTGCGACAACGTTCAAAGGAACAATGAACCGAGCTATGATCGAGAGGGAAGCTCCCCGATGAGCGAATCAACGAGACTCATGGCGTGGCGCTTCAGCTTGATCTTCGGCGCTATCATCTTGACGGAAGCCTCCGTTCGTCTCGGCTGGATCAGCTCGTTTTTCCTCGCCGCTCCATCGCGCGCGACGGCGGTTCTGTGGTCGGAGCTGTGGAACGGCAAGGCGCTGCTATTGACCGCGATCACGCTCTACGAAATCGCGGCGGCGCTGACGATTTCGACGCTGTTCGGACTGCTCGCCGGCTTTTTGCTCTGGCGTTACCGGCTGATCGGCACCAGCTACGAGATGCCGCTTGCCGCGCTCTTCTCATCGCCCGTGATATTGGCTTATCCGGTGTTTCTCGTCACCTTCGGCCGCTCCAGCGCTGCGGTGATCGCGCTTTCATCGATCTTCGGCTTGATCCCGACCATCATCAACACCAAAGGCGCATTCCAAAACGTCAATCCGATCCTGCTTGAAGTCGGCGCCAGCATGAACCTCTCCGGCAAGCAGATGTTTTGGCATATTATGCTTCCGGCGGTGGCGCCGACGATTTTCGGCGGCTTCCGCCTCGCGCTCACCTATATTCTGAAATCCGTGCTGGGCCTGGAATACGTCGCACAGGTCGGCGGCGTGGGCATGTGGCTTTCCGACGCCGCGTTTCGCTTCGAGGTCGAAGAAGTGTACGCGGGATTGGGCGGCACAATCCTGTTGTCGATTCTTTTTCTCTATCTTATCAACCGGGCGCAAACCCTGATGCGAAGATAGCGATGGCCACGGCGCATAGCAGCAAAGCCGCCATTGGCGCGTATATTCAGACGCCCGCCGCGGTGCAAATACTCACTCTCCTCGGTCTCATCGCCGTGTGGGAATCGATCGGCCGCACGGAAATTCTTTTCCCCGACCTCTTTCCCTCGCTGGCGGCGATTCTGGAGTCCCTCTGGATCTACGTCACCACGCCGGTTTTGCTGCCGCATCTCAAGGCGAGCCTCTATGAAGTCGGCGGAGCGCTGTTTCTCGCCGCGCTTACGGGCATCCCGCTGGGCATTCTCTGGGGCAGCCGGCGCTCGTGGCTGGAAGTGGTCGAGCCGCTGATTCTCTACGCGGCGGTGGTGCCCAAGATCGTCATCTTCCCGATCTTCATTTTATTCCTGGGAATCGACGTGCACTCCAAGCTCGCGGTCGGGGCCATCGCGGCATTTTTTCCGATCTCCCTCTTGACCATCGCCGGAATGCGGGAGGTGAAACCGGTTTACCTCGACGTGGCGCGCAGCGTCGGCGCCAGCGCATTTCAAATCGCCACGCGGGTCTATCTTCCCGCCATCGCTGGACAGATTTTCACCGGCGTAAGAATCGGTTTGGGCGCAGCAGTCACCGGCGCGCTCCTCGCCGAGACGAAAATCGCCAGGGCCGGGCTCGGTTTTATGATCGTCGAGTATTACGGCCAGTTCCGCATCGCGGATATGTATTCACTGCTGCTTTTCATTTTCATCCTCGCGGCTCTGGTGAATTGGGGGATGAAAGCGTTATTCTCGCTCATGACGCCGCCGTCGCGCACCAACCAGGATGCGGCACTGTTTTTTTAGCGCTTATATGGCAAGAAAGATCTCATGGTCGCGGATGTAGAGCTTCCCCCCGAAGAACGCATTGTTCAGGTCATGCGCCATCTGGGGCTCGAACGAGCCCACTTCGCGGCGCGCGAGTTCCTGGAATTCGACGCCCTCGTGCGCGCTCATCGCGAGATCGTCGCCTCGCTCACGCTGGTGCTGCCGCCGCGAACGCTCAACGTCGAGACGCTTCGTCCGCTCGCCACTCGGCTGCTGTCCTTTTACGGCGGCAAGGGACCCAACGCGAAATTCGTGCGCCAGTCCCTGGCGACGCTGCCCTTTGCGACCACCCTTTGTTTGGAGGACTATCCGGATGTCCTTTGGGCCGACGTCATCACCGATCACACGGATTTTATCGGCGACGCGATGCTGGGGTTTCTCGCGCGCATGGACATTCAGGCGGCGTTGCGGACCGCATCCCTCGCGTCCGGCGAAGGCGAAGTCGCCGGGATTCGCTATCGGGTTCTAGGCTCGGGACCACCGCTGGTGCTGCTGCCGCTGGTCTTGTCCCCTTCCCAGTGGGAGCCGCTGCTTGCGCGCTTGAGCGAAAGATATTGCACCATCGTTCTGGGCGGTCCCGAATTGGGCGGAGTGCGCCAACTGGAAGGAAGAGGGCGTTCCCTGGGCCATCGCCGCGTGCTGGAGCGTTTCCTCGCCGAGGTCGATCTCAAACTCGGAGAGCGCGTGCTTGAAGTAGGCTGCGGCTCGGGGGTATTCACGCGCCTGATCGCCCAGACAACGTGGGGTGGAACCCCCATCGTCGCCGTGGACATCAATCGCTACTTCCTTAAGGAAGCCGTCGCGCTGGCGCAGAAGACTGGCTACCAGGATGCGATCGAATTCCGCGAAGGAAGCGCCGAGGCGTTGCCCTTCGAGGACAATGCTTTCGAAACCTGCCTATCGACTACCGTCATGGAAGAAGTCGCTGCCGACCGGATGCTCGCCGAGATGATTCGGGTGACCAAACCGGGCGGGCAAGTCGGCGTGATCGTGCGCGCCGAGGATATGAATTCGTGGACTAATATTGCGCTGGAAGCGACGCTCAAGGCCAAGGCCGAGCTGCCGCGCGGCAACGTCGCCGAGAAGGGCTGCGCCGACGCAAGCCTTTACCACCGCTTTCGCGACGCCGGGCTGGCATCGCTCAAGATGTTTCCCCAACTGGCACCCTTCAAACTCAGCGAGCCCCACGGGAAACGGATGGAAACCGGTATCCTGGCCGCGCTGAATACCGCAGAAGCCGCCCAGTGGCGCGCCGCCACCGACTCACCCGACGCGCGCGAGTTTCTTTTTATCGCGCGGCCCTTTCATTGCGCCGTGGGAACCAAACCGGCGGCCAAATGATTTGCAACCGGCTTATTCTTCCGCTGCGGCTATATTGTCGGGCCTTTCGGGAGTACCGTGAAAGACTAATCACCACAGACCCAGCGCGGCGAAACCGCAACCAAAGATGCAAGCCTTATTTCACCGCAGAGGCTCAGAGTTCGCAGAGTTCGGAATATTTCTTCATCAAGAACTCTTTACTCCGCGTCCTCCGCGCCTCCGCGGTGCGCTTTCCGAGTCTTTGCCATGAATGAAATCCGCTTCGTCGATACGACTCTGCGCGACGGCCAGTTGAGCCTCTGGGCGTCGAACATGCGCACGGACATGATGCTGCCGATCGGCGAACGGCTCGACCGCGCCTGTTTCGAAGCCATCGAGATCATGTCGTCGGCGTTCTACAAGAAATGCGTGCGCGACCTGAAAGAGGACCCTTGGGAACGCTTGCGGCTGATGTCCAAGCGCATTAAGAAAACGCCACTCCGTACCATCCGCAGCCGCTCCATGTTGGCCTTTCAGATTTCCCCGCCGGCCATCACCGACCTCTGGCTTGAGCGACTGGCGGCCAACGGCATCAGCGAGGCTCGCACCTCGGATCCCTCGAATACGGCCTCGTATTGGGCGGAGGCGGTACGCGCGGCCCAGCGCGTCGGTCTCAAGACGATCCTGAATATCATCTACTCCATTTCCCCGAAACACACCGACGAATACTTCGTCCAAAAAACCCGCGCCGCCGCCAAACTGGACGTTTATCGAATATGTTTTAAAGATCCCGGCGGCTTGCTGACGCCTGAAGCGACGCGCAGGCTCATGCCGTTGATCCTACGCGAAGCCAAGGACAAGCCTGTCGAGTTCCACACCCACTGCAACACGGGGCTCGGCGCGCTCTGCTGCCTCGAAGCGATCAAATTGGGCATCACGTCGATCAACACCGCGATTCCACCCCTCGCCGACGCCTCCTCCAATCCTTCCCTCTTCAATGTCGCCATGAACGCCCGCGCGCTGGGCTATCCAACCGCCGTCGACGAAGAAGTTCTCAAACCCGTGCGCGATCACTTCACGGCGATCGCCAGGCAAGAACATTTGCCGGTCGGAAAGCCGCTGGAGTACGACGCGTTCCATCCGATGCACCAGGTGCCGGGCGGCATGATCTCGAATTTTCGTTTTCAGCTCGCCGCCATCGGCAAGCTCGACCGGCTTGGCGCCGTGCTCGAAGAAGCGGCGCGGGTGCGCGCCGAGCTCGGCTACCCGATCATGGTCACTCCCTATTCCCAATTCGTCGGTGTGCAGGCGGCGATCAATGTGATCGTCGGCGAACGCTACAAGGAGGTCACCGACGAGATGTTTCTCTACGCGCTCGGCTTCTGGGGAGAGGAAGAAGCGCAATCCATCGAACCGAACCTGAGAGACCGGCTGCTCGGCCGGCCGCGGGCCAAGGAACTGGCTCGAGGGAAGCCGCCAGGGACTTCACTGAAGGAATTTAGAGAGAAGTTCGGCGGCGCCGGGGTCTCCGACGACGAGGCCATGCTACGCTACTTCGCCGGCGTGGAAAACGTCGCGGCCATGAATGCCGCCGGGACGGGACGGGATTTCACGGGCACCAAGACGCCATTGCTTGCGTTCATCGCAACCCTTGCGGGGCGCAAAAAATCCCGGCAAATTTTCATTCGAAAGGGAAATCTCACCGTGCGTCTGGAACAAAGGCAAAGAGACGGCGGCTCGGCTAAACGCACTAATCCCCGTCAATTGCTATCCACGTCGCCCCAATGATATAAAAAAGACGTGAAATGCCTAGCCGTCGCCAGGGTTGCCGTCGCCTTGCTGTTATGCCTTGGGCTTTTCGTCAGCGCCGCGGCACAACAATTTTCGCCTGACAACGCCACGCTTATATTTCCCACCACGGCGAGGGCCTCCACACCTCTCCTTG
>JAUYJC010000287.1 GCA_030688735.1 Deltaproteobacteria bacterium
GACCGCCGCCAGAAATCCCAAGCCTCCCCCTACGACCCACCAGAACGCCGGATTCGCCGAGCGCCAAGGGAGAAGGAGCCGGCGCGACCAGGATCGGTTGGCGGAGATCAAACCGAGCATGCCAAGCACCAGAGTGGAAAAAGTCAGCGCCCGTGCGACGTCGGCGCCCTGGCCGCGGTAGAGCGCGACGCCAAAGACCAGCAGAACAATCGCCAGCACGGCGCCGCCCTGCAGCAGGCTGAAGAGAATATCGCGTCCGCTCAATAGCGGCGTGTCGGGTTCACGCGGCGGTTTTTGCATGATGTTCGCCTCCGCCGGTTCCGCTTCAAAGGCGATGGAGCAGGCCGGGTCGATGATCAGCTCCAAAAAAACGATGTGCACCGGCGTCAGCACCAGCGGCCAGTTCAGGATCAACGGCACCAGCGCGAGTCCCGCGATCGGCACGTGGATGGCGAAGATAAAAGCCATGGCCTTTTGCAGATTGTCGAAAATCCGCCGCCCCGAGCCGACCGCCTCCACGATAGTGGCAAAGTCGTCATCGAGCAGAACCAGCGAGGCCGCTTCCCGGGCGACGTCGGTGCCGCGTCCTCCCATGGCGATGCCGATATGGGCGGCTTTTAGCGCCGGCGCGTCGTTGACACCGTCGCCGGTCATCGCCACGATCTCGCCGTTGGCTTTGAATGCCTCCACCAGATTCAGCTTTTGCTCCGGCAACACCCGGGCGAAAATATTGGTGTTCGCAATGCGACGGCGCAACTCCCCCTCGTGCAGGGTTGCGAGTTCGGGACCGGTCAAAATGCCTCCGTTCGCCGCGAGGCCGATCGCGCGACCGACGGCCTGAGCGGTGGACGGATAGTCTCCGGTGATCATCACGACCTTGATTCCCGCCTGAGCACATTCTTTGATTGCCGCCGGCACAGCCGGCCGCACGGGGTCGGCCAAGCCGATAAGCCCGAGAAAATCAAAATCGAAATCATGCTGGGTCGGCGGCCAGGCGGCGCCCGCAAACTGTGATCGGGCCACCCCCAGCACGCGCAGGCCGTCCCGCGCCATAGCATCGACTTGGGCGGAGAGGCTTTGCATCTGGTCTGAATCAAAATGGCACAGGTCGGCGACGGCTTCGGGCGCTCCCTTGGTCGCGATCCTGTGCTCGTCGCCTTGTGTGGTGTGCCAGACATGGGAGAGCGCGAGCAGTTCCGGAGAGATCGAGTACTCATGAGCGAGCGTCCAATTTTCAAACCTCGCTCCATGATCGAGATAACGGTCGCCCAGCGCTTTGAAGGCTTTCTCCATGGGATCGAAGGGGTCGGTTTCGCTGGCGAGAACTGAATAGCGCACCAGCCTGTGAAACTTTTGCGGCAGGGGCTGGTCGGTTTGGCCGTCCACATTATAGTTGTCGGCGCCGACGCAAAGCTGCTTCACGGTCATGCGATTGAGCGTCAGCGTCCCGGTCTTATCCGCGCACAGAACGGTCGCCGAGCCGAGGGCTTCGATGGCCGCCATGCGCCGGGTCAGCACCCGCTTCTGCGACATGCGCCAGGCGCCGAGGGCCAAGAAAACCGTGAGAACGACGGGAATCTCTTCCGGCAGGAGCGCCATGGCGAGTGCCACGCCAGCCAGAAAACCATTGATCCAGCTTCCTCTCGTCAGGCCGTAGAGCACCACGGCCAGGGCGCAGACCGAGAGTCCCACGGCGGCGAAATTACGGATCAGATAGCCGGCCTTCCTTTGCAGGTAAGTCTCGTCGGGTTCCACCGACTGGAGCGCCTTGCCGATGCGGCCCATTTCCGTGCGCGCGCCCGTCGCTACCACCCTGGCGACGCCGCGGCCTTGGACCAACATGGTGCCGGCGAAAATAAAGGGCAGATCGTCGCCGCCCGGACGAGCGATCTCTTGAACGCCGTCCCGGACAGCCTTGCGCACGGGAACGGATTCTCCGCTGAGCAAGGATTCGTCCACCATCAGGTCGTTGCACGAAAGCAGCACGGCGTCCGCCGGGACCCGGTCGCCTTCGGTGATGATGAGGCAATCGTCGCGCACGACCTCCCGCCCGGCGACGCGTTTCTGCTCGCCGTCGCGGATCACCAGCGCCCGCGGGCTCGACAGATCGCGCAAGGCCTCGAGCGCCCGTTCGGTCTTTCTCTCCTGAAAGATGGTGATGCCCATGATAACGATGATCCAAAAGGCCAAGACCAATGCTTCGCGAACGTCGCCGAGGATCAGGTAAATGACGGCGGCGATGATCAGCAAGAGGAACATCGGCTCGCGTACGACGCTCAGGGCGATATCGATGGTGCGGCGGCGCGTCGATGCATACAGCTCGTTGTAGCCGTCTTCGCGCAATCGCGCCTCGACCTCGGCGCTTGAAAGCCCCAGGATGGGTTCAGTTCCAGCGGGTTTTTCTTGGACGCGGTTCATGCTCTAACGTGGCAGCCGATGCGCCTGAGCCTGGACAAAAGTGGCGATGCAATCGCCGAGATCGGGGCGGCTGATTTCCTCCAGATCGTAACGGACGCGGCAATAAGGTTTAGTAAAAGGAATGAGACGAGCCAAGTCTACCGGAGTTGCCACGACGATACTATCGCAGGGCGTTGCGTTGATGGTCGCGGCCAGGTCTTCGAGTTGGGCTGGGGAATAGCCCATCGCCGGCAGCGCTTTGCCGACCCTAGGGAAGCGTTTGAAGATGTTGGCCAGGCTGCCTGTTGCGCCGGGTCTCGGATCGACGATCTCGGCGGCGCCATGCTTTTGCGCCGCAATCGTTCCCGAACCGTAGCCCATCTCGCCGTGCGTGAGCGTCGGGCCGTCTTCGACGGGCCGCAAGCCGCGTGCAATTAGAGTTGCCGCGCCCATGATGAGAACGCGTTCCCGATTAGCCGCCTCCGTGACGTTGTCGTTGATCAATCTTACCTCCTGTCCATCGCGCCTAATCTCTGGGTGTTATAATCAGCAAGATATATGCCCCCAATTTAAGTCTGAAATAGCTCGCCGGGCTGCCAGCCGAGGGAAGCTCAAGGAAGATTGTTTCGCGCCGCTAGGGTATTGGAGCGCCGAAATTTGTCAGCCATGCGAACCCGCAAAGCGAAATTTCTTACCGGTGTGAAATAATACAGTCGAATCGGCTCCCGCCGCGAATGGCACGGACTGTGCAATTTTAAGCGCACATCGGGGAGACGGCCGCGGGCCACGTCAGCTTCCTTTTCCGCCTCGGCGCACAGGTAATCCATTGCGCAACACGGAATGAATCGATTTCCGACAAAGAGCTGCTCCCGCAGCTTTCATTGAGACAAACCGAGAGGAGAAAAGCACATGCCGGTTAAGCGAATCCTTTGGGCGAGCGACGGATCAAAGGAGTCGGATAATGCACTGCGGTGGGCGAAGATGTTCGCCACTCGGTTTGATGCAAGAGTGACCGCCCTGAACGTTCTCGAGACCCTGAATCTTGACACTTTAGAGGTTGCTGATGATTTAGAAAGAGAAGTTTCGCGCATCGACTCGGCAATAAAGAAGAAGCAAACGAAGCGGCTCACGCATATCAGAACTGTCCTTGAGAAACGGGGAATCAAAGCGGAGATACGGATTGCGACAGGAGTTCCACATCAAGAGATCATCAAAGTTGTTCAGAGTCGTGCCATTGATCTGATTGCTATGGGAAAAAGGGGTCTCAATCTTTGGGGCAGAATGCTGCTTGGGAGCACGACGAACAGAGTGCTCCGAGAAGCGCACGTACCGGTTCTAACCGTGAGGCCGGCCGCGAGAAAACTGTCTGTGAGGAAAATTCTCGTTCCCGTCAGTTTTTCTCCTGGGGATTCGGCGTCTCTGGAGTGGGCATTAGAATTAGCGAGGAAGTTCGGCGCCGCGCTTTTTCTCCTGCATGTCATCGAGGTTCACAAGTCTTACAATGGGGTGACAGGGGGGTTCATGGGCAGACTGCGTGATTCTGCGACCCGGCAATTGCAGGCCATGCTAGACGCCGTCCCAAGTCGGAAGCTGAAAGGAGTCACCCTGACGCCGAAAGTCAAAGCGTTCCCTCGGGCATGGTCCGGCATCGTTGATTTTGTTCGTCAGGAAGGGATCGACATAATCGTTATGAGCACGCACGCGAGAAAAGGCGCGCCAAGGTTTTTTTTAGGGAGCGTGGCAGAAAGTGTCACCAAAGAAGCTCTCTGTCCCGTCATTACCGTCACGCCTCAAGCAGTCGCAACGTGACAACTGGATAGGGGTGAGCTGCCCCGGGGCTGACGGTTACCTTACGAAGAGGCAAAGGTTCAGGTGACCACCGAGGACCTCTCTACGATCCAACGTTGAACCTGTTTCCCGCTGTTGAGTCCGTTGCTAGATTGTCGCCTATGCTCGGATAACCAGAACCGGGTCGCCGTGATGTCGCACGACGCGATCCGTTACATTCCCGATGACCCATCGATCCAAGAACAGCAATCATCAGTCGGGATATCAAATCCAGAGCTCGCAGCCATTCGCTCAAGCTAATCGGCCCAACTTCTTACCGCTTGCTGCCCTCGCGCGTGTCCCGGAAATCCCGCGCAAATGCCCCGACCTGAGCCATGACGGAACCGGCGGTCATCGTAAACCGGCTCACGGGAAGCCCCGCAACGCGCAGCGCCTGAGCAACCCAGCTGTTACAGTTGCGAAAAACGTGGAATTTGCCTTCTGCCGGGTAAAATCCGCTGTTGCCGTACAAGCCGGGGCCGATTTTTATCCCGTGAGCGCGCTCAACTCTCATGTGGGTTCGAGCAATGAACCGGCACAGCTCTTTGAACCCCTCGTCGGTGAGGGCAACTTCAATGACCTCGCTCGCGGGAAAAAATTTCCTCACCGCTTCACTGAAGCCGGCTACGTATAACACGCTGCGCGTTGGCCAGAAGGCTGCTTTCAACGTCATCGCCCAGGTTGCCTCGGGCGCCTGATAATAGTCCCAGTCACCCCAACCTATTTCAATATACTGACTCGCCGCGAAATCGCGCAACTCGGGCCAAACAATAGTCTCGGGAACCTCTTCTCTCTTTAAAACGATCGCGGTGTGCCACCCATGATTGACCACATAGATAACTTTGCCGAGGGTCTCCGGCCCGACAGGATGTTGCCCTTGGGTTGAGACTGCACAAGCCGAGAGGAAAACAAAGAGGAAAAGACAAGAGGTGCGGATAAAAATTTGCACACGCATCGGGACTGAATTCATGCCTCCGGCATGCCTAGATTCGTTCGGCTTGCCCACCGCTCGCCCCATACGCAACTCATTCTTGGAATCACCCATCTCCATCCTGATTGTCTCGAAGGCTTTCCTTCAGGCCATCTTTCCGAACCAGCCGCGTCGTTCCATCCACTTGGCCAGCTCCAACACCGATACGATGGCAGATGCTCCACTCAAAACAGTCATATACCTCCGGCTTTGCCGGAGGTACATGACTGATGCCACTGGAGCACGCTCTGCCTAGATGTTCCCATGGCAAGATTTTCCAATCGCTGGTTCACTTCTCAGAATTGCTTGGGGCCACACGCCTGCTTGCGGAGAAAATCACGGATGATTTCGGACAAATCAGGATGGCTGACCTCTTCCAGGTCGTAACGGACTCGGCAGTGAGGTTTGTCGAGTGGAATGAGACGGGCAAGATCAACCGGAGTCGCCACGACGATACTATCGCACGGCGTGGCATTAATGGTCGCCTTCAAGTCCTCGAGTTGGGCGGGGGAATAGCCCATCGCCGGCAGCGCTTTGCCGACCCAAGGGAAGTGCTTGAAAATGTTGGCCAAGCTGCCTCTTGCGCCGGGTCTGGGATCGACGATCTCGGCGGCGCCATGCTTTTGCGCCGCAATCGTTCCCGAACCATAGCTCATCTCGCCGTGCGTGAGCGTCGGGCCGTCTTCGATCACCAGAACTCTTTTGCCGCGTATGCGATCGGGTTTGTCCACCGTTATGTTCGAGCGCGCCTGAATGACCGTTGCGTTTGGGTTGACCGCGGCGATGTTGGCCATGACCTGTTGCACGCCGCTGACCGGTGCAGAATCTATCTTATTCACAATCAGCACCTGCGCGCGGCGAAAATTGCTCTCGCCCGGATGGTAGAGCAATTCGTGACCGGGACGGTGCGGATCGAGCAATGCGATCTCCAGATCCGGTTTAAAGAAAGGCCAGTCGTTGTTGCCGCCGTCCCACAGAATGATATCCGCTTCATTTTCCGCCGCGGCGAGAATGCGCACGTAATCGACGCCGGCGTGAACGACGACTCCGTCGTTGAAATGCTGCTCGTACTCCTCGCGCTCTTCGATGGTGCATTCTTGCCGGTCGCAATCTTCCACCGATGCGAAGCGCTGCACTGCTTGCCGCTCGAGATCGCCGTAGGGCATCGGATGGCGCACCACGACCGGGCGCAGTCCGCGCGCGATCAGAATTGCCGCGATGCGCCGCACCACGGAATCCTTACCGCACCCCGTGCGCACGGCGCACACGGAGATTACCGGCCGCGATGAGAAGAGAAAGCTCCGCTCCGGCCCGATCAGGCGAAAGTCGGCGCCGGCGGCGAGCACGCGGGAGGCGAGGTGCATGAGGGTGAGGTGTGAGACATCGCTGTAGGCGAAGACCACCTGGGTGATTCTCTCATCCCGTATCAAGGACTCCAGTTTTTCTTCAGGGTAGATCGGGATGCCGTCGGGATAACGGGAACCGCTTAGGATGGCGGGTAACGACGATTTTCGATACCCGGAATCTGCGCGGCCGTAAACGCGATCACCTGGTAGGCCGGATCGTCTCGAAAGCAGACGTTGAAACTATGGAAGTCTCTTCCCGCCGCGCCCATGATTAGGACATGTCCCCGGTTGATAGACGCCCTCGGATCTGTATATACCATTTTCACCCCACAGTCGCCGTCGTCCTTTTTTGCGCGTGAGTCTTCGGCAGGAAGGAGCAAGATATATGCCCTCCCTGACCTCGAACCAACCGCGAACCAGCAGGCGGTGCGAGCTACGACAACACGGATTTTTGCGGCATTGAGATTTCGGCGCATTTTGTTTCTCAGCCGTGCGAACTGGCGGCATACATACCTCTACACTCGCGGGGAAAGACTCGTACCTGGGCGCCCGCCGCGAGTGGCACAAACTGTGCGTTTTAAGTCTTCGCGAAAGCGAAACCTGCGATCAACGTCCGCTCTTCTCTGACCGGCAGGTCGTGGTGGTTTCCCGGCGGCGCAATGACCCCTTAGCGTCGCGCCGAGCGGCGGCTTTAGATGGGTGATGAATCGCTATGGCTAACCAGCGAACGATTGCATATTTCTCTATGGAAATCGGACTCATAACCGACATGCCAACCTATAGCGGCGGACTCGGCGTGCTCGCTGGGGACACAATCCGTGCGGCTGCCGATCTCAAAGTGCCGATGGTGGCTGTAACGCTGCTGCATCGCAAAGGTTACTTTTACCAGCGGCTCGACAGCAGTGGGCGGCAAATCGAGGAGCCGGTGGACTGGGCGGTGAACGATTTTCTCGAGGAGTTGCCGCAGCGAACGTCGGTTACGATCGAAGGCCGCACGGTATTTCTCCGCGCATGGAAATATGCCATCGCCGGCCCGGGTGAGTTTTCCGTGCCGGTTTACTTCCTCGATGCCGATCTGCCTGAAAACTCCGAGTGGGACAGAACGCTGACACACTATCTCTACGGCGGCGATCTGCATTACCGGCTATGCCAGGAGGTCATTCTCGGCATCGGCGGCGTAAGAATGCTGGGCGCCCTGGGGCACAAAGCCGTCGAGCGCTATCACATGAATGAAGGCCACTCGAGTCTTCTCGCGCTAGAACTTTTGGATGGAGAGGCCGCGGGAGCAGGCCGGCAAACACCGATCCGTGAAGACATCGAAGCGGTGAGACAAAAGTGCGTCTTCACGACGCACACGCCGGTGGCGGCCGGGCATGATCAGTTTCCAATTAGCCTCGTTAATCAGATAGTCGGCAGGCACGAAGTCGAAGAGATGCGGGACGTATTTTGCTGCGGCGATCTTCTGAACATGACCTATCTGGCTCTCAATCTCAGCCACTACGTCAACGGAGTGGCGAAAAAACACGGGGAAATTTCGCGCCACATGTTCGCCGGCTATAATATCGATGCGATCACCAACGGCATCCATGCCGCCACCTGGGCGGCCGCGCCCTTCTCCCAGCTCTACGATCATTATATTCCCGGTTGGCGGCTGGATAATTTTAGCTTGCGCTACGCGCTGAGCGTTCCCAAGCAGGAGATATGGCTGGCCCACGCGCAGACGAAAAAATCGCTCATCCAGCGGGTCAATCAGGAAACTAACGCGGGAATGGACATCGATATTCTAACCCTCGGTTTCGCCCGGCGCTCGGCCGCGTACAAGCGGGCGGACCTGCTGTTCGCCGACAAGGAAAGACTCAAGACGGTGGCCGGCAAGTCGGGCGGCCTGCAGATCGTTTTCGCCGGCAAAGCCCATCCCCGGGATGCCGCCGGCAAGGAATCGATCATGCGAATTTTCGGCGCCAAGGAGTCGCTGCGCGACAGCGTCAAGATCGCCTATCTCGAAAACTACAACATGGAGATGGGTAAAATGATGACCGCGGGCGTCGATGTCTGGCTCAACACGCCCCAGCCGCCGTTGGAGGCTTCCGGTACGAGCGGCATGAAAGCGGCGGTCAACGGCGTGCCCAGTCTCAGCGTTCTCGACGGCTGGTGGATCGAGGGCTGCATCAAGGGCGTGACCGGTTGGGCGATCGGGCCGGCGGGCGAGACCGCGGTGGCCGGCGACGGGCACGAACGGGATGCCGAATCGCTCTATGAAAAGCTGGAACGGGTCGTTATGCCGCTTTTCTACCGGGATCGCAGCGGCTTCATCGATGTCATGCGACTTGCGATCGCGCTCAACGGTTCGTTCTTCAATACCCATCGCATGTTGCAGCAGTATGTGATGAGAGCGTATTTGTAAATTAGTGCGCCGTGTAGGCTTGACCAACGGGATCGGCAACCAATAAAAGTGGCGGATCATTTTGTAGTTTGGAAATAAACACGATGCAAACTCGACTGAAGGTGAATCTCAATAGAACCATGCTGATCGTCGGGGCTTTCGCGCTGTTTGGCGGCGGCTTGTGGTTCTTGCTCCGCCCGGCGCGGGTGACGACGGCTGAGGTTCAGGTGCGCAGGATGGCTCCGGCGATTCAGGGCGTGGGAACCGTTGAAGCGAAAGTGGTGGTGCAGCTTGCGGCCAAGATCGCGGGGCGGATTGTCAGCATGAGCGTCGATCAGGGTGACACGGTGCGGGCGGGCCAGGTGCTGGTGCAACTGGAAAATGCCGAATCGAGCGCCGAAGTCGAGCGCGCCGCGGCAAACCTGGATCGCGCCAAGCTCGCGGTGGCCGCGCAGCAGGCGGCGCTGCTGCGGGCACAAGCTGGATTAGCGGCGGCTGACGCGGCGATCGCGAAGGCGCGATCCAATCAGTCCATAGCTCGCGTCAACGCGGAACGCTGGCGCAAACTGTCGGCCTCCAACCTGGTCGCGCAGATGGATCTCGACGAGCGCATCAATGCGGCGCAGTCCGCCGACGCGGAGTTGCGGAGCGCCGAAGCGTTGCGTGAAGCTGCCGCCAAAGAGGTCGCGGTACAGGAGGTCTCCGTCCAAGTCGCGCGACAAGATATCGCAGCGGCGCAGGCGGCGCTGGCCGCTGTCGAGGCGAAAAAAGCTGACAGCGTTATCACCAGCCCGATCACCGGCTACGTGGTGAGCCGCGAACTCGAAGCCGGAGCGGCGGTTAATCCCGCCACGCCGATTCTTAAACTCGCTGATCCGCGCACCATCTGGGTCACGGTGTTTGTCGATGAACGTGAGGCGGGGCCGATTACGGTTGGCGCTGTTGCAGAGGTTGCGCTGCGCTCGTTGCCGGGGCGGGTTTTCCGCGGCAAGGTTGTCAGAATTCGCCGCGAAAGCGATCGCGTCACGGAGCAGCTCACCGTGGACGTCGGCTTCGATCAACCACCTGAACGTCTTACTCTCGGCGAACAGGCTGAAGCGACCATCCGTCCCACTGCGAAGAGCGCAATTGCCTTGCCACTAGCCGCACTCGTGCAGTCGCCTAAAGGAGCCGGCGCGTGGACGGTTGTGGATGGCCGGTTGCGATTCAGGCGCGCGCGTCTGGGCATGGTCGATCCCGCGGGGTGGATTGAAGTCGTTGAAGGTTTTGCCGGCGGCGAGCATGTGGTCATCGCTCCGGGGAAACTGGCTGATCTGAAAAACGAGGGGCGCCGCGTGACCGCCGCCGCTCAGACGTCCGACGCGATCGCGTCGGATAAATTGTCGCCATGAATCTCGCTATTCGCGATGTAAAATATCGCTTCGGCAGGTTTGTCTTGACCGGGATCGGCGTCGGCTTGTTACTTGCGACGGTCATGGCCATGGGGGGGATTTACCGCGGCATGGTGGAAGACGCTCTCAGCATCGTGCGCGCCCCGGGCGCTGATTTATGGGTGGTGCAAAAAGACACCAACGGCCCGTTCGCGGAAAACTCGCGTATCCCGGATGATCTTTACCGCGTGATGCGCGCGGTGCCGGGGGTGCGCGAAGCCAGTCCGATCGCGTTTCAATCGCTTCAGCTCGATTATGGCGACGTAACTATTCGCGCCCAGATTATCGGTTACCGCCCTGGCAATCTCGGCGCGCCGCCGGCGGTGGCAGCGGGTCGTCCGCTGGCGGCGAGCCGTTACGAGATGGTGATCGACCGCAAGGCCGGGATTCCCTTAGGCGCGCGATTGTCGATGGGCCGGATGACGTTCATCGTGGTCGGCCTGACCGACGGCATTGTTTCCAGCTCCGGGGATTCAACCGCCTATGTTTCGCTGCAAGACGCGCAGGAGCTGCAGTTTCTCAAAGCCAACGAAGCGGTGCGCAACGAGCGCGCGCGGCTCCAGGCCGATCTCAAGGCGAATCCGGCGCTCGCCGGCCTTTCCGCTGCGTCGCTCGCTTCGATCATCCAGAACACCAATTTGGCCAATGCGATTCTGGTACGGCTTGAGCCGTGGGCCGAGCCGACTGACGTGGCCAGGCGCATTGAGCGCTGGAACCATTACCGGGCGATGACGACGGCGGAGCAGGAAGACGTATTGGCTAAAAACGTGATCGAACGGGCGCGCCAGCAAATCATGCTTTTCAGAATCATCTTGCTTATGGTCTCCACCGTGATCATCGCGCTGATCATTTTCACGATGACCATGGAGAAGACCCGCGATATCGCCACGCTCAAGATTATCGGCGCGCCCAATCTAAAGATTGGCGCTTTGATCATGCAGGAGTCGCTCAGTTTGGGGCTACTGGGCTACCTATTCGGCGCGCTGCTCATCAATCTGACTTACGATTACTTTCCGCGCCGTGTCGCAATCTTGGCCTTCGATCAGTACATCCTGTTTGGCATTGTCATGGTCATCTGTGTGCTGGCGAGCCTGGTTGGCATACGCCGCGCCCTCGCTATCGACCCGACGACGGCGATGGGAGGAGGCGCATAATGCCTGCGGTGGCGGCGGCAGGGATTACCAAGATATTCGGCCAGGGTGACAGCCAAGTCGTTGCGCTCAAGGACGCGCATCTGTCTATTGAGCCGGGCGAGATCGTCGCGCTGATGGGGCCGAGCGGATCGGGCAAGACCACGCTTCTGCGCGCGCTGTCGCTCATCGATCCGCCGACCGCCGGACAGATCGCGATCGGCAACGAAGTGGTGTTCGACGGCGAGCGGGTGCTGACCGACGACCGAAAACTGCGGCGCCAGCGCATGGGGATCATCTTTCAGGCTTACAATCTCATTCCGTTTCTGACGTCATTGGAAAACGTCGCGCTTGTGCTCACGCTAAACGGCATTTCAAATCACGCGGCGATGACGCGCGCAAGCGAACTCCTCAAACGTCTCGATCTCGGCCATCGAGCCGGCATCTATCCCGCCACGCTGTCAGGCGGAGAACAGCAGCGAGTTGCGGTTGCCCGCGCGGTGATTAACGATCCAGCGGTGATTTTGGCGGATGAGCCGACCGCCGCGCTCGATACCAAGCGGGGCAAAGCGGTGATGGATTTGCTCCGGCATCTGGGACGCGCGCAGCAAGCGGCCGTCATCGTGGTCACTCATGACGAGAGAATGATCGAGGGCTTCGACCGGGTCTATCACTTGACCGATGGGCGGATTAGCAATCATTGAACAAGAGGAGATCAAACTTATGCCTGACTGGCTCTGGTTTGTTGGGTTTTTTGCCGCATACATCGTCTTGATGCGCTGGGTGCTGCCGCGTCTCGGCGTGCCCACGTGAATGTCCGCTTCCTGTGATGCCGAGTCTCGGCGCACGAGCAGTGAAAAGAACGAAAATCGGACCCGATGATATGGCAAGTTGAAACTTAGACCCGTTTCACTAAGCGGAAAACTAGCATGGGACGTGGACAACTGTGGTATCGGCTGCCAGCGGCTGAAGTGCTTCAGCAACTGGACACCAGCGCAGAAAAAGGTTTGACCGCCGCCGAAGCAGCGCAGCGTTTGTCGGCGCAAGGGCCCAATGAACTACAGGCGGCCCACCGGGTTTCCGCCTGGAGCGTTTTGCTGGATCAGTTCAAAAACGTCCTCATTATTATCCTGCTCGTGGCGGTGGTTCTTTCTGCCTTCCTCGGCCATGCCATCGAGGCGCTGGCTATCGCTATCATCGCCTTGTTCGCCGTGTTGCTTGGATTTTACCAGGAATTTCGCGCCGAGCGCGCCATCGAAGCGCTGCGGCAGATGGCTGCGCCCACCGCGTCGGTCCTCAGAGACGGGCGCGAGCACAACGTGCCGGCGCGCGAGGTCGTGACCGGCGATATTATTTACTTGCGCACCGGCGACAAGATCCCCGCCGATGGTCGATTGATCGAAGTCGCTAATCTGCAGACGGAGGAAGCGGCGCTTACCGGAGAGTCGGTTCCGGTGGAGAAACAAATTCCGTCGCTCTCGGATGGCGAAATTCCATTGGGGGATCGCAAGAACATGGTCTATGGGGGCACCACGATCTCCTATGGCCGCGGGCGAGCCGTCGTCGTAGCCACGGGCATGAACTCCGAGTTTGGCAAAATCGCCAAGCTTCTGGAGTCCGTGGAGACCGCCCGGACACCGCTACAGCAGAACCTCGACAGGGTCGGCAAAATATTGGCCCGCGCCGCCCTGGCGGTTGTCGCCGTGATTGTTTCTTTGGGTGTGCTGCGGGGACAACCGCTGCTCGAGATTTTCATCTTCGGCATCGCCCTGGCGGTGGCCGTGGTTCCGGAAGCGCTGCCCGCCGTAGTGACGATTTCCCTCGCCATCGGCGTCCAGCGCATGGTCAAGCGCAATGCCCTCATTCGACGGCTGCCCGCGGTGGAAACTCTCGGCAGCGTTTCGGTTATCTGCTCGGACAAAACCGGAACCCTCACCAAGGATGAGATGACCGTGCGCAAGATCTACGTGGCCGGGCGCGTGGTGAATGTCTCGGGGTCGGGTTACGAGCCCGCAGGGGATTTTATTCTGAATAACGAAGTCGTCGAAGTTGCGGGGCCATTGATCGAGCTCTTGCAAGCGGCGGTGCTGTCTTCCGACGCGTCGCTCTCCCATCTCGGGGAAGACCCGAACGGCAACGGCGCTGCGCACCAAAGCTGGAGCGTTAAAGGGGACCCAACGGAAGGGGCGCTGGTCGTGGCCGCGGCGAAGGCCGGGCTGGATAAAGCGCAACTAGAAGGGAAATTCCCACGTCGGGGCGAAATCCCCTTCAGCTCCGAGAGTAAACGCATGACGACCCTGCACGCCGGCCCGGACGGCGCCGTCGCCTACGCCAAGGGGGCCCCGGAAATCATCCTCAGGTCCTGTTCGCGGGCGGTTTGCGACCGGGGCGTCGTGTCGTTGGAGTCCACGGAGCGTGAATCGATCATGGCCATGGCACAGTCCATGGCGGAGGATGCCTTGCGCGTTTTGGCGGTGGCCTATAAACCCGCCGCAACCCTGGATGATGCCGAGCGCGAGATGATTTTTCTGGGGCTCTTCGGAATGATCGACCCGCCCAGACCCGAAGCCAAAGCGGCCATTGAAACCTGCAGGCAAGCGGGGATTCGACCGATCATGATCACCGGAGACCATCCCACGACGGCCGCCGCCGTGGCGCGGGAGTTGGGGCTGCTCAAGAACGGCGGCATCATCACCGGCGCTCAATTTGACGCGATCGGCGATTCGGAGTTCGAAAGCGAAGTTGACACGATCAGCGTCTACGCACGGGTTTCCCCGGCGCACAAGTTGCGCGTGATTACGGCACTCCAGAATCGCGGACACTCTGTGGCCATGACGGGGGATGGGGTCAACGACGCGCCAGCCTTGAAGAAGGCCAATATCGGCATTGCCATGGGGATAACCGGCACGGACGTTACCAAAGAAGCGGCGGACATGACGCTGACTGACGACAACTTCGCGTCCATCGTTGCCGCGGTGGAAGAGGGACGGGGTGTATTTGAGAATATAAAAAAGTATCTAATGTTTTTGCTGTCTTCCAACCTCGGCGAGATTGTCTTATTGGCTGGGGCGACTCTTCTGGGATGGCCGCTGCCCTTGAGCGCGGTGCAGATTCTTTACGTCAACCTCGCCACGGACGGTTTGCCGGCATTGGCGCTGGCAGTCGATCCTGCGGAGCCGGATCTCATGCGCCGGCCGCCCCGCGACCCCCGCGTCGGCATTTTTACCCGCCCCGTGCTGACATTAATGGCCGCCGGCGGACTGTGGTCTGCTCTGGTCAATTTGAGCATGTTTGCTTGGGCGCTCAATTCGGGCCGAGAGCTTGACGAATCCATGACCATGGTTTTTGTCGGCCTTGTGCTGATTCAATTTTTCAAAGCCTATAATTATCGCTCGAACCGTTGGTCGGTCTTCGTTCGACCGTTCGCCAATAAGTGGCTCAACCTAGCCGTCGTTTGGGAACTCTTGCTGCTGGTGGTGATTGTCTATCTTCCTTTTTTCCAAAAACCCGTGGGGACCTTTAGCCTGCCCCTGATTGATTGGGTCATTCTCTCGGGAACTTCCCTGACGATTTTCCCGGTGCTCGAGCTGGCAAAGTGGCTGGAGCGGCGCGGCTGGTTCGCGGAGCCGAGATAGCGTACAAATCATGACAGGCTCGCGATAGGATCGTAACAGGGAAGGGGAACACCGGGGGAAGTGCTTGTTTGGCTGCAATTCGCGGCGGTAAGCGCGGTCATCGTCTTCGCCGGATCGAAACTTTCAAAATACGGCGACGTCATCGCCGAGAAGACCGGCATGGGTCGAACCTGGGTCGGGGTGATTCTCATGGCCTCCGTGACCTCGTTGCCGGAGTTGATCACGGGCGCCAGCTCGGTTGCCCTTTTCGATCTCCCCAACATCGCCATCGGCGACGTGATGGGAAGCTGCATGTTCAACATTCTAATCATCGCACTGCTCGACGTGCTGAGCGGTCCGACGCCGATTTCCGCCAAGGCGCACCAGGGGCAGGTGCTGGCCGCCGGCTTCGGCGTGCTTCTGCTCGGCGCCGCCGGCATCAGCATCGCGGCCGGCGCGAAGATGCCTGCGCTCGGCTGGGTCGGCGCTTACAGTTTGTTTTTCTTGATCGTCTACGGCGTGGCGATGCGCACGGTCTTCCTGTTTGAAAAAAAACGCATCGCGGAATTCGTCCACGAGCGGGCCGAGGCGGCGCGTTACGACGGCGTCTCCTTGAAAACGGCCTGCGCGCACTACGCCGGAAATGCTCTCTTGGTTGTCGCGGCAGCCGCCTATCTGCCCCATCTGGGTGATCAGATTGCCGAGGCGACGGGTTTGGGGCGAACCTTCGTGGGAAGCATCTTCATCGCGTTGACCACCTCGCTTCCCGAATTGGTCGTATCGATCGCCGCATTGCGGCTCGATGCCACGGACATGATCTTTGGGAATCTTTTGGGCAGCAATTTATTCAATATGGCGATCTTGGCGCTCGATGATGTCCTGTACTTCAAGGGGCCGCTGCTAACCGATGCCGCGCCGGGCCATATCGTGACCGCCAACGCCGCCATGGCCATGACCGGCATTGCCATTGTCGGCCTGACTTATAGGGTGAGCAAGAAGCATTTTTTCTTTGCCTGGGACTCCATAGCGATTGTCGCCGTGTATGTATTCGCAGTGGCGGCTGTTTACGTCATGCGCTGAGCCTTTACCAGGGGAGACCCGATGGAGCATGAAAAGCGGTGAATATCCTGGTGATCAACAGTGGCAGCTCGACGGTTAAGTTTCAGGTCATCGAGACCACGGACGCGACCGGCGATCTCCTCCGGCAACAAAAGCTCGCCCGCGGCTTAGTCGACCGCATCGGCGCCGGGGCATCGTATCGATTCGAAGGCCTGGGCCGATCGACGCAGTCCGGCTCCCTGCCGGTGGGGAATCACGAGGAAGCGGTGCGGTCGATTATTCACTGGTTGCGCTCGGATGGTCATGATCTAGCCCTCGATGCCGTCGGTCATCGGGTGGTGCACGGCGGAGATGAATTCCTCGGGCCCGTGCGCATCGACGACGGCGTCATCAGTAAGATCGAAGCGCTAAACGAGCTGGCGCCGCTGCACAATCCTGCCGCTCTTAGCGGCATTCGCGCGGCGCAGAAGATTCTTGGCGCGGCGGTTCCGATGGTGGCGGTGTTCGATACTTCGTTTCACCACACCATCCCGGAGCAGGCCGCCACCTACGCAATCCCCTATGAGCTTTCACAGAAGCATAAAATTAGCCGTTATGGCTTCCATGGCCTGGCGCACCAGTATGACATCGCGCGTTACGCGGATTTGAACGGAAAACCGGTGGCGCAGGTAAGGGCCGTCACGTTGCATCTCGGCAATGGCTGCTCCGCGACTGCCATTCGCAATGGTCAAGCGGTCGATACCTCGATGGGCTTTACGCCGCTCGAAGGTCTGGTCATGGGCACGCGCTCGGGTGATCTCGATCCGGCGCTGGTGAACTATCTTGCCCGTAAAGAAAGTGTCACGGCCGTCGATATCGAGGACATGTTGAATAAGCGTTCCGGCTTGCTTGGTCTCTCGGGCCTATCGAACGACATGCGGGAGTTGACCGCCGCCTATGACAAGAATCCCCGGGCACGACTCGCCGTCGATGTTTTCTGCCACCGGGCGCGCAAATATTTGGGCGCTTATCTGGCGGTGCTCGGCGGCGCCGAAGCGGTCATCTTCAGCGGCGGCATCGGTGAAAACTCGCCGCTGGTACGCGAGAAAATTTGCGCCGGCATGGAATGGTGCGGCCTCACGCTGGATCCATCGGCCAATGCGACGGTCATAGGTACGGACAGCCGCATTTCGGCCCCGGATTCGACGCTGGACGTCTGGGTAATTCATACGGACGAAGAAAATATTATTGCGCGCGAGACGGCGCGAGTGCTGCAACGCAGATAGAAGCAGGAGTCACGCTATGACGATTCAATTTACGCCCATCGGGATTATCCACACGATCAGCACCGATGCCGAGGTTAAAGTGAAGGGCGGTAGAGAAGGGGAGTTGGAGATCTATTCGGAATTCGCCGAGGGGCTTGAGGGGATCGACGGCTACTCGCACTTGTTCGTGCTCGTTTACTTCGACCGCCTGCGGCCCGAACAGATCGGCCCCCTCAAGGTCAAACCTCGCGGTCTTCTGCGGCGCGGTTTCACGCTCGAAGAGCTGCCGTTGCTCGGGGTATTCGCGTTGGATTCGCCGACGCGGCCCAATCCCATCGGTCTCACGCTGGTGCGCTTGCTGCGGCGGGAAGGGAACCGGTTATTCGTGCAGGGGCTGGATTTCTTTGACCGCACGCCGATTCTCGACATCAAAGGTTACCGGCCTAACTATCGCGCGGACGACTTCACCTTGCCGGATTGGTTTCGCAACCTGGCCGACGACAAGGGGCACGTCTAGGATCGCTTAGGACTAACCAAAGGTATTTGAAATTCGGGAACTAAGAAGAGATCGGAAAAACCATGTCTCCCGCAAAGCATGTCCTGAGCGAAGTCGAAGGGACCCAAAGACGCGAAGTGACGTGCCGTCGGCTCGTCATCCCGAGCGAATGCGAGGGATCTAAGAAAGATTTCTCCCTTCGGTCGAAATGACACGGAGTGTCACTTCGCGCCCCTTCGGCGAAGCTCAGGACATGCTTGGCGGGATAAATTTTCCTGGAGTCGTTCTGTTCAACATTTCCAAGGTAAGTAAGCGCCTAAGGATTCTTCCACGACCCGGATAAAGCATTTCGCAACACTGCAAACTTACCGCTGTCTTCTTCGCAATACCGCCAAGGCCATTGCTTTTGTCATTGAAACTTCAGCCGCGCAAGCTGGTATGCGTCTTGCTGCGACAAAGAAGCGTTGCTTTACGCTCGGCGCATCCGAGCGGCTGGAAAACGTGGATTGACTGGGATCTCATTGCAGGAAAAGGAGCGAATCATGTCCAACGTGGAATTCGACACAGGAGGCACACCGAGCCAACGAAGGGCTGAACAAATCCATAGGTATTGGGAAGGAGATATGACTCGCAAGGTTTATCTGCTCCGACGCCAGCGCAAGGCGATCCTTGAAAACTGCCGTCGCATAGCGGTGGCGGGTGTTAGCAGCGACCCCGATAGCCCCGGCTTCATCAGCATGGAGAAGCTCTTGGGGTTGGGCCTTGAAGTCATACCGGTTGTGCCTGATCGGGAGAGCTTGCTTGGTCTTCGTTGCTACTCTCAACTCCGCGACGTGCGCGGACGGATCGACATTGTTCAAGTATATCCGGGGGAAAAGCTCGATCTAGTCGAGCTGGCAAGAGATGCCGTCGAGAAAGGTGCTGCCACCTTTTGGATAGAACAGAACGCGGCGGCATCCAGAGAAGTCGAGGAAATTCTGGTCAACGGAAGAGTTCATCTGGTGGAATACGAAAATCTCGAAACGGAATACATGAAACATATCCCGTTCCCGGGCGCTTCGAGAACTCCGTCGCGCAAAGATAAGAAAGCAGCGAAAGTTAAAGACCGCATGACCAAGAATCCCGCGACGGTCAGGCCTGAGGACGGTCTCAAGGACGCTATCTGGAAAATGGAGCATGGCCATTTTCGCCATCTGCCGGTGGTCGATGAGCAGGGAAAATTAATCGGCATGCTTTCCGACCGCGACATCCGGCTGATTCGCCCTTCGCTGGCCGTCACCAACAAAGAAGACGCCATGGTTCAGCTCTGGTCGATCTCGGTGCAGCAGGCCGCGGTCTTCGATCCGGTCGCAATCAAACAAGAGACAACGCTCAAAGAAGCGGCCGAGCTGATGCTGCGATGGCATGTGGGCGGGCTGCCGGTGGTGGACGACGGGCACAAGCTTATGGGCATGATTACCTACACCGATTTGCTGCGTGAGTTCGTGGGGCAGGAGGAATCCCAGTAACACTTGTCGAGCTATCGTGGCTCGGCGCTATCAAACCGAGAGGAACGCGTAAATGTCTGAAGCGGCGGTGTTTCATTACGAGACAGAAGCGGAGTGGAAGGGAGATAAGGCGTTGAGTCTGCGCGGCGCTAAACTGCCGGAGATTCAAGCTGGCGCACCGCCGGAGTTCAAGGGCCGCGACGATAACTGGTCGCCCGAACATCTTCTAGTCGCATCACTGAATAGCTGCTATTTGCTCACGTTGCTCGCCGTCGCCGAATTTTCCAAGATCCCCCTGGTCAGTGTCTCGTCGACGGCCAAAGGAAAACTGGAGAAGATTCCAGGCGCGTCTTTCCAGCTCACCGAGATCATCGTCAAACCGAAAGTTGTGCTCGCTTCCGCCAACGACGCCGCGCGCATGCCGCGCATTTTGGAAAAAGCCAAGGACAATTGTTTCATATCGAATGCGATCAAAGCCGTGATCAAAATTGAGCCCAAGTTCTCTCACCAACAGACATAGTTTTTCCCGTCTCCACTGGACGAAGCTCCGACCTCCGGCAATGCACCAAAGGAACCGAAGAAGTCTAGCCGGCAAGCTTAGGACCAGATCGCCTGGCCATGGCGAGGGCAAGCCAGGCAGTGGAAGACTAGCGGCGCTCAGGGGCGGCATGTTCACGTTGTCGAGCGGCTTGAGGCAGCGCTAAACGGAATTTGGTTCCCTTACCGGGGTCGCTCGAATAAGTGATAGTGCCCCCATGGGCCGAAACGACTTGTCTGACGACCACCAGGCCGAGGCCGCTGCCAGAAAGTTTGGTAGTGGTAAAAGGCTCAAAGATGTCGACGCCAGGCGGGACGCCGGCACCGGTGTCCGCAATCTCCAAAATGACATCTGCCCCGGAGCTACGGGCGTGGAGTGTGAGCGTGCCGCCTTGGGGCATGGCGTCGACAGCATTCTTGCACAGATTCCAAAGAGCCTGCTTTAGCTTGTCTCGGTCAGCTTGCACCAAGGGGAGATCTGGCGGGAGAAGTTGCTCCACACGTACGCCTTTGGCAACGCAGTTTTCTACCTCCATCGCAAGAATCTCTGCGGCGATTACCGCGAGGGACGTGGGTTGAAAGTTATACTGTTCGCGGCGGGAAAGAGAGCGGAAATCATCGAGCAGGCCGTTAAGGCGTCTGATCTCTTCCCTGAGGCGGCGCAAAGCGGTTTGAATCGGCTCATCTAAATCACTTGCGTGGCTCGCCAGTTGCCGCTCCAGGCGTTGCACGGTTAACGACATGCCGTTGAGCGGATTGGCGATCTCATGGGCGATCTTTGCGGCGGTGGTTCCGATCGCCGCCAGCCGGCTATTTTCAATCAGTTGCTCCTGGAGCCTCTGCCGCTCGGCGATTTCGGTCCGCAATTCTTCGTTGGTTCTCGCCAGTTCCTGAGTTCGCTCCTGAACCCTTATCTCCAACTCATCACGCGCTTTTCTTAGTTCCACTTCGACGCGTTTGCGATTGGTGATGTCGCGGCCTTCAGGAATGATCAGTACGACCACGCCGTCTTCGTCGAAAACCGGCTTTAGCGAAAAGTCAAATGTTGCGATAGATCCGTCACCGCGCCGATGCTCCGTCTCGTAGCGGACGAAGTTTCCTTTGGCGGCGTCGGCGACGGCGTTTTTCGCCCGGTTGCGGACATCAGGAGAAACATCCCACCACGGTGTCTCCCAGAACGGTCGGCCCACCACATCCGCCAAGTTACGCCCAATGAACTCCAGGGCTGTTTGGTTGGCTTCGAGAAGAGTGCCATCGGGGTTTAGCAGGCCGCCAAATTGATATGTCTGATGGAAAATAGCCTGGAATCGCCGTTCGCTTTCCCGTAGCGCCTGTTCCGCGCGCTTGCGCTGGATCAAGGAGCCGAGTTGGGCCGCCACTGCCGAAACAACCTCAACCAGTCTTCTATCCTCCTCCC
>JAUYJC010000257.1 GCA_030688735.1 Deltaproteobacteria bacterium
GGCGTAACCGCTCGCCATGCCGACGGCGATTTCCTCATGGCGCGTGCTCATATAAATGGGCATGCCTTCCACGCCCGGCTCCGCCAGCGCTTCCCACACCGGCGACCATTCCGATCCGGGCGACGCGAAAATCCGCTCCACGCCCATCTTGCCCAACACGCGCAGAAGAGTTTGCGCGCCGGTTAATCCCTTGGTTTGAATCATTTGCTCACGTCCTTTCGATAATTAAGCTGAAAGCCGAGGGCCCTCACCGATCAGCCGAATGCGCCGCGCTGAAAGCCAAGAGCCGACGGCCGATTGTTGTTAAAGATTATAAAAACGTTTCGCGTTGTTCAGCAGCAAATCCTTCTTCACGTCCAGCGAAAGGTCCTCGCGATTCCAGAGAATCGTCGCGGATTCCGGCCAGCTCATGTCCCAGTGCGGGTAGTCCGACGCGTACATCACCGTCTTGGAGCCGATCTCGCCGACGACGTAGCTGATCATTTTCTCTTCCGGCTCGCAGCCATAGTAGCTGTTCTCGCTGAATAGATATTCGCTCGGCTTCTTTTTGCACAGCGGCGCTTCGACCTTGCCGCGCTTCTCCCATTCCTCGTCCATCCGCTCCGCCCAGTACGGCAACCAGCCGCAGCCGACCTCGAGGTAGCCGATCCTTAACTTGGGAAACAGCTCCGGTATTCCGCCAAAAATCATCGCGGTGAGCTGTCGCAGAATCGGAAACGGATGTCCGGTCGTGTGCAGACAGATAAACTGATCGAAGATTTCACTGCCGGGCTCGTCGCCGCCGAAGGCATGGATCGTAATCGGGGTGTTGAGCCGCTGCGCTTCCTCATAGATCGGATAGAACTCAGGACTTCCTAGATTCTTTCTGTGCGCCTGCGCGACCAGCATGCCGCCGCACAAGCCGAGTTTCGTAATTGCGCGGTTCAATTCCTTCTCCGCCTCCGCCGGGTTACTCACCGGCAGATTCGCCACCGCTTTAAGGCGCGGCGAAGCCTTGCAGTAGTTGGCCATGAAATCGTTATACGCCCGACAAAGCGCGGTCTGGAATTGCGGGTCGCGAACCCGGCCAACGCCGAGGCCGCTGGTGGGAAACATCACGGCGGTGTCGATCTGTTGGGTGTCCATGGCGGCCAGGCGCTCTTCGACCTTACCGCCGGACTGGCCCAGCGTACCGCCGAGATTGCGGTCGTAGTGCTCGCTGGGAATAAACGATGCGCGCTGATTACGATAAGGCTCCGGCAAATAAGGCCGGATATCGTCGTCGAAATCCCGCGCATGGGCGTCGGAGTCCAATACTTTTATCGTGTCACGTAGTTCCATCTTCTCACCTCTGTATTCTTAAAGTTAACATGACGGCGTCAATTCGCCGCCGGAAGATGACCCATATCACGATTGAACACCGCGCGCGAGTTCGCCCAGGTGGAATTTCGATGGGGGTAATCATTGAACCAGGCGATGGTGGCAGCCACTTGTCACATAGATCCGGAATTTCGATGAGGTGAGAGCCGGATAAGATAATAGTTCGTTCCGTCATTTCTCGGTCGGCTATTTTTTCGCCCACAACTGATCGAAGAATCCGCTTTTCTCCATCTCGTCCAGGTAGCGCGTGTCGACCAATTCTTTCGGCTTGATTTTCTTGGCCCGCGCGTCGGTCTGCGCAACTTCGTCAAGAATCGCTTGCAAGGATTCCATTTTGATGGCCAGCCTTGGCTCCAATGCCTGGATCTCCGAGTTGTACCCGGCATCCAAAACTCGACGATCCGTCAGGCGCAACTGCTTGCCAAGTACCTTGTAGACAAACTCTCGGTCGGTGTGCAAAATCTTTGCGGCTTCCGCCATCGCGCGCATGAAATGCGCGATGACCTGGGGTCTTTTGGCGATAACCGACCGGCGCGCTACAAAGGACGCGGCCGTATAGGGGATCTTGAGATCCGGACCGTAAACCACGTAGTGAAAACCTTGTGCGATGGCTTGCGCATCGTTGGGTGCGGTCAGACAGGCAACCTCGATGCCCCCGCTAACAAGGGCGGTGAGCGATTCAGGATCACCGCCGGTCTGTAGGAAGGTGAAATCGCGTCCCGGCTCCAGATTGACGCGCCGCAGCGCTTGGATCGTAAAGTAGTGCGAATTGCTGCCGATTCGGGTGACGGCGATTTTCTTTCCCTTGAGGTCCTCGGGCTTTTTGATGGCGCCGCCGGCGACGATGGTCTGCGTCATGAAATTTTTCACGCTGCCGATAAAAACCAGATCCGTTGCCCCCTGCAGGTAGCCGCGGACGTTGCCGACGCCACCGGTCAGTGTCATTTCGGCATCGCCTCCGAGGAGCGCCGCCGTGACCAACCCCGACGATACGAGATAGACCAACTGAAAATCGAGATCGTATTTTTTAAATAGGCCGGCTTCCTGCGCGATCCACGGCATCGATTGGGACATGACTCGCGATGAGTGGATGCCGATGAGTTTATCGGCTCCCGATACGGAGAGTGGCGCAAAGAACGATAGAATCGTTAGTATCCCAAGTAAGCCTTTGATCATAAGTCGCCTTCGCCTCGTTCGGTTGCCGTTGAATGGCTGCTCCTTGTCAGCTATTTTTTAGCCCACAACTGGTCGAAGAATCCGCTTTTTTCCATTTCATCCAGGTAGCGCGTGTCGACCAATTCCTGCGGTTTCACTTTTTTCGCCCGTGCATCCGTCGTCCCAATTTCGTCCAGAATCGCCTGCAACGCCTCGTTCTTTATGATCATCCGCGGCTCCAGCGCCTTGATTTCCGCGTTATACGCGGAATCGAGAATGGACCTGTCGGTAACCCGCAAATACTTTCCCAGTACTTTGTAAACGAATTCCCTATCCGTATGCATGATCTTGGCTGCCTCCGCCATCGCGCGCATGAATTGGCCGATCACCTGCGGGCGCTTGGCGATGACAGAACGCTTGGTAACGAAGGCGGTTGCCGAATAGGGAATCTTCAAGTCAGGACCATAGATGAGATACTGGAAGCCGTTAGCAATTGCCATGGCGTCGCCCGGCGGAGTCAACGTGGCGGCATCGACTTGACCGCTAACGAGAGCAGCTACCGCTTCCGGGTCGCCCCCGCTCTGCATAAAACTGTAATCGCGATTGGGTTCCATGCCAAACCGCCTGAACGCCTGGATAGTGAAATAGTGGGTGTTGCCGCCGATCCGGCTGACTGCGATCCTTTTTCCTTTGAGATCTTCCGGCCTCGTAAACGCCTTCCCCGCCAGCAGACTCTGGGTCATTACGTTTTTGACACCACCCACAAAAACCACATCGGTGGAGCCGCGCACGTAAGCGATCACGTTGCCGATTCCCCCGGTCAAGGTCATCTCCGTATCGCCGCTCAGCAACGCGGCGGTCACGATTGAGGAAGAGGCGATGAAAACCAGCTGAAAGTCCAGGTTGTGTTTTTTGAACAGCCCTGCTTCCTGCGCCATCCACGGCAGCGACTGGGACATGACGCGCGCGGAGTGGACACCGATTAGTTTTTCGGCTCCAGACGCGGTGAACGGCGAGAACAACGACAGGAGCGTTGCTATTGCGAGCAAGTATTTTATCATGGGTTGACCCTTCCTTCTTTTAAAGTTCATTTTTTTGCCCAGAGCTGATCGAAAAATCCGCCCTTTTCCATGTCATCGACGTAGCGATTATCCACCAACTCCTGCGGTTTGACCTTCTTCGCGCGCGCGTCGGTCGGCGCGATCTCATCAAGAATGGCCTGTAAGGAATCCATTTTAATTACCAGCCTTGGCTCCAGGGCTTTGATCTCCGTGTTATAGGAGGACTCGAGAATCTTTCTGTCGGTCAGGCGCAGATACTTTCCCAAAACTTTGTATATGAACTCTCTGTCCGTGTGCATGAGTTTGGATGCCTCCGCCATAACACGCATAAACTGGCTGATGACTTGGGGCCGCTTGGCGATGACGGAGCGCTTAGTAACAAAGGCCGTTGCGGAGTAGGGAATTTTAAGATCGGGGCCGTACAAAACGTAGCGATAGCCATGGGCAATTCCCTGCGCGTCTGCCGGCGCGGTCACCGCCGCCGCGTCGATCCCCCCGCCAATTAGCGCGGCAATGGCTTCGGGCTCGCCACCGGTCTGAATGAAAACAAAGTCCCTCCCCGGTTCCAGGTTAAAACGCCTGAGCGCCTGGATAGTAAAATAGTGCGAATTTCCACCGATACGGCTCACGCCGATGCGTTTGCTCTTCAAATCCTCCGGCCTTTTTATATTCGCGCCTCCCACGATGCTGTGAGTTAACATGTTCTTCACGGCGCCTACGAAAACCACGTCCGTAGATCCGTGCACGTAAGCGCGCACGTTGCCGATGCCGCCGGTCAGGGTCATCTCCGCGTCTCCACCAAGCAATGCTGCGGTGACGATGCTCGAAGATGAGATAAACACCAGGTGGAAATCCAAATTGTATTTCTTAAATAGCCCCGCCTCCTCCGCCACCCACGGCAAAGACTGGGACATGACACGCGCGGAGTGGACGCCGATGAGTTTATCGGGGGCCGCAGCACCCTGCGCCCTCACGCCGATTAGAAGAATCAGAAAGACCAACAAGGCTGCGCGTCGTAACGGACTGCATTTTCTCATCGTTCGATCGTCCCTTTGATTCGGTTTAGTAAAGCCCCTCTAGCGTTGACCGTAAAGTTCCTTGATGAATCCACTATCTTCTAACTCCTTAACGAAGCGATTGTCAAAGAACTCCTTGGGGTCCGCGGCGGCGGCCTTGGGGTGATCGGCGACCGACAGTACGGCCCGGATATTGTCCTCCGTGATATACGGCAGGCGCGGAAAGACTCCAAGAAACGACTGATAGGCCTCATCGATGATCGCCGCATCGTTGGTCGCCAGAAAACGGGCGAGCGCGCGCTTGGACAACCCGGCATCGTCGTTGGCGGCTTTGAGGGCCGCGAGAAAGCCGCGCAGAAACGCCTTGATGCGCTCGGGCTGCTGACGGGTGAGCGCGCGGCGCGTGACCACCCCGTTATGAACGTAGGGCAGATTCAAAGACGCGATGTTGAGGACCTCTTTGAAACCGAGACGCCGCGCCGCCAGAGTCGTCGGCGAGGATATCACGCCCGCCGAAACGATGCCCCGTTCCAGGGCCGCCAGGACCTCACGCACGCCGCCGAGATAAAGAAACTTCACATCCTGCCCCGCCTGAAGGTTGTTGTGGCGCAACAGAGCCACCGCGGCGTGATCCGATGAAGCTCCTTTGGTCATCACACCAATAATTTTCCCCTTCAGGCTCGCGACATCCTTTACCTCCGGTCGCGCGTAGAGTGAAAATCCATAGGTCGGCACCACCATCGCGATGTAGATGAGATCCGCGCCGCTCAAGATCCCGTTGATCACCGCGCCGCCGGTGGTGGCCATGTCGATGTCCCCGGCCACCAGGGTCTGGGTCAGCCGCGCGCCGCCGGAAATATAGATATATTGCAGATCGAAGCCGTATTTTTGATCGAACCGCGCCTCCGACATGATCCACAAGGGCAACTGGGCGCCGCTCGGCTGTGGGTATCCTACCCGAAGCCTGAAGGGCGCCCCAGCGGAATAGACCGGTTCGCCCAGCGACGCAAAAATCGCCAGGGCCAAACAATTAATGAGAATCATCTCTTTCATACCTCGTGGCAATATTGTGAACATTCGCGCTCCTTTCTTTGCGGCGCTCCAGCGGACTGCTGCAACAAAAACGGATATTTTTTAACGGTCCGCTGGATGTACCCTATACTGGTCCTTTGCGAAACTACTTCCGCCCGTAAAGCTCTTGTACGAAACCACTTTCTTCCAATTCCTTCAAGAACCGGTTGTCGAAGAAGCCTTCAGGGTTGGCGCCCGCCGCTTTCGGATGATCCGACACCGCCAAGACCGACTTGATATAGTCCTCGGCGACGTAGGGTACTCGCGGAAAAACACCGCGGAACGTTTGATAAGCCTCGTCTAGAATCGCGGCGTCCTTCGTCACCAGGTAGCGGGCCAGCGCGCGCTTGCTGGTTTCGGCGTCTTCGTTGGCGATCTTGATGGCTGCGATATAGGCGCGCAAATAGCTCCTGATCCGCTCCGGCTGCTGGCGCGCAAAAGAGCGCCGCGTCGCGACTCCGCTGTGGATGTAGGGCAGCCCCAGAGTGGCGATGTTCACCAGTTCTTTTTGGCCCAGGCGCCGAGCGATCAAGGTGGTCGGAGCCGACAGCACGCCGGCGGCAACGATGCCGCGGTCAATGGCCGCCACTACTTCGCGCACGCCGCCGAGGTAAACAAACTTGACATCCTTGCCCGGTTGCAGGTTGTGGCGCTGTAGCAAAGCGATGACCGCGTGCTCCGACGACGACCCCTTGCTCATGATGCCCACGACTTTTCCCTGCAAGTCTTTGATGTCTTTAACTTCGGCGCGCCCATAGAGAGAAAAACCGTAGGTCGGAACGCCCACGGCGATCGCTACCAAATCGCCGCCGGCCAGGACCGTATGGACGACCGCGCCGCCGACGCTGGCGAGATCGATATCGCCCGCGATCATGGATTGATTGATCCTGGCTGCGCCGGAGAGAAAAATATTTTGCACCGGAACGCCGTATTTCTGATCTAGCCTGGCTTCGCTGACAAGCCAGAGGGGCAGCAACGCGCCGCTGGGTTGCGGATAGGCAACGCGAAGCGCAACCGCCGCCCTCACCGGGCAGATTGGAAAACTGATCAAAAACTCCGCCGCGAGAAAAAATGTAGCGAGAGAAACAAATCCCTTCCGAATTTTTCTCTTCACGTCTTACTCCTAACTCCTTACCCCGATGCCCTTTACAGTTCACCAATCGGCTACGACCCGAATCGTTCTTTCCAGCGCGGAATAGCCAGTGGATTCACCACCGTGTCGGGAACTTTGCCGTCAAGAATCGCCAGAATGCTCTGCGCCGCCAGCCGCTGCCCGGCGTCCTGGGAGCCCGGATTGGTACCGATGATATGGGGCGTCATGATGAGCTTGGTTGGGTCAACTGCGCGGAGCGGGTTTTCGAGCGGCGTCGGTTCTACGTCAAACACGTCCAAAGCCGCGCCGGCGATAATTTTCTCCTTCAACGCCTTGATCAGATCCGCTTCCTTGATCGCCGGGCCGCGCGAGGTGTTGATGATGAACGCCGTTGGCTTCATCAGCTTCAGCTCGCGCAGGCCGATCATGCCGCGTGTTTCTTTCGTCAAGCCGACGTGCAGCGTAACCGCATCGGACTCCCGCAGTAGTTCGTCCAGCGCGACCATCTTGATCCCCAGCGGCGCGACGGTTTCCTGCGTGACATAGGGATCGTAACCGAGGAACTTCATGTCCCAGGACCCGAGGCGTTTGGCGACGTTGCGCCCGATCCGACCGACGCCGATGATGCCGACGCTCTTTCCGACCATCAACGAGCCGCGATTTTGCGCCTCCCTCCACCCGTTGGCGCGCATAAACGCTTCGTTAAGCTTCAGGCGCTTGAACAGCGCCACCATGAAACCGACGGTGGCCTCCGCCACGCCCAGGTAGTTCTCCGGCGTTGGACTGTTGCAGCAGAGGATGCCCATCTCGGTAGCGGCCTCGACATCGACCGTTTCAATGCCAATGCTCGACTTCACCACCGCCTGAAGGTTTGCGCAGGAATCCAGAATATCCGCGCCGATGATGTCCCGCCCCGAGGGAAAGACTACCGGGGCGTCGCCAATGAGGTTAATCAGCTCGCGCCGCTCATAGCGGAAAGTGCGAAATTCATCGGCGTTTTTTCCCATCACCAGGTCGCAGCCCGCGCCGCGCAGCATATCCTCGGCCAGCGTCAGCCGCGTCGGACCGGTAAAACAAACTTTACGATTGACCGCCATGTAGTTCCCCCCCCCGACGCGCCAAGATCGACCCTTCGACTCGAGCCCCGGCCTTGGCCGCGGCTCTTGCTCAGGAGTCCGCCCCAGGGGCGGACTGGAAGGCGCCACGGGCTTTCCCGTGGGACTCCACTTTGAGCCGGCCAGGTTCCTCCTTCTTGCTCTCGCTCTTTCCGTCTACGCCCCAAAGCAGCTTGGGTCAAGAGACGTTTGTAATAGAGGTTCGGAAGAGTGTAATGTGCCCCCTATAGATCAAGCGGCAAGCGAAACTGCTTGCCGGCCAATTACGACTGAGCAACCTACAGAGGAAACACCATGCGCCAATACAGTTTACTATTGCTCTTGATGTGGGTCCTGTGGACCCGCAGCACTGGCCCGACGCCGGAAAGTTGGACCGGGACGAGCGGCTTCGCTGGCGAAGAGAAGTGCCTGGCGAACATGAAGGAAAAGCTCGAAACGTGGCGGCAGTTCAAGGACGCCAAATTTACCAAAAACTCAGTAACGTTTACCGGCAACAACAGCACCCTGACCTATCTCTGCCTTCCAGATACGGAAGATCCTCGAAAACGTAAAGCAAAATAAGAACAGTAACGCGTCGCAAAGGCCGGCAACGCTAGGAGCTAGAGCGGCTTCTTGCGAAGCCGTGCCAAGCTCTCGATAATCCGGCCTAGTTCTCCAACCCTGGATTGGCCATGAATACGCTGGCGGTAAGCTTCTGCTTGGTCTCCGGATGGCGCATGGTTCGCTTGAGCACAAAATCGAACAACAACGGATTGTAGTCGTAGATCTCGTTGAGCTGCGCGCGCTCCTCGTCCGTGATGAAACCCGCCCGCGCCATGCTCCTCGTGTGGATCAGCGCGTTAATTGCCGGCAACGGATAATCGCTTCCGTTGACCATGCGCGGGTGCAAGTCCTGGCGCTTCAGCAAAGTGGTAAACGGCTCTGGCATCCGATTGAATTGCAGCAGCGCGGAAATCTCCGCGAATAGAAGCTGTTCATACTTTGCTTCGCCCATGAGGCGCAGCGCCAAATCGAAGCATGGCAGCTTCTTCTCTCCGGAGTCATCGAGGTCTTCGCAACTTCCCAAGCTGGCGGTATGCGCCATGATGACGCGCACGCCGTTCTCCAGCACCCGCCGCAATAGCAGCGGATTGCCTAACCGCTGATCCTCTTGGGCTTCCACCGCCTGTTCTTCGCCCGTGTGCGAAAGCAGGATCATACCGTGCTCTTTCATCTTGCGGTAAAACGGATCGACAAGCGAACTGGAAGGATCGATCCCCATCGCGTTAGGCAGCCATTTGACGATCTTGGCGCCGAGTCGCCCCCAATTCTCCAACTCAGCGAGCGCGTCGCGGCGATAGGGATGAACGGATATCACCGGCAGGAAGATGTCGGGATATTGCTCGGTCAATCGGAAAACATACTCGTTCGGAATGTAAAAGTTGGTCTTGCCCAGGTCGACGGTTCCGTCCGGCTTGTAATACTTGTCGAACGCCAGAATGCGATACTTGCCCCCGCGCGAACTGGCGCGCGCGAGCCTGGCCAGGCGCGCCACGTACTCCTGGTCGGCCTGCACAAGATTCTTGATTCCCGATGCGCTGCTGTAAACAAGAAACTTCCAACGCTCCAGGCTCAACCAATCTTTGGTTCTCGGACTGACGAACGCGCCGCTGCCATCGGTTCCCAAGCCGACGATATGAGTATGGTAGTCAACCAACCGCACCGACTCAATCCCTTCGAAAGCCAACTCGATGAGCCTTCTAGCACCGATCGAAGCGTTTGATTCAAGTTCCTCCGGCTCTCGTGTATACGCGCCGCCGATCCGGTCGATCAAACAACCCGATGAACTGAGCACCGCAAAACCGAGAGCCAAGGCCGAAAAGCATCGGCGCAGGGTCTCGTCAAAATCGTGTTGCGCACGAAAACAAATCCCTCTAACCCTCCCTTTACGAAAGGGAGACTGCCAATTAGCCCCCCTTGGGGAAAGGGGGGAAAGGGGGGATTTTCGGACACCACGCATTTCAAAATCAATTCACTAAGGTAAAACTGACTTCGACGTCACCGTGAGCCTTGGCAAGCTCCGTTTGAAATGCTCCGGACTTTGTCAGCGTTTAAATTGCGACGCATTTTCTCCCGCCAGGATGCCGGTTACGACCGCTTGCATCAACCCGCCTGTGTAACCGCCGCGATAGCCGCCCATCAACCCACCGATGGTGTCGCCGGCCGCGTACAATCCCGGAATCGGCTTCTCATCGTGATTCAGCGCTTCGCTGCGGCCATTGACCAGCACGCCGCCCATGGTGAACGTAATGCCGGGCACGATTTTCAGCCCGTAGAACGGCGCGTGCAGCGGCTTTGCCTTGCCCGTGCGCGGAATTGGCAATTCGCTTCCGGCACCGGACTCTATAGCGTGATTGTATTGCTCCAACGTCCGCGTCAAACGCGAGTGATCAAGCCCAAGCTCGTGAGCAAGACCGCCGATGGTATCGTGGTGGAAAAGCTCGCCGTCGTTGTCCCGCAGCCAGGGATTGGGCGCCGGGGTTTTAACCGAGTTGGAAAAGGCATCATCCTTCGCCGCGTCCCAGGTCGCCTGGTCGAAGATCAAAACCGCGCTCGTGACATCATCGATCCGCGCAAGCTCGTTGGCCACCGCCACGTCTCCCCTGCCCTCGTCGACGAAGCGCTCGCCGTTGCGATCGACTAGCATGCCTTCATCGACGAAGGAATCCAACCTCGGATAGGGCCAGAAGCGATCGTCAACAAGCGCTTTGCGCGAAAGCAAGTGGCCGTAAAAATATTTGAGGTTTACTGCCTTGGCCCCGACTTCGAGCGCCATGCGCAGGCCGTCCCCGGTATCTTGCTTGGAGCCGCGCAGCTTGCAGCGATCGGCGTGCGGCCCGATATATTGCCGCACCATTTCCTTGTTGGCGCTAAAGCCGCCGGTGGCGAGTATCGTCGAGCCACCGCGCAATTCGATTTCTTCGCCGCCCTTCCTGCCCACCAGACCGCAGGCGCGGTCGTGTTCGATGATGAGCCTGAGTCCTTCGATGCCGTTCAAATAGTGCCCGCCAAGTTTTAAGAAGTGCTCTTTGAGTTTAGCGAGGGCGCGCGTGCCAACGTCTTTCTTGTAGACCGGCGCCAGCGAGACTTCGCCCGACTGATCCAGCCAGATTCTGCCGGGCGCGGTTTCAACGACTCTAACTCCGCTGCCGGCCAGCCAGTCGACAGCGCGGCTGCAAGTCTCGGCCCAAGCACGAACGAGATCGGGGTACGCCATCCCTTCTGACATGACGAATTCGTATAGCTCTGCGGGATCGGCCTTCGGGCTCTTGCCACCGGCGCGCAAACTGCCCGAAGCCATCAGCACGTTGCCGTCGCCCAGTTCGCCGCCGCTCTTATCGATGAGCACGACCTTCGCGCCCTGCTCCGAAGCCCGCGCCGCGGCGGTGAATCCCGCCAGACCCGCGCCGACGAC
>JAUYJC010000304.1 GCA_030688735.1 Deltaproteobacteria bacterium
CGCCGGAGATCGAGTCGAAGCGTCGCCGAAGTTGAACTCACCCAATACGCTACTGGACTGGCCTTAAGCGGCAGCTTTGATTCGGTTCGTTAGTTATCGAGCATTTTCTTCACCCTATCGAGCACGTTCTTGGGTTGCTCCATGACCTTCTTCATCAAATCTTCCAGTTCATCGCCGGACGAAGGATCGACGTCCATCTTGTTCTTCTCGGCTTCGGCCAACAGTTCCGGGTCTTTTAAAGCCCTCGCATAGGCGTCGCGTAAAATTTTAATCCGTTCCGGCACTGTGCCCGGCGTCGCCAGCATGGGGCGGCCCAACTCACCACCGGCGAGCATCACTTGCGCTACCCGTCGGCTTATATCGGGGGTCTTATATTCATCAAAGAGTTGGTAGATTGTCGGCGTATCGGGCAGATTGGCGTCCCGCTTACGCCCCGTCTGAACGATATGGCGGTCGAAATCTTTTTTGTGCCAGCTGTTGAAAGGCTCGCGCCCGAAGTGGGCGGAAATATTATGCGCGCGGCAGACCACCTCGCCCTTTTCCACCGCGAGATCGATTTCGCTGCCGCCGGGATAACCCAACACAGTATTGAACTTCGCGCCGATCGCATCCTCCAATAACCTGGCCAGGATATAATCCGACCCGACAGTTCCCGACGAGCCGCATTTGGGCGGCTCCTTTGCCTTGACGATATCGCGTATGGATTTGTAAGGCGCATCGTTGCGCATATAAAGCAAAACCGTCTCGCTCACCGGCGAGCCGATCCACGCGAATTTACGCACGTCGAACTGGACTTCTTTACGTCCGACAAGCTGATCCATGTAGATGTTGTATTGCACCATCCCCAGCGTCAGACCATCGGGCTTGGCCACGTTATAGACATAGTTGGCGGCGACCAGTGAACCGGCGCCGGGCATGTTTTGCACGACGATCTCGGGATTGCCAACAATGTATTTAGGCATGTAGCGCGCGAACATGCGCGCCCAACGGTCGTAAAATCCTCCCGGCGACGAGCCGACCACGAGTCGGATGGTTTTCCCTTTATAAAAGGGATCCTGCGCTTGAACGGCCGTAAATAATCCTAGAGTCCAGGACGAAAAGAGGATTGATGCTAGGACGACAAGTTTCTTCATAATTCCTCCGAATTTCAGAATAACTTATTTAATTCTGTATTCTGCGACTGCATCCGCATTGAGTTCCAGCCCGAGCCCAGGTCGCTCGGTCAGGGTCACCCAACCGTTGACCGGTCCCGGCAGGTCTTTATATATCAAATTCGACGTTAACCAATTGTTCACGTGGATTTCGGCGCGCCAACCGTTGGGCACGGCCGCGTGCAGGTGCAGATCGAAATGGTCGCCGTTGCCCACCGGAAGATTGGACGCCTGAGCGATGCCGGCAGCTTTCATGCCCATGGTGAATCCACCTACGGACAGAACATGGATATTCAAGAAATCGACGGAATTTTGCTTGACCAACTCCGCGAGCTTGAAAAAGTTCTCCCATTGTCCGGCCGCGATGGGAATGCTCGTCTGTTTGCGCAGCTCGGCCAACAGATGCGCATCGTTGTGCACGATCGGTTCTTCGAACCACATCAAATTATAAGGCTCAAAGCGCTTACACCACCTAACCGCGGCGTCGTATTTCATCAGGCAGTTGGCATCCGCCATCAATTCGACTTTCTCGCCGACCGCTTCTCGCACCGCGCGCAGGCGCGCCTCGTCTTCCGCGGGATTGTCCTCGCGGTGGCCAGCCCCCGCTCCGGAGGGATCCATCTCGCCGCGGATATTAAGCCTACCGACTTGGATCTTGAGCCGGGTTTCCCCGCGCGCCACCCAATACTTGGCCGCTTCGGCCAGCGCCTCCCGGGAGTAGGCGCGCAACCCGAAGGTAATGTAGGCGGGAATCGATTTTTGCGCCGCCCCGAGCAGGCGCCACACCGGCGTGTTATAAAATTTGCCTTTGATGTCCCACAGCGCCACGTCGACAGCGCTCACGGCGAAATTCCACACGCCGGCGTGGGCCCGGGTGTTGAACTTCCACAGCATCTGGTGCATCAACCGTTCGTTCTCCAACGGGTCCTTCCCCTTCAAGAACGGCGCGAGTTCGTTTCTAATAAATCCCACGGACGCGGAATGCATGAAACCGCCGATTTGACTGATCCCGACGATACCGTCGTCGGTTTTGATTTTCACCAATCGCACCGCAGCGCGCACCGGCTCTTCAAACAACGGCGGTGTCACCGGGATGCTTGTTAGCTCTATGATTTCAATGTCAGCAATTTTCAAGAAGTAACTCCTTTCCCCATGGGCGTCGCGATCGATCACGCGCCCAACTCCGCCCTGCCAACAGTTTTTCGTTCCGAGATGTTGGCTGTGTCATATACGCGGCATATCCGATCGACGCGTTTGAAGTCAAACGCCGCGCCTGGAAAAAAAGGTTCTTCTGGGTTCCTGTGAAGAGATATTCACCACAGAGTCACAGCGCGGCTGAGCCGCAACCGATACTCGGAATATCTCCCGCAAAGACGCCAAGGCCGCAAAGGTCGGAGAATAACGGCTAATAATCTCTCCAAGATAATTCATCTCTCCCCTCCGAACTTGGCGTGCCTTGCGCCTTGGCGCGAGTCAATTCCCCGGTTCGAGTATTTCCGCTCACTGAAAAGTTTGCGCAGCTTGCGCAAACTTTCGACTATAGTAGTACACGCTTTTCCCCAGACCACGCTGGGGAAAAGAGGTTCGCCTCCGGCGAACAACCGTAACCCAAACTCGGAATATCTCCC
>JAUYJC010000311.1 GCA_030688735.1 Deltaproteobacteria bacterium
GGCCGGACGCTTAGAGAGCACGAATCGCCGGAACCTTCCAGGCAACGAACCCCGCCAGAGCGATGACGATGGCCCATGGTGAAATCAGTTTCATGCTTGAGCCCGCGCACTGACCCCGTACACGCACATGGCCCATCGCGCATCAATCGCCTAACGACTTTAGCGTTCAGCAGCCGCCGGAGCGAGCGTCTTTTGCGAGCGGAGGGAACGCTGCAGCACGCGGCAGCGGCTGCAGCGCGGCCTGCCGCAACGCTTTGTTAGGTGGCCTCGCTGGGATCTCTATCGCTTTGCCGGACCCAGAGCCCGTTGTTGCCGCTCCTGAATTCGCCGCTTCCGTGCGTCTAGAACACTACCGTCAAAGAAATAAATGATCAGAATAGGCTCTTGCTTGTCGGCAAGGTTGACCCAGAACGAAGCTTTCCGAGATTGCTCAGCAAGAAACTTGAGCGTATACGCACCCGGAATCTCGGTGCTGTCTGTTCGGCCTTTAAAGGTATAGCGGCTTCGCAATTCTTTATCGACAAGATTGACGACCGCTTCTGAAGGCTGATGGACGGCTTGAAGATAAACGGTAATATACGTGAGTAAATTCTCTGTGAATGTGAACTTCGCCTCTACGCGCGAACTCCAGAGTTGAATGGACGGCATGTAGAAAACCTCCTCAGAGTACAGAGGCCGGAAGTCCAGCTCTTGAATCAACGATTTCGCTTCGACTTGAACATAATCGTCGTAACTGAGGAGTTGTGCTCCTTCGCCATGGAGCGCAGTTCGAGCCTTCTCGGTTGTCATGCCATAGCTGGCACCAAGGAACACTGGTACCGGCGCGGCCGGTTCACGCCGACAACTATTGAACTCGAGTAGCCCGACAAAAATCAGGGACACAGAAAGGAGCTGTTCGCATCTCATATTCATGTGACTGACTTGTCCATCTAACGACTGACGGCTAAGTTGTGGCGAATAAAGCGAGCCCTAGGGCAAGCGTATTCGACAGCTGTCTTTAGCCCTTTGCTAGGCGTCACCGTGTCCATAAACGAAACCAACCCCAAGTTGTCTGACCAAGGAGCACTAGACCCCCGCCCACGGTCATCCACAAAAAGATCTTGAAAAGGTTGGGGTATGCTCGCTGGGTTGCCGCAATAAAATCCTCTAGCCGCGAGAACGTTGGCAATTGCGCTCGCAGCCGCCCCTCCCGTATAAGAGGCAAAAGACTCCCTGTGATTGTCAGAGGCCAACGAAGCCCTGATCGTTGGTCAGGGCTATCTGCCGCCGTTTCCAAAAGCACACCATTCTGGACAAGAATCGTGAGCACTTGGTAACGCTCGCGCAACGGGCAGTAGTGCGCAGCCAGAACGTCCCATTGTAGTTGATGTAGCGATATTCCTACGACGGGGCCGCCAGCTTCAAGCCGCAAGAAGCGATCGCATAAAGCAACGCCTTCGGACAAGGAGACACCCGGCAGAGAGTCCGCAGTTTCGTACATAGCAGGCGGCCAAATTGGAAGGCTTGAGTCCTCTTCGCGCGCAGCAGCGATCCTGTTGACGGCACCCAGAAATGGTTCATTATCGCGAGCACCCTCCGAAATAGCGGCCCACCAACGCTTCGGCGGCAAAGGGGCGCGGAGGATGGAGGCTGTCGTGGTGGGGAGTCGCCCCTCAGCTTCGATCTGCCTCAGTAGAGATAGTGCCTCTAAGCTAAGCGAATCCGTGTTCATGTGCTCGCGCGCCTGACGCCTAACGCTTAGGCTGAGAAGCCGCGGCCCGCGAGCAACGCGAGCGGGTCCGAAGGTCCGTCTCAAGCCGATTGTTAGGCACCCTTGCCTCTCGGTTTCATTCTTCGTTTCGCGCGCCGACTTTTATACTTCACGAACCGGTCACGAAGGACGAACACATAATCCAGAATAGCCTCCGAAAAATCCACTAAGTCCTCCGCATCTTCGTGGCTGATACGCGCACTGATATCATGGGCCGCGAGGTTACCGTCGTCGCGGAGTGCCGTTGCCCACTCGCACAGTCGATCGTCAATAATTTGTTTACTGTGGAGTTCCTTTAGGGCCTGGGAGAGGTTTTTCACATTCCCAAGATGATGGCTGCAGACGCCCTCAAGCGTACGTCTACACATGAGCGCGGTAGCAAGGTAGTGACCGGACTCGTGGCACTGAAGTGCTTCTTGAAAAGAGCGCCGCAGCTCCATGGGAACACGAAAACTAATGCGGCGAATAGGCGGATAGAGACGACGGGCTGAATCCCAAGTTTCTCCTTCCTCCGGACGCCATTGAACTGTTAGGAGAGGCGTGATGCAGGAGGGGCACCTTAGGAAAACATATCGAACGTCGAATTGAGTCTCGTCATCGAAACCAATGAATTGAGCGACCTCCTCCGCGTTAACGCGTGCCTTGCACTGAGTGCAGTCAATAAGCACAACTTTCTCCGAACGTCACGGTACCTTTATGCCTAACTTATAAATCAATCGGTCAGTCCATCCCGACCGACGAATTCAAAATAATGGCTAATCCTACAATTGTTTTCGGCGCTTAACAACGAAAAGTCTTTCTCGGCAAACACTGCATATATGTCAGCCTTTGCCGGCTACGGTCGGCCCGAATCGATCCCTAGCTGATCCGCCGGACGGTGGGCTCATTTGCCACCGCGATTTAAGACATGGGCGTAGATCATTGTGGTGCTGACGTCTCTATCCCCCAATCGTTCTTGGACCGTTCGAATATCGTAGCCGTCCTGTTCAAGGAGCAGGAACGACCGCTCGCCGCGGTGGCGAGGGCCTTAAGCCGCGCCGTCAGAGAGCGCGCAACGCGGGAACACGCCAGGCGACGATCACCGCCAGAATGATGACGATGGCGCCCATGGTGAAAACAGTTTCATGCTTGAGCCCGCGCACTGACTCCGCACACGCACATGGCCCATCGCGCGTCAATCGCAGAACGCGTCGGAGTTTAGCTGCGGCGTGCAGCTGTCCTTACTCAACCAAACTGCTCCATCGCGCCGTCAGCTACAACTCCTCGTTAGACGGCGCAGTCTCCGCTTGCTGCGTTTGCACATCGATCCAAAGAGAGAACGTGGTGCGCACAGGTTCGATGGTGAGTTTTGGGAACTCGGAATGAAGTCGCTCGGCGATCAGGTGGGCGTTCGGATCAACGACCGTCAGCCTCTGTCCATCGGTTTGCTCGAGTGCTTGCAACAGCGGACGATAAGACGAGAGGTCATAGGGCGCAAAGCTGTATCCAATCGCGATGACCGCGCCCACGATCCGAATCGCATTAGTCGCCGAAGTGTAGACGAGCTGTAGCGCACGCTGCGCAAGGTCCTCGGACTTGTCAGGAACAGGAAGAATCAGTCTTTCGTACGGCAACATGTAATGGATGTCGGGTGGGATTCTTTCAAATGGAAGGAAATGATGGCCCAGAGCATCGGGATCGAAGCGAAACTCGGGTGATCCGCGCTGGCGAAACAAAAGGGGATCGCGGCCACCTTCTGTGTACGTCTCATATTCGACGGGGTACAGGTAGATGGATCCATGAAGGTGTAAAACGTGAACCGACGAGGAGGGTGCGACCGCGATGTTGTCGACCGCTACAGGATGCACTAGTGCGTTTGCGGGCGCTCCGAATCCATCTCTAGGGTTCCAAAGCTGCGCCAGCAACAGCAACTGCTCGAGAAGACAGTCGTAGTTAAACGAAAGGAAAGTGGCGCGAGGATATTTGTTTACTAGATCGCGATATGGTGACATCTTCATCGTTGCCACACGCGAGCCCACGAAATAGTCGGCCGTCTGAATGAGATCGACCAGTTGCTCACCGGGTCCTCGGTCGCGCTGATTCCGGGCTGCCAGAAACGCTTCCTCGACACCATTGGAGAGGTCGTACCTGCCGCCGAAGCATGCTGCCATTTCGCAGGCAAGCGGATATGCGCCACTAACAGCGCCGCTCTGGTTTGCTAGCCGATTGGCGTCCAGACAAAAGCCTGCGCCAAGAATGAAAACTGAGGACATCGGTCTTCCGCGTCCGTCTAACTTATAAATCAATCGGTCAGTCCATCCCGTTCGACGAATTCAAAATAATGGCTAATCCTACAATTGTTTTCGGCACTTAACAACGAAAAGTCTTTCTCGGCAAACACTGCATATATGGCAGCCTTTACCGGCTACGGTCGGCCCGAATCGATCCTTAGCTGCTCCACCGGACTGTGAGCTCATTTGCCACCACGATTTAAGACATGGGCGTAGATCATTGTGTTGCTGCCGTCTCTATGCCCCAATAGTTTTTGGACCGTCCGAATAGCGTAGCCGTCCTCTTCAAGAAGCAGGAAGGACCGCTGGCCGCGGTGGCGAAGGCCGTAAGCCGCGCCGTCAGAGAGTGCGCAACGCGGGAGCGCGCCAGGCGACGAGCTGCGCAACTATTCGATTCGGCTCGGAGGACTTTACTCGTGCCGCGCCCCTCTACGTCAATATTCATCCATGAGTGGGACCCCAGGCTTTGCGATCCGGCTTGACAGGGGGCGGCGAGTTGCGATAGCTGCGACAAGGGGGCCGGCTCGCCGGATCGCAAAAGGGAGAGGGTAGCATGAAAGCTGAACGCCGTACCGTCTCGCAAAAACGTCTTCTCGTCGTCCTATTGCTCTTTTTTGTTTGGAATTTCTACGTTTGCTACAACGTCGCCAATCAGCTCAAACAAATCAATGAATTTCTTGTAACTAAAGAGGCCGCGCACGGATTGGCGAGTTTTTCTTTGGCGACCAATGAAGAGCTGGCCGAAGCGATTCGCAACCAATGGAGCGAGAACTTGTCGCCCGCTTGCGCGGAGGAAAAACAGTCCCTGATTGAATGCGCCAGGGAATACGTCGAGCGCGATGACAAATTCATCGCCGAGTACAGATTCGCCTTCCTTTCGTTCGCCGCCTTCGCATTCTTGCTCCTCTATTGGTGGGAGCCGCAACCGCAAGGGTGCAAAGGGGATTGGCTCTGGCCATGGATTTGCAGGCCGATTCGCTTCGATCGCTGGTCGCCCTGGATTCACGCCGCGGCGTTGGTGCTCGCGATCTTCACCTTGGTTTGGTGGGACCGCCTGGAGAATGAATGTCTAAAAGAACGCCTGGCTGGCTTCGTATCCTGCCCGCACCCACGATTGCGTTTCTACACGGAAGCGAAGTTCATAACCCTCGCCATCGTTTGCCTTGGTTTGCTCATGACGCTGCTAGCCGGAGTGCGTCGTCAATTCCATTGCTGGTTCCCCAGTCATACCGCCCTTGCGGATCTCGAGTCGGGGGGTAATTTTGTGGCGGGAATAAAACTAAAGGTAGCAACTTTCACAGCTCATGTTGCCCTTAGGCTCGCTCCAATCAAGACCTCCTTGGTCGACAAATGCCCGCGATGGCTTCGTTCGATTTTCACTCGTACCACCCGTGCCAATGACGGGTCGGGAGGCAACTTCGAGGCGCTTATCAAAATCGAGCAACGGGACCTCCATGGCGCGGCTATTGACCCCAAATTAAAAATAGAAAAGGGGCCGGCGGCGGAACCGCGAGTTAGTTTCTGTGAGCAGGACTACCTGGGGCTCGCGCTCTCCGGCGGCGGCATCCGCAGCGCGACCTTCAACCTCGGTCTTCTCCAGGGGCTGCACCGAATCGACCTGCTCAAGGATGTCGATTATCTCTCGACGGTCTCTGGCGGCGGTTATATTGGCGGTTTCTGGTCGCGGTGGCTTAGGGTGAAGGAAGGACCAGGGCACAGCGACATTAAAAAATCCTTTCCCGATAACTTGCAGGACTCAGGGCGTCAGGGCGCCGACGACAGCCGCCTGCCCGAGGTGGAAGAGGTGCGCCATCTGCGCGAGTTCGGCAAGTTTCTCGTTCCGCGCACGGGATTCTTCGATACCGAAACTTGGGGCGCGGTGGTCTCGGTACTCGCGGGCCTTCTGCCGGCGCTGCTCGCGGCGTTGTCGGTGCTGGGGTTGGCGCTGGTTGTCTGGCTGGCCCTCACATTCTACCTGTCCTGTCCCGAGCTTTGGGCTCGGATCGCCTTTTTGGTTTGCTTGACGCTTGCTGTGTTTATCACGATGGAGCTTTGGTGGCGTGCGGAACAACCGCGCGGCACTGATTTGCCAAGCTGGCCGGGTTTCCTGCTTCAGCTGATTATTCCGCTCGCGGCGGTCGCCTTGGCGGCCTATCTAATGCGGGAAGCCTGGAAGGTGTGGCTCTATTCACCGCCCAAGGGCGTCTGGTTGTACGCGGGGTTGGTATCAAGCTACCAGAACTGGTGGACATTGGTAGGCATCATACCGCCGGCACGATTTCCCGAACAGAGTCTGGTGTCGCTTCCCTGGCTTTACGAACCGAGCATCGCCTGGGGCTTTGCCGCGCTGGTCGCGCTGGCGATGCGTTTCCGCGGCGCGTTCATGCCGCCGTCGATGGCGCGGCGAGTGAGTGTCCCGAGGAATGACCGCACGGCAATGCGATTGGTCGGCGTGGCGAGCTTGTGGACGCTCCTTACGACGCTCTGGCATGTCGGCCTCAATCTTCACAACTTGAACGTCCCATTGGAAGCCCTCGGCGGAGGCGCCGCCGGCAGCGCCGGGCTGTTCGCGTTGCTGCGCAATTGGATCGGCCAGAATCTGAATCGCGCCCAAGGCACGGGGTTTTGGGAAAAAATCAAACCCTATATTCCCCAGATTCTTGCTTACCTGGCAGTGGGTCTGGCGTGGTCCGGCTTGGCGAGCGGTTTGATCCGGCTAAATCATGCCGACTGGTATAACTGGTACTGGGCCACGTTTGCGATGGCGGCGATCGCGCTCTTGGTTGTGCTCGTCGATCCCCATGAATTCGGGCTCCATGCGGTTTACCGCGATCGCATCTGCCGGGCCTTTCTCGGCGCCGCTTATCCGGTAATGACCGAAACGGGACGCGCCGTTGCCAAAGCGAAGGAGAACCGCCAGACCGATCTCCGTCCCAAGGACGACTTGCCGCTCGCATCGCTGCGCGAGCGCCCGCTGCACCTGGTTTGCTGCGCCGCCAATAATCTGGGCGGCGATCATCTCGAAACTCTTTCGCGCGGCGCCTGTAGTGCCGTGCTCTCGCGCAACGGAGTCGCGATGGGCGATCACTGGATCAGGCAGCCCGGTTTAAAGCTGGGCTCCGCGCTCACGGCCTCGGCGGCCGCCGCCAACTCCAACATGGGCTCGGTATCGATGCGCCTCGGTCCCGCGGTGGGGTTTCTGATGTCCGCGCTTAACATTCGCGTCGGTCTTTGGGTCGATAATCCCGCGCGGCGGGACGAAGCGCGGCGCAACCGGCTCTTGCCGGGAGCGCTTTTTTATAAAGAGATGTTCTCCTTTACGACCTTCAAGGACCGTGAAATTCACCTGTCGGACGGTGCGCACTTCGACAATCTTGGACTCTACGAACTGGTGCGCCGCCATTGCCGGTACATCATCGTGTCGGACTGCACCGCCGACCCGGAAGTAGCATTCGACGATTTCGGCAACACCGCCCGGAGGATACGCGAAGATTTCGACATTGAAATCGACATCGACATCGAGCCGCTGCGGCCGGGAACCCAGAATCGGGCTGCCCAGCATGCGGTGGTGGGAACGATAGACTACGGCTGGTTCGACAAGGGAACTCTGCTTTACATCAAGCCCGGGCTAACCGGCGACGAGCCGGTCGACGTTTTGCAGTACAAGACGCGTAACTTGGACTTCCCGCACGAAGGAACCGGCGATCAGTTCTACGGCGAAGCACAGTGGGAATCGTACCGGCGCCTCGGCGTCCATACCGTCAATCAAGTGTTCAGTTTCGATGACCGGGCATCGGCGAACCACAGCGGGTACGTGCAGCAGGTTTTCGAAAGAGCCAGACAGATGTGGCACCCGACGCCGCCGGGCCTCGCCGACCGTTCGCTGGAGTTGACCGGCCGGTTGACCCTGCTGGAGGACCAGTTGAAAGCCGACACTAAGGTTTCGATGTTGCCGGAAATCTTTCCCGAGCTGAAATCCTTCGCCGGATCGACGCAAGGCGGCGGCGCGGCGGCGCAGGCAAGCCGGCTGCCGGAGGCCGATTTGGCGAATCTCGGCTATTTGTTGAAGGTCTTGTCCCTTATGGAAGACACCGTCCACACCGGCCAGTTGCAAACCCACTGGAGCCATCCGCTCAACCTCGGCTGGGTCAACCTGTTCGCGCGCTGGGCCACGGCGCCGAACTTTCGCCGATGGTGGCCGCTGCTGAAAGTGATGTATAGTCCGGCGTTGCGAGAATTTTTGGAGGATCGCTTCGTCGTCTTGCGCGAACCTTCGCGGATCCACGCGGAGGTCATCGAGTTTGATTTCACGGCTCCCCAGACCGGCTACACCATCGACTGGTGGACAGATCGCGACGTACCGCCGGCGGATCTGCACAGGTGGAGAGAGCGCGATGTTCCGCCGAACTATCCGGTGAAGCGCAAGGGGTTCCAATATTTCGTAACTCTGCCGGGCCGGGACGACGAAAGGCCGTTGATGATCCAGATCGCCCTGGTGGCGGTGAAATTCGTGGACGGCACCGCTTCGTGGACCAGCGATCACTTCTTCGTGCCGCTGAGTCTTTGGGGCAGCCCGATGATCGTCGAGTTCCTCGACCGGCTGACCGACAAGCTGAAGGAGTACGGCGCGCGGGACTGCGTTGTGGAGGTCAAAGGACCGGAGAAAAACGAGAACAACAGGGCGAAGTGGGACGAGCGGCAGAGCTTCATCGAATTTTACCGTCGCGGAGGGTTCCGGATCGAGGATACCAAGATTTCCGCCGGACTACGGTGCGCGGTGTTGAAAAAAAGTTTGGTGCCTTGACACGTCAATTCTGGCGCGCCGATCGCTTCAAAGCCTGCTCGCGTTATCGTTCCGAGTTTGCACGGGCAAGGTCAACGCTCGGGGCGATCGCTGTAAGCCTAAAGCGCAGGAATCGCTGGAACCTTCCAGGCGACGATCACCGCCAGAACGATGACGATGGCGCCCATGGTAGCTACCGTCGCGGGCGCGCCGATAACATGTGCGGCCACTCCGGCAAACAAGGCGCCCGCAGGCATGAAACCCCGGTCGAGCATGTACAAACTCATCACCCGCCCGCGCAGATTGTCCGGAACGATGAGCTGAAGAATCGTGTTGGTGCTGGCAAGAAAAAGCATCTGGAAAACGCCCACCGCGATCAGCGAGACCAAGGCGAGCGGAAAGTAAGTGATGCGAGAAAAGAGGATCAGAAAAAGACCGAGGATCACGATGCTCGCCACCAGAAAAATTCCCTGGCGTCGCATCCGGCTGCTGAGCGAAGCAAGCAGGAGCACCGCAGCGACGGCGCCCACTCCGGGCGCGGCCATCAGCAATCCCAAACCTTCGGGACCCACTTTCAATACGTCTTTTTGGAATACCGGCATCAAGGTTTGGTAGGGCACGGCAAATACGCGCGGCACATAGGCGAGCGTCATCAACGCCAGGACGGCGGGCGTGAACCATACATAGGCGAAGCCTTCTTTGAGGTTCGCCATGGCCGAGGAACGGCGCGCTTCGGCGGGCGTCGGCGCAACCTGCATCCAATAGATCATCATGAGCACGCCGACGTAGGCGACGGCCTGGACAAAGAAATTCCCGCCCGCGCCGAACAGCGCGATCAGGCCGCCGCCGAGCGCGGGACCGATGATTTTCATCAGGTTGAAGCCTCCCGAGTTGAGCGCGATGGCGTTGGCGAGGTCCGCCTTGGGAACCATGCTCGGGATCATGCTTTGCCGGACCGGTTCCGTGAACGTCCACGCGATGCCCGTGATTAAAGTGAACAAAAAGATATGCCACACTTGCAGCAGCCTGGAGGTCACGAGCGCGCCCATCAAGACCGCGGTGACGATCAATACCCACTGCGTGCGCAGTAGCAGTTTTTTCCGATCCATCCGGTCGGCGGCGACGCCCGCCATCGGCCCGGTGACTAAGAAAGGCAGGGCGCGCAGACCGTTGAGCGCCCCCAGCAACATCGAATTGCCGGTCAAGTCATAGACGAGCCAGCCGAGGGTGACCTGTTGGATCCATTGGCCGGCGCTCATCATGAACGTGCCGGCGCAGAGATAGCGAAAATCAATGTGGCGCAGGGAAGAAAAGGTTTGAGAGCGCGAGCGTCCGGACTCCGCCGCGGACGGCGCCGCAACTTTTTCCGTGAGTTGTTCTTCCAAGGAATTCCTGTTCTGAGTGGAAGCGAACCAATGGTCTGATTTTATTAGTACCAAGATTCCCCCTCGGTTGCCACGGAATTTCGCGGAAAACGTTTTCCGCGAGGGCTTCCGCTTCCGAGTGGCGCGCCTTCGCGAAGCGAGGTGGAATCTGCCGTGGCAAAAATCCTGCCGGTAGCCCCCGCGAATCTTGTCTTGAAACGTAGTCGTTGCTAAGAATAGGCGAATCATGTTTTCGTTGGTAACGCCGCATGTTTTTTGATTTAGCGCCGGGCCGCCTCATAGAACTTCTTAGCGGGCGAGCCTGGAGCAGCCGGGAGATCGTTGCGCGGGTCTTCGCTCGCATGCAACGCTTGCAAAGCGAAGGGCTTGGCCACGGCGACCGAGTTTTTGTTCTGTACGGCAATAAACTCGAGTTCTTCGTCGATGTGCTCGCGGCTTGGCATGCGGGAGCAAGCTTGGTGCCGGTCGACAGCCGGCTGACTTCGTTCGAGATCGAAAACTTGGCCCGCGCGGTGATGCCGCGACTGCTGCTGGTTGATTCGTCGGCCGGCGTAGCGGCGTTCTCCGGACTGGCGGCGTTGGGTGTAAAAGTTACTGACACGACGGCTTGGGACGTTGCCGATGAGAATCATTGGAACGCGGGACCAATCCGCAGTCAAGCGCATATGGATGATGAGGCGCTGATGCTCTTCACTTCCGGATCGACGGGGGTTCCCAAGGGAGTGGTGCATACCCATCGTTCGCTGTGCGCGCGCTGGTTGGCCTTGCGGGACATTCTAGGCCTT
>JAUYJC010000262.1 GCA_030688735.1 Deltaproteobacteria bacterium
GCGACGTCGAATCGACCGCACTTTACTACGAAGATTTCCGGAAAAAACCCTTGCTTGCCACACACAATCGCAAAAATTAGCCTTTCCAGCTACCCTTCACCCCAATCTTCGTGTCGACAAAACTCTACAAAACTCGCGCCCCTACGAGGGAACCCGTGGCTCTCGTCTGGGTTCTCGACCAAACACTAACTAAGCTACTCTCCGACGGCCGGCACCTCTCGACCTCCGTTCCCGCGGATTAGAGTCCAAATTCAAGGGGCCTGTTGCTCTTATCGTTTTTAGTCTCTCCGCGGCTAATATCTTCGTAAGACGCGTTTCGAGCTCGGGAATCTCGAATGGTCTAGGAATGCAATCGTCACAGCCTGGCGCACGACAGCGCTCCCGGTTTAGCCCACGGAATTGCCCACTCACCGCAAGAATGGGAATATTGTTGTAGACAGGATGTGCTTTTAGAGATGCTGCCAGCTTGATTCCGATTACCGGCGTTCGCATGTCCAAAAGAACAACACTGGGCAAGTCGTACTCCAGCTCAAGCTTGTTCATTGCTTCCGGGCCACTCTCGGCAAGGATGGTCTCCCAGCCCAAGAGGGCTAGCGCCTCTCCTAGAAGATTGAGAAGCTCGCCACAGTCTTCGACAATCAGTATTTTCTTGGAGGTCAACATATTTCTATCCTCCGAACCAGGCCCTACCCATCGTAATGATGAATATGGAGTCTGGCTTGGTATTTACGCCGGCTAAGAAAAGATTTCTGTCCAATATTAGACAATTGCAAAAAAAAATTGCGGACTCGCATACACGCCTAGCCGGGCTGGGCGCGTGTTAATGACTTTGGCAGGGTAAGGGTTCGGCTCTCTCCCGATCCTTAATTGCGAGGATTACACGAGAGGGGAGGCGTTCTAAAATCATTGATGAATTTCCGTTCGTGCTGAGACTCGAAGCACGAAAAGAGTTTTTCAGCAGCCTAATACGGATTCGCGACTTGGATCCGCTCGAGCATCGCGCAGTAATCGGGGGGAAGCCGCCAATGACGCGCGCCTGCAAGGATCAGGCGCTTGTATTCGGGGTTGGGTAAAGGCACACCATCCTCGCGAGCTGCGATATACGCCAGTACTTCCATCGGGTGGTGGCCGTCGTTCCTGTCGTAGACGAAAACGTTTTCGCGCCGGTAACCGTCTTCGAAGCCGTCCAGCGTCGCGAGATCGCGATCGCTCACGTCATAAACGATGCCCCAGACCTCGCCATCAATTTCCAAGAAAATATTCGCCGTGCCGCAGTTGCGCAGCCGGGAATGGCGCGCGATGGCAAAGCGATAGTTCGGCAGTCGAGCGACGCAGACGAAGCGAGCGGTAGGACAACGCTGGCGCATCTGCGGCCAGTCCATATTTGAACCGTAGGCAAAGTAATACAATGCTGTATGCTCCTCGAAGATTATTAGTCCGAATTTTACGGTAACGGCCGGCCCGTGACAAGTGAGGGCCGTCCGGGCGCGCACCCTTTGTTCGGTCTAAGTAGCCGACTTCGTAACATATTGAGGCCTTGGGTTGTATTTGTTCGAAATTGCTGGCAAAAGGTACGACTCTTGCGGTTGCCTATCATCTAATATGGCAGGGCCGGCCCGCGAGTGTGGGAAGGCGACGATTAGGAGTACGAAATGAATTTTTTTCGAATTAGAGCGGTGGCGGGATTGGCATTAGTATCTACGCTTTTGGCTTCGCCTTTTGCGGCCCGCGCGGGAGATGCGACGGAGCAGTTGCGCGCTACGATTGACGGCTTTGTCGCCATCATTAACAGCACGCCGGTATCGGAATTGGTGGCCCACGGGCTACCTGAGAGCGCGCGCATTTTAGTGTTCGCTCGTTTCGACTTTTCGGAGATGGCGCGCCGTTCGCTAGGTTCCCACTGGGGCGCATTAAACGGCGGAGAGCAGAGTGAATTTGTCGAAGGCTTGAGTCAACGGCTGCTGGCGTCCTACGGTAGAACCGTGCGCTCCAACAACGGCGACAACATCCAATTCAAGAACGAAGTCCGGGAGGGCGAGTTGGTCAAAGTGACGACCCAGGTCGTCAGCGGCAGCGGCGAGGAGCTGCCCATCGATTACCGGCTCCACGACGTCGACGGTCAGTGGAAGGTGTTCGACGTCGTCATTGACCATGTCAGCGTGGTTAACAACTACCGCGCGCAGTTCGAGCGCGTGATCGCCAAGTCTTCGGTGCACGAGCTTCTGCGCATGATGAAGAACGTAAATTCGTAGGTCTGCGCCTTCTCCACAGCAATTCGCCCAAAACCCTTAGTGTGCTGTCCCCAAGACCGTCAAATAATTCAGGAGTCATTCCGGCCAACCCTCGCGAAAGCGGGGGGCGAGCCGGAATCCAGGACTTCGGAGGACTGCTGGATTCCCGCTTTCGCGGGAATGAGTGCGCCCGTAAGGGGCGCTACATCAGCATGGTGAAAGTCCATGCCGGAGTATGCCACAACTCCGTAGCCGAAGGTAACTGCGTCGCCGCGAGGCGGGGTGGGGAGCAACCGGAGGCGAACTGTCGGTCCGTAGGATAACGAACTCGATTCGGCGGGGAGCTGCGACGAGCCTGCTCATTCATGGCGAAGTCTGAAACTCGCTGGTCACGCTGGCGTGGTGGGTGAAGCGATGACCAGGCAGCCCCCGTGGTTGGAGACGGAACGACAGGAAGGTGTGGCGCAGTAAGCGGGGAGACCTGCGCCGTAGGTGAGCGGCGTAGGAGTCAGAGTCCCCGTAGTACCGCTGCGGTGAAAGCCGCGAGAGGGGCGGAAAGCAAAGCCGCTCCGAGGGAAGGGAGGATAGGAAGGTGGAAGCGTGAGTTTCACGACGAAGCAAAGCGAAAGCAAAGCGCCGGGAGTGCCGGAGGTGGCTACACAAGGCGCAGAGGCCCACAGAAGAGATTGGACGTGGGTGGAAGCTTCGGTATGGAACGAGCGGATGTTGGCGGCGCTGGAAAACGGCGTCAAAGGAGGTAAATGGTTAAGCCTGATCGATAAAGTGTACCGAGCCGAGACGCTTAAAGTAGCCTGGCAGAAGGTAGCGGCGAACGGTGGAGCAGCAGGAGTCGACGGTCAAAGCGTCAAGCAGTTTGCGGCCCGAGCGGAGATGTATCTCAAGGAACTGAGCATAGCGCTGGAGCGGGGAACCTACAGGCCGATGCCTGTGCGGCGGGTGGAGATTGCCAAGGGGGGAGGAAAACATCGACCCTTGGGGATACCGGTAGTTAAAGACCGCATCGTACAGACGGCGCTAAAGTCTGTGCTGGAACCCATCTTTGAGCGAGAGTTCCTTGGGATGAGCTACGGTTTTCGCCCGGGTCGTGGTTGCAAAGACGCGCTGCGTGAAGTGGAGAGGTGGCTTAAAGAAGGCTACACCTTTGTGGTGGATGCCGATCTGAGGAGCTACTTCGATACGATTCCTCATGCGCGGCTTATGGAGCGCGTCAAGGAACACGTGAGCGATGGCCGGGTGGTGGAGCTAATAGAGGCGTTTTTGCAGCAAGACATCATCAAGGACATGGAGAGATGGACGCCGACCGGCGGCACACCGCAAGGCGCGGTGATTAGTCCGCTTTTGGCTAACATTTACTTGCATGCCCTGGACTGTCAGATGAAGCAGAAGGGCTACCGGATGGTGCGCTACGCCGACGACTTTGTAGTGCTGTGCCGCAATGCTGAGCAAGCACAAGCGGCGCTGGCCGAGGTGAAGGCCTGGGTAGAGGCAAACGGCCTGAGTCTTAATGCCGAGAAGACCCACGTAGGGGATTGTCGGCAAGAAGGACAAGGCTTTGAGTTTCTGGGCTATCGCTTCGAGGCGGGGCAACGCTGGGTTCGGCGGAAGAGTTTCAAGGCCGTTCGAGATCGCATTCGGATAAGGACCAAGCGCACGCGCGGGGATAGTTTGGCGAAAATTATCGCCGATCTGAATCCGACACTGCGCGGCTGGTTTAACTACTTCAAGCATGCTCATCCGATGACTTTTAGCGGTATGGACGGCTTTGTACGCCGACGGCTACGGGCGATTCTGCGAAAGCAGGAGAAGCGGCCTGGCATAGGACGTTGTCGAGATGATCATCAGCGCTGGCCCAACAAATTCTTCGCTACCCAGGGGCTGTTCACCATGGTTACGGCCCGGGAGCTGGCGAGCCAATCCCGATGAGGAAACCACCGACTGGAGAGCCGTGTGCGGGAGAACCGCACGCACGGTTCGGAGGGCGGGGAGGGCGAAAGCCCTTTCCGACCCCTATCACCGGGGATGGTCGCTGAATTCTTTCACTAACTTTAGTTACAGGACATTAGTTCTGCACGAAACTCCGTTCGAACGCCTCGCCGGCATCCGGCGGAGCGTCGAGTTCCATCTCGGTTTTTATCTCCTCCAAGATGATTTGAATCTCTACGGGCTCAGTGCTCCGCCGAATCGCCGCAATCGAATGTCCGCGCCAACCTGGGGGGGGATTCGACGACTCGCAAGCCGAAGAGGTGCGCCACGGAAGGGACGCGTCTTGAAATTCTGCCGCGATCACACTAAGAATGGCGCAGCGGTGGAACTCCGTCGTTCTTGACGAGGGACGATGAAAAATATTTTATTCTGTGTTCAGGTTGAGGGGCTTTTCGATGCTAATTCTTTCGAACGAGGATATTGAAAAACTTTTGCCTGTCGGAGCGTGTCTGGACGTGCTGGAAGAGGCCTACCGCGATCTCGGTAACGGCATGGCCGCCACGGTGCCGCGCTACGATGTCTTCAGTCCGACTAAGCCCAACGAGTTTTATGAATACAAAACCATGAGCGGCGTGCTGCCCGGCCGCAACATCGCCGCGCTGCGGCTCAATTCCAGTATCGTGAAGTGGTACGAAAAGGCCGGCGGCGTGCGTAAGGATAAGCTGCCGGTGGCTGGCGGCGACCGTTTCGTCGGTCTAGTCATGCTATTCAGCACCGAGACAGGCGAGCCGCTGGCGATCTTCCCGGACGGCTACGTGCAAAAGCTTCGGGTCGCCGGCGCCAGCGCGATCGCGGCACGCTACCTGGCGCGCAAGGATGCCAAAGTCATGGCGCTATTGGGGTCGGGCTGGCAGGCGAGTGCGCACCTGGTGACGATGGCGATGGTGCGCGACCTGAAGCAAGTGAACGTGTTCAGTCCTACGCCCGAGTCACGGCGCAGTTTCGTGCAGGAGTGGAAAGGAAAAGTGGCGGCCGAGCTCGAAGAGGCAGGGAGCGCGGAAGAGGCGATCAAAGACGCCGACATGGTCATTTGCACGACCAATTCGATATCGGCGCTTTTCCCTGGGGAGTTGCTCCAACCGGGGATGCATGTCTCCTGCGTCAAGCCTTGCGAGCTGGACGTGACCGCCTACAAACGCTCCGATCCGCTGATCATCCACTGGCGCGAAGCAAAACCGTTCCAGATCGTCGTCGGCGTCGATCCGCAATCGATTCCCGACGTGGCCGAAGGCTGGCAGCATCCGATCACGCGGAAGGACGAAGCCATATGGGATTTTCCGACGATTACGCAGCTCGTTAATGGGCAACATCCCGGCAGAACCAGGGACGATGCGATCAGTTGTTTTTGTAACAACATCGGCCTCGGCCTGCAGTTCGCCGCCGTCGGAAGCGAAGTCCTGGCGCGGGCCCGCGAGGCGAGAGTGGGACGGGAGATCCCGACGGATTGGTTTTTGGAATCCGTGCATCCGTAAGGGTGAAGGCGGCGCCGATCTCTTACGGGAACGGGATGACCGTCGCGCGTTTGCAACCAACGAACTGCTCAAAAT
>JAUYJC010000323.1 GCA_030688735.1 Deltaproteobacteria bacterium
TGCCGCTTTCAGGCGGCGCCGTGCCGGTGCCCCAGGAACCGGCGTTTCTCAGATCCTGTACGATAATATCCAGCGCACCACGCGCATCTTCCAACGTCGCGGTCTTGGCCTCTTGAGAGAGGTGATGGAACAACTCCGAGCGAAAGAAGCCGTAGAGCCCGGTGATCATCACCGTGCCGAGAAGCAGCGATACCAGGCTCTCGACCAACGTCGCTCCTCTGATATTCGCAAGCTTTGCCATCACGAACCGCCATCGGCGAATACGAGTGTCGAGAGCTTAACTTCACGAGGTTGATAATCGCGCCACGAAACCGTGACATCGATTTGCTTGAGGTTCGACCCGAGGACGGAGTCAATGATTCTCCAGCAACGATCAAAAATACCACCCGGGGTTGCGACGGCCGAAACGCCGCGCTCGCCGGCGTCGGGACAACGATTCTCATTGGCCGGGTTCGATTGAGTTTTCAACTGCTCGACCTTGTCTTGAGCGAGGTGAATCGCGATCGTAAAGTTGTCATTCGTCGCCTGGTCTCGAATCACCGACACTGAGCTCAGGGAATACCCCAAGACGGCGATCATGATCACGTTCATCGCGACCAGAACTTCGTTGAAAGTAAAACCCGCTTGCCGCTCCGTGATGTCCATGCAATAACCGTTTCGTCAGCAATTGCCGCTGCAATCATTCGGCTTGCAAACTCGGACGCGCCCGGTCTGGCTTACGACGACCTGTTTGCACAGGCCGGCAGAGTTGCGCAGCCGCACTCGGCCCCCCCCTGCGGTGCCCCGCGGCGAAAAAGAAATCGTTCCCGCTTTGGTAATGACAATTCCTTCCGGCAGCGGTTTGGTAGCCAATATCTTCGTGTCGGCCTGAATGGTGTACTGCGATGATCCCGCCAGATACGCTAGTTGCAATCCGGCGTTTTCCGCCGCCGCGCGCATCTTGATATTGTGCAATTCGGATTGAATCTGGCGCACCGAACCGTCGAGTTGATAGGAGGGTAGCAGCCGACTCCAGCCGGGTAGCGCAATGGCAGCGAGAATCCCTACCAGAGCCAGGGCGACGACGAGTTCAAGGACAGAAAAGCCGTGTCTTGCATTGAATACCATGGCGGCCTCCAGGATGAGCGGACAATACTGCCGCTCAGGAGGTCCTGTCAAGAGGCAAAAGAAGCCCCCCGGGGGTTGGGAAATATTGCCAATAGCGACCCGCCGGGCGGCGTTCGATTATTATGGGTAAAGATAGAAGGCGACCAGCTCCTTGCCGAAAAACAAATGAAGGAGGGCGCCCAAACACAGGAATGGAGCAAAAGGCAGAGCGTACTTGCGGCCGACACCTTTGATCAACATGGCCGAGAGACCGATAATCGAACCACCCAAAGAAGATAGGAACAACGTCACGGGTATAGACGGCCAGCCCAGAAAGGCTCCAATCATCGCCAGCAACTTGATGTCTCCGCCCCCCATGCCTTCGGTCCCGGTAACCGCCGCATAGGCCCACGCCAGCAGTAATAAAAAACCACCGCCGACCAGCACGCCGATCAACGAACTTAGCGGCGACGGGATCAGCTCTGCCGGATCATGGACGAGGTAATAACCGAGAAGCGAAAACAGCAGGCCAAGAATAATTCCGGGCAAGCTAATTACATCAGGGATAATTCTCACGTCCAGGTCGATGAACGAAATAACCAGGAGAGCTGCCACAAAAATGAAACTGGAGAAGAAAGCCGGGCCAAGCCCGAACTTGTAGAAAAGCGCCACCGTCAGAGAGGCCATCAACAGCTCCACTATAAAATAGCGTGGCGAGATCCGCTCCTGGCAGGCGCGACAGCGGCCCCGGAGGAACAAGTAACTGAACAACGGAATGTTATCGTAAAAGGCGATGGGAGATTTACAGTTCGGACAATGGGAAGGCGGATGGACAACGGATTCCCCTTCGGGTATCCGAGCGATACACACGTTGAGAAAGCTACCTACGATAGCGCCGAACATGAAAATGAAAAAACTTAGTGGATGAAACATCAACATCAGTGAGAATCTCCTTGTTCAATACGCCCGTGAAGTCTCCGGTGTCCGGCCAATGTTAGGTCCGGGCTTCAAGTAGCCATGCCGTTAACGGTTTGCTGCATGTTTGAAAATACCGCGGTCGTGATTTCTAGTCTTCTCGTTCACTATCGGCCTTGATTCGGGCCTCCAGCGGACATCATGAATGAAGGTTGGCCGCGTAGCGATGAAACCTTAGCTTCGATCCGGTGCCACGCGCGCCGACGACCATATGATAATTCGCCGATTCGGCGATGAGCTTGGGAATATCTTCGGGCTGATGTTGGCCGTCGCCGTCGATAAAAAGAACCAGCCGGCCGCGCGCCGCCCTGATGCCGTTTTTGATCGCCGCGCCGTTGCCGATGTTATAGGGGTGGCGAATGACGTTCGCGCCCGCTCTCAGCGCGATATCGGCGCTGCCGTCGGTGGAGCCGTCGTCGACGACGATGATCTCCACGTCGGTCAGGTCCAAAGCGCGGACCTTGCCCAATAGCCGCGGGAGATTCTCGGCCTCGTTGAAGACGGGAATCACGATCGAGATGTCGCAGGCATCAGCCATGGATTTGAATAACCGAGTAGCCGTTGCTACGAAACAAGCCTTGCAGATGGCCGGATGCGAAACCGTCCCAGATCGACAGCTCTGCCGGCGACAGATTGTCGCGCAGGAATCTTACCATCAGATCCTCTCTGACCAGGAGGTGAGTCAGCCGCTTGTTCGTCAACTGACGATGAATATCCGCCGGATTCTTCGCCGCACGGACGGCGCCCAGCAGAAAACCCGGCAACTCGCCGCCGTCGTGAAAATAGTCACGGTCGCAATAATACGCTCTTCGTCCGACAAAGAGAAGATAGATTTTCGCTGTCGGAGGTAGATCGCGATTGACATATTGGAACGCGGGATAGCCGGGCAAGACGCGCGCGAGATAGTTGTCCCGGCTTTCCGCTCCGGTCAGGTAGGCCAAAGGCTCGATGTCCGCAACATAGCGCCAGAGGTAATATCCATGGACACCCGCGCACAGGAGCAATCCGGCGAACAGATAAGCGGGTTTCTTGATGCTCATATAGATATTGAACACGCCGTAAACCGCCAGCGCCGCCAAGGGCGGGACCATCGCGAGAACGTAACGCGCGCGCATGTCGGCGAGAAACAGCGCGTAGCCAAGATACAACAGCGCGAAACTCAGCAGGAGTCTCTTTTCGCTGAGCCACTTGCCTTTGAAGACCCAGGGCAAAAGCAAAATTAGCAGCGAGCTTAGAACTCCGTCGAAGTACTGCGGATCGTCGTCCCGGCCGGCGAAAAACAGGCGCAGCGGCAGCGCCGCGATCTGCCACCCACTTTCCCCGTAGAGCCATGCGCGCTTGGCCAAGATATCCAGCCCGGCGAAACCCACCGACCCATCCCCTTCGGCAACGCCGCCGCCTGGGAAAAAACCGCCCATCAGCGGAAAGAAAGGATTCCCGGTCTGGAGCCAATTTTTGGTGAGCCACGGCAGGCAAGGCAACGCGCCCAACGCGGCGAACAGCCCCAGTTCAGCCGCGATCTTTGCGAGTCCGCGCTGCCGTTCTTGGAGCGATATGAAAAGCAACAAGAAGGACAACATCGCCGCGGCCACGAACCCGTTTGGTTTGGTAGCCGCGGCGAATCCGGCCGAAGCGGCCGCGAGCAGTAGCCAAGATCTCGAATCTTTCTCCTCGCGCCAGCGCAGCAAGCACAACAACGAAGCGGTCGAATAATAAGTGACGCCGAGGTCGACGTAAGCCCAGTGGCTCAGCCGCAGGACAACGGGAATTGAGACGAAAAGGAAAAACCCCAAATATCCGTAAACCGCGTTCATCCGGCGCGACAGGTAGGCAAAAAGGGAAAGTCCCGTAAGATAGCCGAACAAGGCGTGAACAAGTTTAGGCGCCGAATCGACGCCCCATGCCACCCACGGCGTATAAAGCATGTCGAGAAGCATGGGGAAGTAGGAATAGGGCGCGAAGGGCACCGCGATGATGCGCCCGGCGCGGGCGTAGAGTTTTGGGATTGCCAAGTGGTGGGTGAGTTCGTCTCGCGCCGTGGGCGGCACGAGACTAAGAACAACTTCGATCGCGATGATGGCAAGAATCGCCATACCCAGCGCGCGGCCGAGCCAGTTGGTGGCGCGCAGATTTGCCAAAAAGGCGTGGAAGAAAAAAAACGTCCCGGCGGCGAGCGCGGCGACAACGAGGCCATTCAGCCATAAATCGCCGACGAAGCCCGCCAGTCCGGCAAGGAAATAGACGGTCGCTACGATCCCGAGCAAGCAGCCGGCAAGACTGGTGTGAAATAGCAGCTGTGAAAAGCGCTCCTCCATCGCCGCCCGTGGAACGTCTAAGGACGTTGCCTAATTACGGCTGCCACAACATTCTCTAAACAAAGTGGAGCCCCGCGAGCAAGCCAGTGGCACCTTCCACTATGCCCGTGCGGCGGAATCTTGAGCAAGATCCCCGGCCAAGGCCGGGGATCGAGTCGAAGGGTCGGCGCGAAGCCGCTGCCGGGCAAGAGGTCGTGGTCATCAATCCTTTTCAATAATAGCGACCACCGCGCTGAATTTCACCGTATCACCGGCTTGGGCCTTGATTTCCTTCAGCAGGCCTTCGTCCGGCGCTTCGATCTCGACATTCACCTTGTCGGTTTCAACCTCCAGCAGCCCCTCGCCCTTCTTAACCCGAGCGCCGGTTTCCTTAAGCCAGCGAAGAATTCGGACTTCGTCACTTTCATCGCTCGATCCCAGCCGCGGAATAATGACTTCCTTTTGCATCTCGTAAACCTTAAAGGGATTGGGCTGCGAAACTATCGGCCAACGAATTGAGCTTCAGCGTCTGGCGCATGTTTTCCATGAACGCGAGAACGTTTTTGTAGTTCGCCGGGATCTCGTACTTTACGGTCGTGTAGAGATAATGGAGCTGAGAGAAAATCGCGATGTCGGCGATGGTCATGCGATCAAAGATGAATTTTTTGCCGGAATACATTTGCTCCAGAGCGTTAAAATGCGTCGCCCATTGCTCTTCGGCCTTCTTGCGCGCGTCCGGGGTTTCTGCCCGCCGCATCGCGTGGTTGGCGTGGATTAGAACTTCATCGGACCAATCTTCCAGCGCCAAACAGAGTCCGTTGGCGGCGGCACCGTCCGGATAGACGCTGTTCGCCGGATAGTCCTTTTCGAGCAACGCCGAGATCACGGTGGAATCGATGACGGATTTGCCATTGTAGTCCATCGTAGGCACCTTTCTTTGCCCGGTAAATTCGATCAGCGACTTGCGCTCGTCCTTGCGCACGTCGACGATCTCATAGGGAACCTTCTTCAACGCGAAAACGACCCGCACCTTTTCGCAAAACATCGACGTCTGAGATTGAAACAGCCTGATCGCCATAGTTCATTCCTCCCTGGAAGTGTATTACTGATTCGAATAATGGCTTCTTGCCGCCGCCGGGCGTCTAGTAAGTCATGCAACAAATTCGCAAAATTCTCAACTGCTCCAGCCGGCAGTCATTGATCTCGCCGCGGTTCACGAGTATTCTTTCAAACGGTCGCCGGTAATTTTTGGGAATAGCGTTCAAGGAGAAAACCGTGGCGAAATATCTACAGTGTAGCGAATGCGGCAAGCTGGCCTTCTACTACGACGACTACGTGGGCACGGAGAAACCCTTCTACAAACGTTTCATGCGCTACCCCGATGGCGAGACCAAGCATGAACCGCCCCGCTGTTTTAGCTGCGGCGGCGTACCGCGGCTGATCCACGGAAATATCAAGGAAGAGAAGGCCGCGGCGAAGCACTAGCCCTGCGAACAGGCTGGCATCAAACCGGACTATTTCCTTTCGTAGCTTCAAGCAATCCCATTCACCGGCGGCGGTAAAAAATTAGCCCGCCGTAAACCAAAACAAGGCAAAGATAGTTCCCCGCCAGAAACTCCGGCGTCGCCCAGGTGATACCATCGACGAACGGCGTCGGCAACGGCCACAGGAAGGGCGTCGGGAAGTAGCTTTTTCCGTGGGTTGGAATGTCGCAAAGAATATGTAGCGCCCAGGCAAATATCAGCCAGGGCGGGCCTTTCATAAACCACCAAAGTAAGAAAAATGCCATGGCCCAGACGATCAAACTATGGGTGACGTTATACGCGTAAAAGACATAATCCGGCAGTAGCGCGAACGGCGGCGGGCCGGAAATCTCGCCGGCTAATCGGCCGACAATCCACCCCGGCCGCATAACGTGAAAGGCGCCGAAGGAGAGCAGGTCGGGGGCCATTCCGACAACAAAACCAGCCAAAAAGTTTTTACGGCCCCGCGGACAGAATAACGCTCCGCCCCAAAGGCCGTGGGCAACGACATCCATATGCAAATCCCCTTTAATCCTACACGCGAATCTCACTTCGCCGCGGCGATCGCGCGCACATGCTCCTGCACAACCGCTTTCGGACAAAGCCGCAAAAAAAGTTTAAGCCCGAGGAATAGGACCAGCAAGTCGTCCACTTGCCCCAGGCCGATGAGGAAGTCCGGGAATAGATCGGTGGGAAGGATCAAATAAGCTAGAATCCCCGCCAGCAACAGTTTGGGTCCTAACCCGACCCGAGAGTCTTTAGCCAACCGGGAAAATAATTTGACGAATCTAGGCAGGTGGGCGACGAATTGCACGACTCGCCGAAGTCCCAGATTCCGCAGTAACGCGAGAGAACTCCAACTCATCCAACTGGACTCTCAGAAGTGACGATCGATGTTTCCCCAAAATCCGCCAGAGCCACCCCTCACTCTTCGGGCGCCGCTTGCGGGCTGCGCTCCCGTTGGAAAAGCCCGAGCACCGAGTCGCGGCTGTCTCGCTTGACGATGATTAGACCGACGGTAAGCACTATATAGAGGTAGGAGAAGTAATACCGAAAGCGCGGGTCAGGTATCAGAAGTTGCGCGGTAAACAGCACGAAGATCACTAAGGCCTCTCTGAGCGAGAAGGAAAGATTCGCCAGCACGGCCACGGCAAAGAGAGATTGCGCCGCGGTGAGCAGCAGCTCTTCCATCTGCCGATCATCCATCACCATCGGTCCGAATTTGCCGGCCGAGACCGCGTAGACGACGGGCAACATGCCGATCAGCAGCGTCCATTGATTGACCTTCGACGACAGCAGGGCGCCCATGCTCGTCCCCGGTTGGTGCCGCAATGCGAACAAGATCGCGACGATAAACTCCGGCGACTCGGAGGCCAACGGCGCCAACCACTGAACCAGAATAAATTCCTCGATTCCGAAAGTGCGGCCGGTAGCCAGCAGTCCCTCGGCGAAGGGCTCCGCGGCGATGAAAATCGTGAATCCGGAAAAGAGAAAAAATACCACCGTGGTGAGCCGGCGTGGCCCTTCACCCCAGTGGACAATCATTTCAGCGGGGCCCTCGATCTCCGGCTCGACATGGGCGGCGCGCGAAGCGGCGCGCATGTAAAAAACAAAGATGCCGATGAACACCGTCGCATCGAGGAGATCGAGCTGTCCTTTGAAGGGAATGATAAACGAATAAACGGTCGCTAATGCGAGGAACAAGATTTCGATCTTATGCTGAGGTTCTAGCTCGATGGCTCTCTTGCCGGTTTTCAACCAATAGGTAACCGCCACGGCCGCCCAGCCCACGCCGATCAGCAGGCGATTCGCGCCCGTCATGTTGGCCGTGGCGTAGGATGTGTACTGCGGGTCTTTGCCGGCCTGCCACGCGAAATACATGTCCACGGCATACTCCGGCAGCACGGCGATCAACGCGAGCAGCGCGATCGCCAGCGCTTGCGGAATATCCAACTGGGACAGTTCCGCCGCCCAAGAAAGAATGAACGCGGCGCCGAAGATCGCCACGCCGGCGCTTAAAGACTGCCATTCCGGTGAAGGAGGTATTCCAGACAGATGTATAACGATCCACTGAAGGCAAAGAAAAGCCGACGAGCCGATCCAAAGCCAATTCGTCATCCGTTCCTCCCGATGCAGCGCGGGTGACTGCGACCCAATTACTGTCCTATTTCCACAGCCGATGGCCGATGTCAATAAAAAAAAGGGGGCGGATCAATGACCCGCCCCCTTGGCTAAATTGGTGGAGCCGATGGGGGTCGAACCCACGGCCTCTAGAGTGCGATTCTAGCGCTCTCCCAACTGAGCTACGGCCCCACAACAATTAGTGTATCGCGGATTTTAAATACTCCAAAACTTTATCTCGAAGATCGGGCCTTTTCAAAGCGAACGCGACCGTCGCTCGCACGAAACCGAACTTGTCGCCGATGTCGTAGCGTTCTCCCTCAAACTCACAGCCAAGTACCTGCCGTTCGCGCACCAGCTGCGCCAATCCGTCCGTCAATTGAATCTCGCCACCCTTTCCCGGTGGGAGATTGTCTAAAATCGCAAAAATTTCAGGCCGCAGTATATAGCGGCCGATAATCGCCATCCGCGAGGGCGCGTCTTTGACCTGAGGCTTTTCGACCATTGCCTCGATCTGATACAGGCGCGGCTTAACCTTCGTCCCTTTGATGACGCCGTAGCTGGATACTTCGCCTTGCGGCACCTCTAGCAATGCGATCACGGATTCTTTTGTCTCTTCAAAAATCTCCAACAGTTGCCGGATACATGGTGTTTCACTTTCGATCAGGTCGTCCGCCAGCATGACGGCGAAAGGCTCGTCGCCCACCAGATCGCGGGCACAGAGCACCGCGTGGCCTAATCCCAGAGGTTTCTTCTGCCGCACCGACACCACCTCGATCATCTCGCCGATACGCTGGAGCATCTTCACCGTCTCTGTCTGGCCTCGATCGGTGAGAATTTGCTCCAACTCAGGCGCAACATCGAAGTGGTCTTCGATGCCGTCTTTGCCCCGGCCGGTGACGAAGATGATTTCCTGGATACCTGCGTCCACCGCCTCTTGCACCACGTACTGTATCGACGGGATGTCGACGATGGGCAACAGCTCTTTCGGCACCGTCTTAGTAGCCGGCAGAAAACGGGTTCCCAGACCTGCTACGGGTATGACCGCCTTCTTGAGCTTCATGATGATTCGAGGATGCAGTTATACGGCCTTGCGTGCTTTGCGTTCTTCGATTTCCTGATCGGACTTGCAGCGGATGCAGAGGGTCGTCACGGGGCGGGCTTTGAGACGCTCGATGCTTATTTCCTCGCCGCATTGTTCACAAATGCCGAACTCGCCGTCGTCCAGCCGTTGGATCGCTTCTTGAATCTTGAAGATCAGCTTGCGCTCACGGTCGCGGATGCGCAGCACCGAGTTCCGGTTGGATTCCATCGAGGCCCGATCGGTGGGGTCGGGAAAATTCTCATCTTCGTCCATGTCCTCCACGGTCTTGCCCGCTTCGGAGCGCAGCTCTTGCAAGCGCTCGTTGAGGAGACTGCGAAAGAATTCAACGTTCTGGTGGTCCACTGAAGCCTCGATCACCCACGAACAGTCAAAAATTTATAACATTATAAAACTCGCATGTCCAAGCCGCAACCCGCTCGGCGAAGGTTGGAGTCCGTGGATCAGTCTCAGTCGCCGTAGACGGCAGGTCGCGGGTGTTTGAGCACGAAAACTTCAGTCGCTTTGGGCAGCATGCCGCGGTGCAAGGTTAACTGAGAGGCGGCGATCTTGCGGATCGGGTAGTGTTCCTTGGCGAAGGCGGCGAAGAGTTCTCCCTGGCGCGCCACGTCGTAGTGCATCGGGATCACGATCGGTGGCTTGACTTGCCCGACCACTTTCACGATGTCGTCG
>JAUYJC010000324.1 GCA_030688735.1 Deltaproteobacteria bacterium
GCACGTTGGAATGCGCGGCAGTAGAAAGAGCATAGAAGAATGCTGGCCAGGGTAATGGCTACGGGCGGAGGTGCTCGACACGCTGCGACGGCATTACTGAAGAGATCGAAATCGTCTGCCGCGTAGCGGCTTACTTGAACAGCTCGATGGAGCGCATTACCTGCTCGTGGCTCAAGCCGCCGAAGCTGAACATGCCCACCAGGCTGTCGGGCTTCGCCGTCGCGATCATTGCGCGCGCCTTTTTTATGACCGTGTCCGGGCTGCCAATGAGCGAGGTGCCCCATTCGTCGAGCCGCTTCACGGTCAGGCCACCGGGGAAATAAGCAAACCGTTCGGTGAACTTCGGCAGATCGTCCGTCGAGATCGAATCGCCGCGCCAGACATTGTCGGTGGCCAGTTGCCAGAAGCGAGTAATTTGCGGCGGGGCTTCAGACCAAGCTTCCTCGTCGGTCTCGGCGACATAGATGTCCCGCACCATGATCGCGTCGCCACCGCCATCCGGATTGCCGAGCCTGGCCAGTTCATCGCGATAAGATTGAATCGCTTGCGCGCAATTAGCGAGCGGCTGGCGCGACAGCGCCAGGTTCCAGCCGCGCCGCGCCACCATCGCGGGACTGTCGGGCGAAGTGGCGCCGTAGTAAATCGGCGGGTGCGGGCGCTGGAGCGGGCGCGGGCGGCAAGTGATGTCGACGTAGTTCCAGGCATTGCCGGTGTAATTGAAAGTGTCCCCGGTCCACGCGCGTAGAAGAATCTCGATGCCCTCTTCGAAACGAGCTTGCGCCGTATCGCGGTCGAGTCCATGCTTGAGATCGTCGCGCGGCACGCCGCGACCGAGCCCGACGTTGAGCCGTCCGCCGGTGAGGATGTCGAGCATGCCGCACTCCTCGGCCAGGCGCATCGGATCGTAGAGCGGCAGCACATTGACCAGGTTGCCCATGCGCAGCCGCCTAGTGCGCGGCGCGAGATTGGCGATGATCAAGTTCGGCGACGCCAGCATGCCGTAATCGGAGTGGTGATGCTCGGCGAACCAGGCCTCGTCAAATCCCAGCTTCTCGGTAAGCTGGATTTGATCGAGCAATTCCTCGAACGCCTGGCGCTCCGGCACCCATGGCCTTGCCTGGTTGTAACTAAAAGTGCCGAATCGCATGCGCTACCGCTCCGCTACACTTTAGCCGTGATTCGTGGTCGCCGGAAAGTTGCACAGGCAAACCAGAGGTGCCGCAACGTTCATTTGGCTCTGCATCCTAATCGAGCACGAGCCACGATCACATCGCTCACAACCGCGGCGCCTTGACCACCACGGTGGCATCGATGCTGGCGATCGTTGGCCGGCCGCACTTGGCCATGGTAAGTTCGATCTCTTCGCGCAGGATATTGAGCACGCGAACGACGCCCTGCTCGCCGCCCACGGCGAGGCCCCAGAATAACGGACGGCCGATAAAAACAGCCTTCGCGCCTAATGCGATCGCTTTAACAACGTCCGCGCCGCGCCGGATGCCGCCATCGAGATAAATTTCCGTTTTTCCTTTCGCCGCGGCCACCGCTTCCGCAAGCACCTCGATGGTCGCCAGCGTATTGTCGAGATGGCGCCCACCGTGGTTAGACACGATAACCGCATCGGCGCCCGCTTGCGCGCACAGCTCGGCATCCTCGCCGGTCATGATACCCTTTGCAACCACCGGTAGGGCGGTACTCGACTTGATCCACTCCAAGTCTTTCCAGGTGGCCGCCGGGTCTCCCCCGCCGGGGTGAGCGCCAGGTCGCCCGCGGGCGGCATCCCCGCCCGCCTTGGGAAAATTGACGCCGCGAAGATTGCGGTAGCCGTTGCGGATGTTGCGCTCGCGCTTGGACGGCCATTGGGAATCTAGAGTGAGGCAAACCGCCTCGTAGCCTGCATCCTTGGCGCGCCGGAGCCAGTCCTTGGTCATTTCTTTGTCACGGAACGGATATAGCTGGAGCCAACGACGGCCGCTCGCCGCTTTCGCCAGCTCTTCGAAATCGGCGCCCGCATTGGCGCTGACGGCGAAAACGGTCCCGCAAGTCGTCGCCGCGCGATAGGTGGCGAATTCTCCCTCTGGATGCGCTTTCTGATGCCCGCCGCAGGGCGCGATCAGAACCGGCAAGCTCACTTTGGTCCCCAGCACAGTGGTGGAAAGATCGAGCGCGCTTACATCGTGCAACACGCGCGGGCGCAACGCCCAGGATTCATAGGCGCGGCGGTTCCGCTCCACGCTGATCTCGTCAGTGGCGCCGCCGGCGATATAATCATATTCCACTTTGGGCAGCCGCTCTCTGGCGGCGGCTTCAAAATCGAAAAGATTGATCGGTTCCGGGCCCATGCTCATAAAAACCTCCTCGCGTCATCGTTATCAGTGCTCAAATCCGCCGGCCATTTTTGTCGCTGCCGGTGAAGCCGCGTTGTTTGTCAGGAATCACAAGCTCTCCCCAGCTTGTTTCCGCCTTTTTATCTTGCTCACGCAACATATCTTAACGCTCTATTTATTCCAATGACACGCGCGTCGGTTTTTGTCTTTCTTCATAGCCAAGTCCTAATTTCCCGGCGCCGACATCGCTGCCTGAGATTCCGGGTATGAACGAACTAAGAAGCCGGCCGGCGAAAAAGCAAGGGGTTTCCTCCGCCTTATATATTTGCTACAAATTGGTTTGACGATACCCCGACCGGCAAAAAAGAGCTGTTCAACCCGGAGGCACACTGACATGAATTTCAACGCTAAACACATTTGGCTTTACGGATGGTTGGGCTGTCTTCTTATAAGCACCAGCACCTTCGGCCAGACGAAACTCTCGGTGGGTTACGGCGCCGTCAGCGCCGACCAGCTGGTTCTCTGGACTGCCAAAGACACCGGTATTTTCGCGAAAAACCAAATCGACGCGCAGCTCGTATTCTTTGTTGGTGGAGCGCTGTCGGTGACGGCCATGGTCTCCGGCGACACGCCGATGATTCAAGCTTCCGGGCCTGGGGTGGTAAGCGCCGGTTTGGCGGGGGCGGAGGCGGTCTATGTGGCGGGCGGCATCGTTAGTCTGGATTATCAGCTCATGAGCCAGCCGCAGATCAAGACCCCGGCCCAACTCAAAGGCGGGCAGGTCGCTATCGCCCGCTTCGGCGGCGCCGCCGATTTCGTCGTGCGCTTCATGCTGGCCAAGCTCGGGCTTGATCCTGTGAAGGACGTTACCATCGTGCAGGTCGGCACCACGCCGGACCGTCTCGTCGCCTTGGAGGCCAAAAGGGTTCAGGCCACGGTGCTGGTGCCGCCGGTGACCTATATGGCGCAGAAAAAAGGCTTTTATCTCATGGCGGACGCCGCCGCCCACGGTCTCGCCTACCAGCACCAGGGGGCGGTGACCACGCGCAAATACCTGCGCGAGCATCCCGACGTCGTGAGAAATTTCGTCAAGTCCTATATCGAAGCGGTGCACCGCATGAAAACCGACCGCGAAGGCGGAATAAAAATCCTGGCCAAGCACCTGCGCACCGACGACCGGGATATCCTGGAAAAAACCTTCGACAATTCGATCACGGAAAATAAATTGCCGCAGAAGCAGTACCCGACGCTGGAAGGACTGAAAACCATCTTGGATCAGCTCGCGCTCAAAGACCCCAAAGCGCGGGCGGCCAAGCCGCAGGATTTCGTGGACGCCCGCTTTGTCGAGGAGTTCGACAAGAGCGGTTATACCGACAGCCTCTACCGGAGCGCCAAGCGATAGCAACAGATTTGCCGCAAGTGGGGCTGAGTCCTGAGTCCTGAGTTCCATCCCCGCTCAGTACTCAGTACTCGTTACTCAGCACTGTCAACCCCGCCCGATAAACGGAATCGTTTTCCCTTCCGTGCGCTCTAGGTAGCGCACAAAGCCATACTTGTTTTCATTGAGGTCGAGATCGGGACGGGGAATTTCCCGATGTAGAAGACTCTCTTCCACTTTGCAGACGTAGAAGCCCAGACCGTCTCGCTCAAGGGCGCCAAGGCCTTCCGCCTTGAATGTGTCAATGTCTTGAATCGTGCGCGCGTCGGAGATGCCCGCGCCCCGCGCCATGGCCTCCAAATCTGTGTTGCCTGACGTCGCGGTCGGATAACTGATCCGGCTGCCGCTGTAGACCCCGTTGTCGAAGACATAGACGACCAGATTTTTGGGACGCAGGTTGCCAAGGGTCGCGAGATTGAATAGTGAGAGCAGCACGCTGCCGTCCGAATCGAGGGCGATGACCTTCCTGTGCGGCAAGGCCAGAGCCAGTCCGGTTGCAACGCCGATGGCGCAGCCCATCATGCCGACGAGCAGGTTGCCTTCATGCTTCGACAGATTCGCCCACTCGATGCGTTGGCCACTCTGGGAAGTCACGACCAATTGGTCGGTCATCCGAGCGGCAAGGAGTTTTAAGCATTCGTAACGGATCATACGGAAAACTCCCCGGCAAAGAGCAGCGCGAAGGGACCGCGCAGCGCGTTCGCCGCACGCACCGCGTCTTGGATCTTGCCTTCGAGCCGCTCGCCGTCTTCCAGAATCATGAACTCGATTCCCAAGCCTTGAAGAAGCGGGATCGTGTGGGCACCGATGGTCGCATAGAGAAAACTGTTGCGCCGGTCGGGCACGCCGCCGAGATAGCCGACGATAAGCAGCAGCGGCACACCGAGCTGTTTACCGATAGCGAGCAAGCTGTAACTCGAAACGTAGATGCCGCTGTTTTCCATGTACACGGCGGCTTGCTTGCCGCCCAACGTCGCGCCGGCGGCGATGGTCACCGCTTCCTGTTCACTCGACACCGCAATGAGTTCCATCTCGGCATCGTCGCGAAGCAATGGCACGATCTGGCTCAAACGCGTCTCCGGCAAGTAAGTGACGAAGTTGATGCCTGCGCTCTTGAGGCCGCGAACTAAGCTCTTCGCGAGTTCGTCCTGCATGGATGGTAGAGTGAATTAGCAGGTAAAAGCGGTTGCCGCAACACGGCGGTATGCGATCGTGCATTGGAGCACAGGGACCGCAAGTTAGAACAGGTCAAGTCGTCCCAGCCCTTCAAAAGTTCAATGTCCACGGGCTCCGGCGACGTGTAACGGGATCATAGGCATAGGCGGGAATCTCGCGATCGTTGGTTCCGGAATCCTCGGCCACTCGCGTTAGAACGAGAGCTGGTTCACCCGCTCCATCAGATCGCGGTTGGCGATTTTCGCATCGGCGAGTATCCGCTTGTCATCGAGTCGCGTGAGCACGCGGTCCTTCATCAACACTTCGCCGTTGACGATCACCGTTTGGACGTCGCTCGCCTTGGCACAGTGGACGATCTGGCTGAAGATATCGTTAATCGGCTGATTGTGAATCGTTTCAAAATTCACAAGAACGAGATCGGCTCTCTTTCCTACTTCGATCGTGCCGCAGACCGATGACAGCCCCAGCGCCTTCGCGCCACCCGCCGTCGCCATCCGTAGAACCGCGTAGGGCTCGATGACGCCGGCGTCTTGGTGATGAACTTTTTGCAGCAGCGACGCGGCTTTCATCGTGTCGAAAAGATCCTGTGAATGATTACTCGCCGCGCCGTCGGTGCCGAGCGCGACGTTGACGCCCTGGCGCAGCATCTCGACCACCGGCGCCACGCCGTCGCCGAGCATCATGTTGCTTACCGGGTTGTGCGACACCGAGGTGCCGGTTTGTTCCAGCAGAACGATTTCATCCTGCGAGACGTGAACCGAATGGGCGAAGATCGAATTGGGCGCGGCGAGGCCGAACTGATGCAGAAACTCCACAACGCCGCCCTTGCCGTGTTGTTGGCGGACGCATTCAATCACGGACTTCGACTCCGCCACATGGGCGCTGATGCCGATCGACTTGTCGTCGGCGAAACGGCGGATCTCCCTTAGCAACTCGGGCGTAGTATTGATCGGCGGGGTGTTGGGTCCGGTCATGAACGTAAGACCGCTGCCACCCCTGTGCTTCGCCAGGAGGCTTTCAATGTGGCGAAAGGCCCCGTCGGGTTTTTCTTTGACGCAGTCGGGCACGATCTCGCCAGTGTCCATGATCGTACGCGCGAACACGGCGCGCATTCCGGAGTCTTGAATGGCACGGATCGTCTCGAAGGCGCAGTCCGAACTCGGATTGAGAAAATTATGCTCGCACAGCGTGGTCACGCCGCTCCGAATCGCTTCGATACAGCCGAGCAAACTGCCCGCATAGAAATGCTCCGGGCGCAGCACGCGGGCGCAACCATAGATGCGCCGCAGCCAGGGCATCAACTCGAGATCCTCCCAAACCGCGCGCAGCAAGACTTGATATAGATGGGTATGCGCGTTGACCAAACCGGGTAGCAGTGCGCAACCCGCGCCATCGATCAGCTGCTCGCCACTCGTCGAATTGCGCAGCGGCCCGTCTCCGACCTCCGTGATCACGCCGTCTCGAACACGTACATAGCCGTCGAAGGACCGCCGCTCCTCCGTCATCGGCAGAATCGTCGCATTCTTGATCGTCAGACCACTCATTCTCTTTTCAATCCTTTATCCTCGGGTCTCTTAAAACAAGTCATGCTCGATGGAGAGATATAGAAACCCGCCGTGATTATCGGCTTTTCGATTCAGGCCAATGGGCAGCGCCGCTCCGACGACGACCTGCAATTTTTCCTCGTTGACCATGGCGGCGCGCAATCCCGGCGAGATCGTCGGCTTGAAGGCTCGCTCAGTCCTGCCGGCATCGTTGATGCTCTCGTCGAAGATGCCCACCCACTCCAACATCAGATGAAGCCGCGGCAAAAGCGCAAAGATGCCGCTCGCGCCGACATTATAGGAGACCAGCGACCGCCTTGGCGAAAGCTGGCCGGCCGCCATCGGCGCTCTAACATGCGGCAAATAGGTCAAGCCGAAGTTGGCGTGCATAGCGAAACGCGATGCGACTTTCTTACTGAAGGGCAGGTTCCACTGGTAGCCGACAACGTTGTTGCCGGTGCCGCGGTCGCGGTTGCCGGTGGGAAGTATGAGACTGAACCGGGGCGAGAATGCAGGCAGGGCTTCGCCCTCTTCCAACGCTTGGTAGCGGTAGTTGAGCAAGATGTCGCCGACGCCATAAACGCGGTCGGACCCTTCCACGATGCGATATGAAGGTATCGTGAAAGAGAACTGGTGCTCTTGGGAAAAGACCGGCCACTCTTGAGTGAAGCTAAACGCCCAACCGCGCCGCCGTGAGTCATTATTGTAGACGGTGTTGAAAATATGCTGGATCACGCCGGGCTCTTGGTTATAAGCCTCTTCGATCAGGAAACTATTGTCCGAAATCACGTCGATGGGTCGCTTTTCCGCGGCCCATGCCACCGAGAAACCCAGAGCCATCACAACTCCAGCTACCAACGCTCTCGTCGCTCGCGACATGCGTTCGAGTTCAATTCGCTTTTCCGTCAATTCCATAATGAAACTCCCATTCGCAGTTTTCCGTTCTCCAGATCCGCCAGCGCCTCGTTGATCTGATCGTAGCGATAGCTTTTGGTAATCAAGCTTTTTAACTCGATCCGGCCAAGTTTTGCCATGTGAAACACTTCGTCGACGTCGTTCGCCTGGCGGCTCGACACGCCGGTGATGGTAATTTCGCGCGTGACGAAATTCCCGCTGCTGATCGTGAACGGCCCGTTGCCCAGGCCGCCGATGATTGTAGCCGTGCCGCCCGGACGCGTCGCTTGAATAATCTGATCGGCGGTCTTGGGATTGCCGATCGCTTCGAAGGCTTTGTCCACACCGCCGCCGGTTAATTTGATCACAGCCGTCACCGGATCATCCGATTTCGCATTGATGGCGTGGGTGGCGCCAAACTGTTTGGCGGCTTCGAGTTTCTCCTCGACGATGTCCACGGCGATGATCGGATAGGCGCCGAAGCACTTGAGAAACTGGATCGTGTTGAGGCCGATGCCGCCGCAGCCGATCACCAGCGCCGAGTCTCCCGGCTTCAAGCGCCCGCGATGCTTCACCGCGTTGTAGGCCGTCGTCACCCGGCAGCCAACGATGCTCGCTTCATCCATCGAGATGCCGTCGGGAATTGTAAACGTCATGTACGCGGGAACCGACACATAATCGGCAAAGCCACCGACATTCCAGCGCGTGACCAAGGTGCCGTCGGTGTTTTTTAATGAAGGCGGGGCCGGGCGCCTTTCGCAGAGATTTTCCCGCGCCGTGAGGCAGTAGCGGCAGCGGCCGCACTTGTAGCGCATGCCGATAATGACCCGGTCGCCTGCTTTGAAGTCCTGACAATGCGAACCGACGCGTTCGACGGTTCCCGCAACCTCGTGGCCGAGAACCGTCGGCGGCGTAAAGCGGGTGCGGCCCTCGATGACTTTCAAATCCGTATGGCACACGCCGCAGACAGCGACTTTGATGAGCACGTCGTCGTCGCTCACCGCCGGCATTTCGAGATCTTCGAGTTTCAGGGGCTGGCGAACTTCGTAGAGCACTGCGGCTTTCATAGATGATTCCTTCCGCGGGCCGATCGCATTGAATCTACTTACGCCAGCCCTCCGTCATACGTCAAGCGAAACAGCGGCGCGGCGGAGAAATTTCGGGTTACAGAGTTCGACAAGAACAAGATCGCGTGAGTGGAGTTGTGTGAGAACTCTTAAGCTCAAGACCGTTTTAATTCTAGTTCGCGTTCAAATTGAGACTAACAATCCAAGGCCATGCGGTAATGCTGCGCAGGCGCTGATAGTCGGCGGCCAATTTGGGTAAGCCGCGTTCCAACTGACCGGTGACGCTGGCCAAATCGGCAAACACTCGGTT
>JAUYJC010000326.1 GCA_030688735.1 Deltaproteobacteria bacterium
CGGCGTTCATGGCGACCGTCGTTACGCTGATCGGTTTCATAGTGTTAGTCTACTCACGCCGTTCGGTTTTACACGAGGTGCCGACGCGCGTCGTTCCTTTATACGCCCTGGCTCTCTTGCTGCTCGCCGGCCTGGTCGGCAGTATCGTCACCGGCGACCTGTTCAATCTGTTCGTGTTCTTGGAAATTTCCTCCATCTCGGCTTACGCGTTGATGGCGATCGGCGACGATCGAGCACCCGTCGCCGCTTTTCGTTATTTGATACTGGGAAGTATCGCCGGCAGTTTTTACGTTTTAGGGGTCGGCTTTTTGTATTTTTCCACGGGTTCTTTGAACATGGCCGACGTCGCGCAGCGCCTGCCCGCACTTTACCAATCGCGGGCGGTCGCTGCCGCCGCGATCTTTATCTTCATCGCGCTGGGTCTAAAAATGGCGCTCTTTCCCTTACATCTCTGGCTTCCCGATGTCTACACTTACGCTCCCTCCGCGGTTACGGCTTTAATCGCGCCGATCATGACGAAGGTCTCTGCCTACGCGTTGATCCGCATGCTTTTGACGGTCTTCCAACCGGCCTATTTGCGTGATCTGCTGCCGATGACCAGCGTCATCGGCTGGCTTGCCGCCGGCGGTATTCTTTATGGCTCCATCATGGCGATCGCCCAAAACGATTTCCGCCGCATGCTGGCCTACAGCAGCATCAGTCAGATCGGCTATATCGGCCTCGGCATTGGCCTGGCCAACCCCCTGGGGCTCATCGGGGCTCTGCTCCATATTCTTAATCACGCCTTCATGAAGGCCTGCTTGTTTTTGGTCGCGGGAAGCATCCGTTGGCGCACCGGCCAGTGGGAAATCCGGCGCTTCGCCGGCTTGGGACGAACCATGCCCTGGACTATGGCTGCATTTACGGTTGCGGCCCTTTCGATGGTGGGCATTCCCCCCGCCGCAGGTTTTTTCAGCAAGTGGTATTTGCTTCTCGGCAGCATCGATGCCGGCAACTGGTTCTTTGTTGCGGTGATCTTGGCCAGCAGCCTGCTGTCGGCAGTCTACTTCTTTCGAGTTCTCGAGCAGGTCTATGCCTCCCATACCCACGAGGAAAGCGCACCGACGAAGGCATCTGATCCTCCGCCCAGTATGTTGCTGCCGACCCTGCTGCTCGGGGCGGGTCTATTGATTCTCGGTTTGTTCAACAGCGCGATCGTCACCCATATTTTGAACATCGTCGCGCTGCCGCTGCAGAGGCCCGGGAGCTGAAGTGACGCACGCCGGCGCAATCTATTTTTCTTTCACGCCGCTGCTCGCGGTGCTGGTCTCGCCGGCGGCGGCGATCCTCATTTTGCTATCGAGCCAAAAACCCAACCTACGTGAGGCCTGGACGGTCATAGCCGCCGTCGGTAAATTCGCGCTCGTGAGCTCGATGGTCGCGCCGGTGCTCGCCGGCCAATATCCCGCCATCACCCTGTTTGACATCGCGCCGGGCATTTCCCTCGCCCTCAAGGCCGATGCTCTAGGTGTCAGTTTCGCCCTATCAGCCTCGCTGCTGTGGATATTTACGTCCGTCTATTCCATCGGCTATATGCGCGCGCTGAAAGAACATAGCCAGACGCGCTACTTCGCGAGCTTTGCGATTTGCCTGTCCGCGACGATGGGCATCGCCTTCGCGGCGAATCTGTTGACCTTTCTGATCTTCTACGAAGTGCTCACCATCGCGACCTATCCCTTGGTCATTCACAAGGAAACGACCGCGGCGATAAGCGCGGGCAGAAAGTACCTCGCGTTTCTGCTCATCTCCGGGGTTGCCCTGCTTTTAGCGGTGGCCTTAACGCACATGACGGCGGGAACTTTGAATTTCACCGCGGGAGGATTCTTAGCGCCCACCATGGGACAAGCGAGTTTGCTTGGGTTGTTTTTATTGTTTCTGATAGGCGTCGGAGCGAAGTCCGGATTGATGCCGCTGCATAGCTGGCTGCCGTCCGCCATGATCGCTCCGACGCCGGTCAGCGCGCTGTTGCATGCGGTTGCCGTGGTGAAGGCCGGAGTGTTCGGCTTTGCCCGGGTCGTCGGTTACGTCTTTGGTCCCGCGTTGACCGCCGATATCGGCGGCGCCACCCTGGTCATGATCCTGGCCGGTAGCACGATCATCATCGCTTCGCTGTTAGCCATGGCGCAGGACAATCTTAAACGCCGGCTCGCCTATTCGACCATCGGGCACCTCTCGTACATAATCTTGGGAACGGTGCTCCTGGCGCCCGCCGGCTGGCTGGGTGGGCTTTTCCACATCACCACGCACGCGGCGATGAAGATCACGCTGTTCTTTTGCGCCGGCGCCATTTACGCCAAGACGGGGCGCGAAAACATCAGCGAGATGGACGGCATCGGCAAGCAGATGCCGTTGACGATGGCCGCTTTCACCGTCGGCGCGCTGGGGCTTGCCGGCTTGCCGCCGGTGGGTGGTTTTCTCAGCAAGTGGTTTCTCGCCCAAGGCACCCTTGCGTCGGGCCATCCCCTTTGGCTCGCCGTGCTGCTGCTCAGCGGC
>JAUYJC010000330.1 GCA_030688735.1 Deltaproteobacteria bacterium
TATGGCTTGGTTCGATCGAAACCCCGGTGAAAAGAAAGAGTCGGAATCAGAGCGGCCCGAGTGTGTGGAACCACGTCCAGTTGCAACCACTATGTCGCCCGTGCCTGTGAAGGAGCCGCCGCGGCCGACTGAGTCGGGATTGGTGGCGTCTCTGCATAAGGGAAGCCGGGTAAGCGGCCAGTTGAATTTTCAAGGGGACGCTAGAATCGACGGAAGCGTAGATGGAGAGATCCAGTGCCAGGGCAGGCTGGTCATCGGAGAGGGAGCTGAAGTGCGAGCTAAAATATCCGGCCAAACGGTCGTGATTCACGGTCGGGTCGAAGGCAACGTGACAGCCAAAGAGAAAATCGATCTGGTCGCTCCGGCGCGGGTTTACGGGAATATTGTTACCCCCCGGTTGACTGTTACGGAGGGCGTGGTTTTTGATGGTGAATGCTCCATGGGAGCGGCAAAACAAAAAGGTGGAGTCGCGGGTTTACAGGCCGCGACCGCCGAGATGGCTGCGGTGGCTCAAGCGCCTAAGCTGCGGGCTGATTCCGAGAAATAGACTTCGGTTCGCCGTTCACTCCGTATCCAAGTTCCTACGTTCCTAAATAGAAGGTAGGTTTTTATCTTGGGCTTGAACCCGCTCAAGGGACAGGCGATCGAACAGCTGACAAGAATTGACCCGGTGGTGAAAGTTAGCGCATGATTTCCTTAGACTCAAGCGTCGTCTATCAAGTCGTCCTTTTTATCGGCTTGTGGTTCGTTCTCAGCAAAGTTCTCTTTCGCCCATACTTAAAACTTCTCGACGAGCGCGAAAGCAAGACTGCCGGCGCCCTCCATGACACCGCCGACTTGGAGCGGGAGGGCGCTCGCCTCAAGGCGCAGTACGAAGAGCGGATCGCTCAGGCTCAAGCGGCCGGCGGTGCTGCCAAAGAAGCGATTCTGCAAGAAGCGCGGCAGCGGCGCGAGCAGGTGTTGAGCCAGGCGCGTCAGGAAGCGGCCGCCACCCTGGAGCTTGCGCGCCGGGAAGTCGCGAGCCAAGTGGCAGGGGAGCGCCAACTCGCCGCGGCCGAGGCCGCGACGGTGGCCCGGCAGATGGCGAGCAAGATTCTCGGAAGGAACCTGGCGTGAGCTACTTAGAGATCTTGAGTGTGGCGCAGGCTTGGGCCTCGGCGGCCGAAGCCGAACACCACGCCCCCTCGATTACCCAAATCCTATTCCCGCTCGGGAATTTTCTCATCTACGCTTATATCATTAAAAGATTCGCCCTGCCGCTGGTGCGCGACTTTTTGCGCTCGCGGCGCGAGAGAATCTTAACCTCGATTGAAACCGCGGCGGAGAGTAAAAAACAAGCCGTGGCGGCGGTGAGCAGCTATCAAGCGAAGCTCGCCGGTATCCAACGAGAGGTCGATGGGATTCAAGCGGAGTTGCAGGCCGAGGGTGAAACAGAAAAGGGCAAACTGATCGCCGAAGCCGAAACGCTCGCGGCGAAGATAAAAGACGATGCGGTCTTTCTCGCCGATCAAGAAGTGAAAATCGCGCGGCAGAAAATCCGTTACGACATGGCCGTTCAGGCCGAATCCACCGCGCGCGAACTGCTCGGGCGCCATCTCTCCTCCGGCGATCAGGACCGTTTGGCGGAAGACTTCATTCAAAGTATCGGACGGACACGGTGATTGAAGGTCGTTTAGCCCGCAGGTATACCAGGGCAATTTTTCAACTGGCAAGCGAGGCGGGCCAGGACGAGAAAATCGGCCGGGAGATCGAGCAGTTTTACGCGGCCTTTAGCGGGTCGGAGCTGCAAGGAGCGTTGACGAATCCGGCGTTCCCGATGGATAGCCGCAAGAGAATTCTCATTCAGGTGGCGAACGGCCTGCAACTGTCGGTGCTGTCGATTCACTTTCTCTCGCTCTTGTTAGAGCGCGACCGTCTCGTCCATCTGCCCGGTATCATTAACTGCTATCGGCGGCTCCTCAACGAGGCGAAGGGGCGAGTCGACGCGAAAGTCGTCAGCGCTGCCGGGCTTGATCCAGCGATGGTCGAGCGGCTGCGCGAGCAGCTTAGAGGAATTTCCGGCAAAGAGGTCGTATTGCAGCAAGAGACTGACCCGAGTCTGCTCGGCGGCCTATTGGTTGATTTGGAAGGCAAGGTTTACGACGGCAGCGTGCGCACCCAGCTTGAGAAGATGAAACAGCGCATCGCGCGCGAATACTAAGGAGCGAACTATGGAGATAGGCACAGCGGAGATCAGCCGAATCATCAAAGAGCAGATCCGCGATTACGAAACGAGCGTGGAGATCCAAGAGATCGGCACCGTGCTCTCGACCGGCGACGGCATCGCGCGTATCCATGGGCTCGATAAGGTCGCGGCGGGCGAGCTGTTGGAATTTCCCCATGGGATTTTCGGCGTCGCGCTCAACCTCGAAGAAGACAATGTCGGCGCCGCTCTGTTCGGCGAGACCCATATGATCAAAGAGGGCGACACGGTGAAGCGCACGGGGCGCATCGCCGAGGTGCCGGTCGGCAAGTCGCTGATCGGACGAGTGGTGAACGCCCTGGGCGAACCCATCGACGGGCGCGGCCCCATCGATACCAAAGATAAGAGACGCATCGAAATCAAAGCGCCCGGCATCGTCGCCCGCCAACCGGTTAAAGAGCCGCTGCAAACCGGCTTGAAAGCCATCGACGGCATGATCCCCATCGGGCGCGGCCAGCGCGAGCTGATCATCGGTGACCGCCAGACCGGCAAGACCGCCGTCGCCATCGATACGATCATCAATCAAAAAGGCGGCAACGTGACCTGCATTTACGTCGCCATCGGCCAGAAGCGCTCCACGGTCGCCCAGGTCGTCGATCGGCTCAGAGAAGTCGGCGCCATGGAGTACACCATCGTCGTCGCGGCTACGGCTTCGGAGTCCGCCCCGTTGCAATACATCGCGCCCTATAGCGGCTGTACGATGGGCGAACATTTCCGCGACAACGGCGGCCATGCGCTCCTAATCTACGACGATCTTTCGAAGCACGCCGTGGCGTACCGGCAATTGTCCCTGCTGCTGCGCCGTCCGCCCGGACGCGAGGCTTTTCCTGGGGACGTTTTCTATCTTCACTCCCGGCTGCTCGAGCGCGCGGCGAAGTTGAGCGACGCGCGCGGCGGCGGCTCACTGACGGCGCTGCCGATCATCGAAACCCAGGCGGGCGACGTTTCCGCCTATATTCCGACCAACGTCATTTCGATCACCGACGGCCAGATCTTTTTGGAAAGCGATCTCTTTTATTCCGGCGTCCGCCCGGCGATCAACGTCGGCATCTCGGTCTCCCGCGTCGGCGGCAACGCGCAGATGAAGGCGATGAAGCAGGTCGCCGGCACGCTGCGGCTTGAGCTGGCGCAGTACCGGGAAATGGCAGCCTTCGCCCAGTTTGGCTCGGACTTGGACCAGGCCACGCAGCGCCAGTTGAACCGCGGCGCGCGTCTGGTCGAGCTGCTCAAACAGGGGCAGTACGAGCCGCTGGCGGTGGAAAGACAGATTCTAATCCTCTTTGCCGGCACCAACGGCTTCGTCGATGAGCTGCCGCTCGCCGCGCTCAAAAAATTCGAGCAGGAACTCTATTCTTTCATCGAGTCCAAGCATCCGGATATATTTGCTGACATACTCAAGAAGCGTGAATTGGACGGCGATCTGCGCGCCAAGATAACGAAGGCGTTGGGAGAGTTTAAAGGGGCGTTCAAAGCGTGAGGCAGAGAGCACGGAGCAGAGCGCAAAGAGTTACAGAAGCTTAGCCCGTTGCGCTTAGCTCTTGGCGATTAAGTCATGGCGACTCTCAAAGCAATCCGTAAGCGGATCGGCTCGATCCGCAACACGCAGCAGATCACCAAGGCCATGAAGATGGTCTCGGCGGCCAAGCTGCGCCGCGCCCAGGAGGCGGCGGTGGCGGCGCGGCCCTACGCCGAGAAAATGATGGAGCTGCTCAAAAACGTCGGCGCGCGGGTGTCCAGCGAGGCCCATCCTTTATTAGGAGTCCGCGAGGAAAGGAAGCTGCACCTGGTTCTGTTTACCTCCGACCGCGGCCTGTGCGGCGGCTACAACGCCAATCTCATTCGCGCCGCCGAGGCATTCATGCGGAAAAACGCCGGCGATAAGGAAATCGAACTCACTCTGGTCGGGCGCAAGGGCGCGGATTACTTTCGCCGGCGCCGGGCGAATATCGCCGACCGCTATATCGGCATTCTCGCCACCCCTGCCGAAGAATTGGCGGCGGAGATCGCCCAGAAACTGATCAACCGTTTCGTCGGCGGTGAGACCGATGCGGTTTACATTCTTTACAGCCGTTTTCGTTCGGCGCTTTCTCAGGTGCCGACGCTGGAAAAGCTTTTGCCGGTCGCGTTGTCGGACGCGAACGTGACGGCCGGACAACAGCCAACGGAATACCTTTACGAGCCCGGAGTGCAAGAGCTTCTGGCGAGCCTCTTGCCGCGGATTACCGAGGTGGCGGCGCAGCGGGCGCTGTTGGAGGCGATCGCCAGCGAACATGGCGCGCGCATGACGGCGATGGATTCGGCGACCAGCAACGCGTCCAAAATGATGGGCAGCCTGACCTTGCAGATGAACCGGGCGCGTCAAGCTTCGATCACCCGCGAGCTGATGGAAATCGTCGGCACGGCGGAAGCGTTGAAGTGAGGAATTGAACGGAGGAATCGTTAATATGAACAGTGGAAAGATCACCCAGGTGCTGGGAGCGGTCGTGGACGTTGAGTTTCCCGGCGGGTCGCTGCCACCTATCTACAACGCCTTGAAAGTCAGCAACCCGGCGATCAGCGACCAGGAAGGTAATCTGATCTTGGAAGTGGCGCAGCATTTGGGTGAAAACACGGTTCGTTGCGTTGCCATGGATACCGCCGACGGTCTGGTTCGCGGCATGGATGCGCTGGACACTGGCGCCGGGATCAGCGTGCCTGTGGGTCCGGAGACATTGGGGCGGGTGCTTAACGTCATCGGCGAGCCTGTCGATGAGCTGGGACCGATCAACGCGAAGAAATCCTATCCGATTCATCGACCGACACCGGAGTTCGTCGACCAGGAAACCAAGGTTCAATCTCTGGAAACCGGCATCAAAGTCGTGGATCTTTTGGCTCCCTATGCGCGCGGCGGCAAAGTCGGCCTGTTCGGCGGCGCCGGCGTCGGCAAGACCGTCATTTTGATGGAACTGATCAACAACGTCGCCATGAAACATGGCGGCTATTCCGTCTTCGGCGGCGTCGGCGAGCGCACCCGCGAGGGCAACGATCTTTGGCTCGAAATGAAGGAGTCCGGCGTTATCAATAAGGCTGCGCTGGTTTACGGCCAGATGAACGAACCGCCCGGGGCGCGCGCCCGGGTCGCTCTGACCGCGCTGACGTTAGCCGAGTACTTCCGCGACGATGAGGGCCGCGATGTGCTGCTCTTCATCGACAACATCTTCCGTTTCACCCAGGCCAACTCTGAAGTTTCGACCCTGCTCGGACGCATGCCTTCCGCCGTCGGTTATCAGCCGACGCTGTCCACCGACTTGGGCGAACTTCAGGAACGCATCACCTCCACGCGCAAGGGTTCGATCACCTCCGTGCAGGCGATCTACGTGCCGGCCGACGACTTGACCGACCCGGCGCCGGCAACCACCTTCGCGCATCTGGACGCGACCACGGTGCTCTCACGGCAGATCGCCGAGCTGGGTATTTATCCCGCGGTGGACCCGCTGGATTCCACTTCCCGTATTCTCGATCCCCATGTCGTGGGCAGCGACCACTATGATACCGCGCGCCAGGTGCAATTGATCCTGCAGCGCTATAAAGATTTGCAAGACATCATCGCGATTCTCGGCATGGACGAGCTGTCCGAAGACGATAAGCTCACGGTGGCCCGGGCGCGCAAGATGCAGCGCTTTCTGTCGCAACCGTTTCACGTCGCCGAGGCCTTCACTGGCACGCCCGGCGAGTACGTCGCACTAAAGGATACAATCCGCGGTTTCAAGGAAATCGTCGAAGGCAAACACGACGATATTCCGGAACAGGCTTTTTACATGGTCGGGACGATTGAAAAAGCCGTCGAGAAAGCGAAGAAAATGGCAGCGAGCTAAACGAGACCGTAATTGGCGTGACGATTTGAACGTATTGAACGACTGGAACAAAATGGAGCCGCTCGTTCAAAAAGTTCAAATCGTTCAAGCCGTTCAACGCGAAGGAATTCAAGCTGGCAGTTGAGATAAGATGGCCGATAAAATCAAACTTAGGGTGGTGACGCCGAGCCGGCTGCTGTTCGACGAAGAAGTCGACGAAGTCACCGGCCCGGGCGCGTTGGGCGAGTTTGGCGTGTTGCCGAATCACATCGCTTTCTTGACCCTTTTGGAGCCCGGCGAGATGAGCTATAAACAAGGGAGCGCCAAACGCTACCTGGCGGTGAGCGGCGGGTACGCCGAGGTTTTGGATAATGTCATGACCGTGCTCGCTCCGGCGGCCGAATTCGCCGCCGAAATCGATACGGCACGCGCGCAGCAAGCGAAAGAGCGGGCTGAAAAACAGGCGCGAGAGTTGAGCTACGGTGAAAAGGATTTCAACGTCGCGGAAGCGGCTCTGCGCCGCGCGCTGGTGCGGCTCCAGGTCGCGGCAAAAGAAGCGAGAAAATAGATAAAAGGTAAGGGGGATTTTATGGCTACGGCAGCGAAAGCAGAACCTGTCATCTCGATGTGGAGTAAGGAGTTCACCTATGATCGGTGGATGAAAACGAAGGGCATTCCGATTCACACCGGTTATTTCATACCGGATTTGCGCACCATCGAGCTTGAATGGTGGGAAGAGCGCGGATGTAAGGCGGCGTTCGTTCAGTTGTTAGGTCAAGAAGGCGTCAGCGCTTCGCGGGTAACCGAAATCCCTCCGGGAAAATCGTTGCCGCCGGTGAAATTCGCTCTGGATGAGATCGTTTATGTCCTCTCCGGGCGCGGCCTTACCACCGTCTGGGGCGGCGACAAACCGAAGAAGAGCTTTGAGTGGCAAGAGCATGCCTTGTTTCTCGTGCCGCGCAATCATCACCATGTCTTCAGCAACATGCAGGGCGATAAACCGGTCAGGCTTTTTCATTACAGCTATATGCCGATGGCGATGTCCGCGCTGCCCGATCCGGACCTGTATTTCAATAACCCCTTCGAGGCGAAGAACGGTGCTCAGGAGGGGGATTTCTATTCCGAGGCGAAGATGGTCCAGGCGCCCAACGCCGACGAAGGTTTGGGCATGAGGGCGTTCTGGTACGGCAACTTCTTCCCCGACATGCGCGCCTGGAACAAGCTCGACGCCAACGAACGGCGCGGCGCCGGCGGCAAGAGCGTATTCATCCAATTCCCGAATTCAGAATTAACCGCTCATATGTCCGTCTTCGCGCCCAAGACCTATAAGAAGGCGCACCGGCACGGACCGGGGCGCGCGATCATCATTCCGGCGGGCGAAGGTTATTCGATCATGTGGGAAGAAGGCAAAGAGAAGATCGTCTGCCCGTGGCACGAATGCTCCATGGTGACCCCGCCCAACAAATGGTTCCACCAGCACTTCAATGCCGGCGGCGATATGGCCCGCTATCTCGCGCTCCATCCGCCGATGCAGTTCCACGGCCACGCGGAGAAGGTCGAAGACCGCGCCAAAGACCAGATCGAATACCCCAACGAGGATCCTTATATCCGCAACAAGTTCCAAGAAGAATTGGCCAAGCGCGGCATCAAGAGCGAGATGCCTGCGGAGTGTTTCACCAACCCGGAATACGAGTGGTCCAAGGCGATGGGAAAACAATAAGCGCTTCCTCACACAGCTCTCTCAGGGTAAAATTCAGGAATCCCCGCCCGGCGCGGGGATTCCTTTTTATGAAGGGCACCAAGAAATATGGATAGAGGCAAGCCAATGCACGACGATATTTACGATCACGACCATCCGGATAATTTCATCATTAAAGAAGGAGAGATCGTCACCGACATCGAAGGACTGGAGATGTTCTCGCTCAAAAGCGTGGGCATCGATATCGGCTCCTCGACTTCGCACCTGATTTTCTCCCATATCACGCTCAGGCGCCAGGGCGCGTCGCTTTCCGGCAAGTTCAAAGTGACCAACCGCGAGGTGCTGTACCGCTCGCCGATCATGCTGACGCCTTACCTGTCGCCGACCAAGATCGACACGGATAAGGTTAACGAATTCATTCATGAGGCCTACCGAGATGCGGGCTTAACGCCCGAGGATATCGATACCGGCGCGGTGATCATCACGGGCGAGGCGTTAAAAAAACAAAACGCCCAGCCCATCGTCGAAAACTTCGCCAAGTATTCCGGCAAATTTATCTGCGCGGCGGCGGGCCATAACCATGAAGCGTTACTGGCAGCGTACGGTTGCGGCGCGGTGGACCTATCCAAGACCGAGCATAAGACGGTGTTGAATGTCGATATGGGCGGCGGCACGACGAAGTTATCCCTCATCGAGGACGGCGTGGTTACCCAGACCGCCGCCATCAACGTCGGCGCCCGGCTGATAGCTTTCGACGAAGACAATAAGATTACTCGGATCGAAGACGGCGGCCGCACGATGATGCAAGAGCTTGGCTACCGAGTCGAGCTCGGCCAGAAGATCACCGAGAAAATGAAAGAAGACTTCGGCGCCTATATGGCAAAAATCCTGTTCGAACTGATCGAGCAAGGGCCCACGTCGCCTATGGCAAAGCAGCTCATGGTGACGCCGCCGTTCGTGAACTACATGGGCCTGAAGCAGGTCCAGCATATCGTGTTTTCCGGCGGCGTTTCCGAGCATGTGTACGACCGCGATCCGAAAGCCTATGGCGATATCGGGCCGGAGGTCGGCAGGAACATGCGTGAGCATCTAAAGAAACTTTCGAAAGACGTTGTGCGCGAACCCATCGAAGGCATCCGCGCCACGGTCATCGGCGCCGGGGAATATACCATCCAGGCAAGCGGCAACACGAGTTACGTTTCCAATGAGAAGGCGCTGCCGGTGCACGGCCTCAAAGTCATTCAAGCCACGATTCGCGACGGCGAGTCGGTCAGCGAGGCGCTCAAGCAATCCTTGCGCAAGTTCGATTTGCCGCGCTTTACCTCCGGCCTGGCATTGTCTTTAACGGTGAACGGCGTGCCGGATTATCAATCAGTCAAACGGATCGCCGAGGGCGTGGCGGCAGTGCTTAAGGAAGCGGATGATCCGAAGTGCCCGCTCTATCTGACCCTGGATCTCGACATCGCAAAATCGCTGGGTGGAATTCTTAAAGACGAGCTCAAGGTCTCGCGCGATATCATTGCCGTCGACGGAATCGAAGTCGGAGACCTCGACTACGTGGATATCGGCGAATGCTTGGGGATCACGGAGGTCATTCCCGTCACCGTCAAGTCGTTGATGTTCCCGACGTCGGTGTTGGATTAAAGTCTGTAACCGCCTACTCAGATAAAAATCCAGCCTCGCCCAGCTAAACGAGGCGCGCCACCGTATCTCACGGCATCGAGTGCCTACTAGGGGCTGCTTTTCAGTGCTGTCCCGGATTAAGCATCAGGCGCAAACGCGCCAGGGATAAGGGGACGATCTTTATTTTTCCGAGTGCCGTAGCAAGACCGGTGTTCGGGCAGTTCGGTAATACAATTCACGGATAAAACTTGATGGCGATCCATTTTGCTTTCCTCGCTGGATTTTGTTTCGCGGTCTCCCATATTTTGGTCCGGCGCGGGATGGTCCAGTCCAACGCGCTGACGGCATCGGTGATTTCTCTGACCATGTCGGCGACCGTGGCCTGGGCTTTGGTAGCGCTCTTTGTCCCGTCAACTGCAATCTTTTCTTCCGCCATTTGGTACTTCGTCATCGCCGGGCTCTTTGCTCCTGGGATGGGGCGAACTCTAAATTTTATCGGCATCGAGCGCATCGGCGTGGCGCGCGCCGTGCCGATCGTCAATTCCTCGCCGATCTTCGCCTCGATCTTCGCGGTGGGTTTTCTCGGTGAGGTTTGGTTGGCGCAAAATATTGTTGGCACCACGCTAGTCATCTTGGGCGTGGTGGTTCTCTCCTCGATAAGGCCGGCGCAAGGTGAATGGCGAAAGATGGACGTCATCTACCCTGTGCTTGGCGCCCTGTCGTTCGGCATTTCCTCGACTTTGAGGAAGGCCGGTCTCAACGTCGACAATAATCCGTTGTTCGCCGCAGCGGTCACCGCCACGGCGGGACTTTTCATTTCCGTCTGCCTGCTGAAACTTGGCGGCGGCAGTCGGATTTTCCGTTTGCCGCGACGCAGCCTCGGCTGGTATTTTGCGGCCGGAATGTTTAATACCGGCGCCATGCTGTCGGTGTTTTATGCGTTGAGTATGGGAAAAGTCGTCGTCGTCGAGCCCATTGTCGCGGCGAACCCTGTGGTCTCGGTGGTATTAACGGCGCTGTTTCTGAGAGATTTGGAATCGATCACAACGCGGGTTGTAGTGGGAGCTGTTTGTACCGTCGCAGGTACGATCCTGGTGGTGACCATTTAGCGAGGGTGTCGATTGTTTTCAGTGGGTAAGCGTGATGCTACTATGACAGCGAAACTGTTGGGACCAAGTACCGCGACGAGGGGGATATAAAATCTATGTCAAAAGCGCTGCAGGCGGAACGAAAAATGTGGAGCAAGTTTTATACCTACGACGAGTGGATGGAAGCCCAGGGTGTTCCTATCCATCGGGGCTACTACATCGAGGACTTGCGGACGTTGCAGTTGGGTTGGTGGGATGCGCGCCAGTGCAATTCCGCATTCATCCAGCTGGTCGGGCAGGAAGGCGTTACTTCCGGGCGGGTGACGGAAATCCCGCCGGGCAAGACTTTGCCACCCCTCAAATTCGCTCTGGACGAGATCGTCTACGTGGTCGAAGGGCGCGGGCTGACGACGATCTGGGCCGGCGAAAAACGGCCCAAAAAGACATTCGAGTGGCAGAAGCACAGCATGTTCCTGCTGCCGCACAACTACACGCACCAGTTCAGCAACATGCAGGGCGACAAGCCGGTGCGGCTGCTGCATTACAACTATATGCCGCTGACCCTATCCGGCGTGCGCGACGTAAATTTCATCTTTGGCAATTTGTACGAGGGGCCGGATATTCAGAACGAGCTGGACTTTTACTCCGAAGCCAAGATGATCTCGCAAAACAACTTGGACGAGTCCTGGGGCCGGCGCGCCTACTGGTACGGCAACTTCTTTCCCGACATGCGCGCCTGGGACAAGCTCGATAGCAACGCGCGGCGTGGCGCCGGCGGACGGAGCGTCTATATTCAGTTTCCCGACTCGGAAATGTCCTGCCACATGTCCGTCTTCGACGCGCGCCTGTACAAGAAAGCGCACCGTCATGGGCCCGGCCGGGTGATCGTGATTCCCGTCGGCGAGGGTTACTCGATCATGTGGGAGGAAGGCAAAGAAAAAGTGGTCGTACCGTGGCACGAGGCGAGCTGCTTCGTCCCGCCCAACAAATGGTTTCACCAACACTTCAACGCCGGCGGCGAACCGGCGCGCTATCTGGCGCTGCACCCCCCGATGCAGTTCCACGGCCACGCCGAGAAGGTCGAAGACCGAGCGAAAGACCAGATCGAGTACGTCAACGAAGATAAATGGGTGCGGGAGAAATTCGAAGGCGAGTTGGCTAAACGAGGACTGACGTCATTGATGCCGCGGGAAGCCTACAACGATCCGAGCTTCGAGTGGAATTGGTCGCCGTTTCTGAAGGGCGCGAAGTGAGGGGGCATCCTGGATTTCCGCCGTTTAATTTTGCGCCAACGACGGGCAACGGAATCTGAGCAATCGGTTAGTTGTAGGGCGAAAAAACCGGCCGCGTGGAATTATGCTTTATTAACGAAAACGGTCTATTTGGCTGTTTCCGGCTCCGCTAACGAATAACTGGTGCTCCGCCCACCGCCAGGGTCCCTGGTTAGAACGAAATGCTCAACCAGGTCGAGGATGTCCCGCAATGCCGTGTCCTGCGAGCATTTGGTCAGTGCCGCCCATTTAGATGACGTCAACTTGCCTTCAAATCCTTCTAGCAGTTTGTTCAGCATCAAACGCTGACGGGCGTTGAACAACGTGCCCGCATGTACTTGCCAAAAACGGGCTTTGCGCAGAACTCTGTCCAGAGTTTTTTCCGTACCGTCAAACGCGCGGTCGAGACAACTGATAAACCACTCCAACCAAGGCGTAGCATCAAGTCCCTGTTTCTGCGTTTTTTCGAGCATGTCGTAATAAGTCTTTCGCTCGATCCGAATTTGCGCTGACATACTGTAAAAACGCTGCGAGCTGTTTTCGGAACGGGCCAGTACCATATCTGCGATCGCCCGTGCAATGCGCCCGTTTCCATCCTCAAAAGGATGAATCGTGACAAACCATAAATGAGCGATTCCAGCCCGCAGGAGAGGGTCCGTATCATCGGGGCCGTTGAGCCAGGTGAGAAACGCCGTCATTTCTCTCTCAAGACGATTTGTCGGTGGTGCTTCGAAATGTACACGCTCCTGCCCCAATGGGCCGGAGACGACTTGCATCGGTCCCGCGGAATCCTCGCGCCACTTTCCAACTGCTATCTTTCTCATACCGCTGTAGCCCGTTGGAAAAAGGGAAGCTTGCCAGGTGAACAGCCGTTCGGCCGTTAGCGGCGCAGTGTAATCCTGTGTGGCGTCCAGCATCATTTCGACGACTCCCTCGACGTTTCGGTCTGCTGGAGGGAGGGCACCGATATCCATTCCCAACCGGCGCGCGATGGAAGACCTTACCTGATCCCGGTGCAGAAACTCCCCTTCGATTTCAGACGATTTAAGGACATCCAGAGTCAGGGTGTCCAGGGTTGCTTCCTTTCGCAAGGGAAATCCCATCGCTTCCATCTTGCCGATGAGGCGTCCCTGGCGATGGCGCACCGTCGCCAGGGGGCCAGCCAGCTTTCTGTGGTCCCACTGGAAATGAGGCCAGTTTGGTAAGTCATATATATATGGGCTCATTCACCGCATCCTGTGCGGTAAATATACTAGACAATCTCCGCGTCGGCAAGTATATTCACCGCATTCTATGCGGAGAATAACTGTATTATTTACCGTAGGCTTCGCGACCCACCCCAAACGCCGATTTGACAGGCAGCCCTGCCGGAAGTAACGATGCTGGACGTGATCGATTGCACGCCGGTTTCGGTTTGATTGACCTACGACCTAGCGTGGCGGAGCCGCAACCGACTCTCGGTGTATCTCCCGCAAAAACGCCAAGGCCGCAAAGGTGATGGGCCGATGCCCGTCATCCCGAGCAATAGCGAGGGATCTAAGAAGATTTTTCCCTACGGTCGAAATGACAAGAAATCCGAACTTGGCGACTTTGCGCCTTGGCGGGAGAATCTTCCGAATCCAAGGACTGTCAACGTCCGGCATCAATTGCGCAGGCCGCGTAAATTGTGCGCTATACTAACTCAACTTTCTGCCGTTGCGCCGTCTGTGAAGCGCGCACGATGGCATCCAACATTCGGTGGCGGCGCACCGCGTGATCGAAGTCGGGCAAGCCGGGCTCGATGTCCGAGCCGGTGCGTATCGCTTCGGCAAACTTTACCCACATCTGGCCCACGTCATAGGCGGGACTGTTGTTGCGCACCGCTTCCGGCACCCACTTGAATCTTTCCGGCACGGGCAACTCTTGCAGCACCTTGTCGTCCTTGTGTCCGCCTACGACCTTGCGACTGCGCTCTTCGCCGCCCTCGCCGCCGCCGATCATCGCCAGCGCGCCGTCCCTGCCGTAAATCTCGAGGCGATGGCCGCTGCCGTGATACGGATGGACGCCGCAGTAAGCATTGACGACAGCACCGTTTTCGAGCCGGCCCTGAACCACGATGTTGTCGGGCGAGGTGACGTCCACATACTTTTTCGTGTCGCTCTCGAACCATTGCGGCACCTGCGTGGAGACGAGCGCGGATAATTCGGTCAGCTCGCCGACCACCATGCACATGGCGTCAAACACATGCGCGAAGGTAATCGTCAGCGTGTTCGCGCCCAGTGTCACATCGCGCTGCCAGGTGCGATCGGATGTCCGGGTCAACACGCCGCTGTTCATCAGCATCATGTTCACCGCCAGCACCTCTCCGACGTAACCCTGCTGGATCAGCTCGCGCATGTACAGATAGGCGGGCGACCCGCGCCGCTGCAAGCCGACCATGGTGCGCAGGTTTTTCTGGCGCGCCAGTGCCGCCAGTTCTTCGGCGTCTTTGGTATTCCCGCCAAGGGGCCATTCGCAGAAGACATGCTTGCCCGCTTCGAGCCCGTTTTTGCAAAGCTCATAGTGCGCCGGCACGCGCACCGCGACCGCCACGGCTTCGACCCGCGCGTCGGCGTTCAACGCTTTGTCGCTGCCGTACGCCCGCGTCACGCCGAACTTATCGGCCGCTGCCTGCGCGGTATCCGCATGCGCCGTGCACACGGCATAGAGCTCGGCTTCAGGCACGCCCTTCAGCGCCGGCACATGCGCACGCGGCCCCCATCTGCCGGCTGCTCCGATGAGGCCTACGCGTAATGGATTGGATTGCGTCATTGTCTTCCTCTTCCGGGGTGAGTTTCAGGTCTGGCGCGGTTGTGACGAAGATGGCAGAGGGGTCAGAGCGCCGGTTGAGACTTTTACATCACTTAGTCGATTATCGATTTCACCGGGCTTAGTAGAATTCAATCGACGTAATTACCCGACGGATGTCAAAACGCCCATCCCACCACGGTCATGCCGCTTTGCGCCTTGTTCTCTTGCTTGGCGCTAACCTGATGCTGCACCCCATGGCGGACAGCACATTCATGATGGTCCCGATCCGGGGATTCCTGCCTTTTGAAAGAGCTTTGTA
>JAUYJC010000340.1 GCA_030688735.1 Deltaproteobacteria bacterium
GCGCCCCTGTTTGCGGGAGCGCAACTAATCATGGCCCGACCGGGGGGGCATCAGGACAGCTCTTACCTCGTCAAGCTCATCGCCGAGAAAAAGATCACCGTCCTTCAACTCGTCCCCTCCCTGCTGCAGATGCTCTTGGAGGAGAAAGAGATCGAGAGCTGCACGCACCTAAAGCGCGCCTTCTGCGGCGGAGAGGCCCTATCTCGGGAACTGGTGGAGCGCTTCTTTGAGAAACTGCCCGTGGACTTACACAATCTTTACGGCCCCACCGAGGCCTCCATTGACTCCACCTTCTGGAGCTGCACGGGGGAGAGCAAAGAGCGGAGTGTCCCAATCGGTCGCCCGATTGCCAACACTGAAATCTATTTACTGGACTGCCATCTGCAACCTGTCCCCATAGGGGTCTCGGGTGAATTACACATCGGCGGTGCCGGCCTGGCGCGGGGATACCTCAATTGCACCGACGTGACTGCCGAGAAATTCCTTCCCAATCCCTTCAGTTCCGCGCCGGGGTCGCGCCTCTATAAAACCGGAGATCTGGCGCGTTATCTGCCGGACGGCAACATCGAGTTCCTGGGCCGTATCGACCACCAGGTCAAGATCCGCGGCTTCAGAGTTGAGCTAGGAGAGATCGAGGCCGTACTCACTCAATATCCGGCTATCCAGCAGGCGATTGCTGTCGTGCGTGAGGATGTACCCGGGAACAATCGGCTGGTCGCCTATATAATCCCAAACAAAGATCAGGCACTCACACCTAATGATCTACTGAATTTTCTCAAATCGAAGCTGCCCGATTATATGATCCCCTCGGCCTTTGTAACGCTTGACGCACTGCCGCTAAACTCCAACGGCAAGGTAGATCGCAGCGCCCTTCCGCCACCTGACGGCGGCAGACCCGAGCTAGAGGAAGCCTTTGTTGCCCCTCGAACTTCTGTTGAGAAGGTTCTGGCGGGGATTTGGACTGAAGTGCTGAAACTGGAAAAGGTCGGCATCCACGACAACTTCTTCGAACTGGGCGGCCATTCTCTTCTAGCCACTCAGGTTGTATCTCGCATCCGCGCCGCCTTCCAAGTCGAGCTGCCCCTGCGCAGCCTCTTTGAGAAACCCACTATTGCGGAGCTGGTCTTTGCGATTACCCAGAGTCGAGGCGGAACAGCAAGGGCTGAAGAAATAGACCGTATCTTAGCCGATATCGAATCGCTCTCCGACGAAGAGGCGTAGCAACTTCTTTCCAACGAAGACACCTAGAACGGAACGCTGCAAATTGTTCTTCCTCCCATTATGAGATCAATCACGAATAACCCTTCGCAAGAGGCGATTCGGGCGAAGTGCGTGCATCCCAGCGGCGTCTTCGTCGAGTTCAAGAAGGAAGAGGTCGAGCAATCGATCCCGGAGCGTTTCGAGCAGATCGTCGCCAAGCATCCTGACCGGATCACCGTCAAAACGAAGGCCGATGCCTTAACCTATGCGGAGTTGAATCAAGCGACCAATCGAGTGGCACATGCCATCCTGGATCAGTATGAGCTAAGGCTCCCGATCAAACCCATTCGGATTAAAGCGTACAACAGGAGAACCCGTTATGGACGAGAAAGAAGACACCACCATCTATAAGGTCGTCGTGAATCATGAGGAGCAGTACTCGATCTGGCCGGCCGATAAAGAAAATGCACTCGGCTGGAAGGATGGGGGCAAGAGTGGGACCAAGGCTGAATGCCTCGCGTACATCAAAGACGTATGGACCGATATGCGCCCGCTCAGCCTGAAAAGGAAAATGCAAGCTGCCGGTCAGAAGTCGTAGAAAACAGGCTGGGATAGATATCACGATCGTTACCTCGACGGGCACTACGCAACCGTCCGCTGAAGAGAAAGTCGGCCAAGGAATTTTCGACCGGTCGCAAAGCCCGACCTAGCGGCTGCGGGTGAAGTCGGGCTCAATCGAATGGAAAAGGCCATGGAAGAGAGAAACAACAATACGACGGGCGTCGCCAAGGAAGAATTCGAGCGATCGATTCCAGACCGTTTTGAGGAACACGTACGCAAGCATCCTGACCGGCTTGCTTTTAAGACCACGAAAGATGCGCTTACTTGGGATGCGTTGAATCGGGCTGCCAATCGTGTGGCACGAGCCATTCTGGGAGCGTGTGAGGGTCGGGGAAAACCCATCGCGCTGCTGCTCGATCGGGAGGCCTCTACGATGGCCGCGACCCTGGGGGTGCTGAAGGCAAAGAGTTTTTATGTACCCCTATCCCCTTCGCATCCGCGCCCGCGGAATAGCTATATTATTAACCAGACGGAGCCGGCCCTCATCGTGACTGACAGTAGGAGTTTCTCTCTCGCCACGGAACTGGCCCCGGGGAACTGCCATTTGCTCAACATTGACGAGCTTGATTCCCGCCTCTCCACTGAAAACCTCGGTCAGCCAATCTCACCAGACTCCCTTGCATTCCTCACGTATACTTCTGGCTCCACAGGTGAGCCAAAGGGTGTCATTAACACGCATCGAAAGGCGCTTTATAGAATCACGCATGACAAGCATTTCGGACTTGGCCCAGGCGATCGCTTTACCCAACCGGGTTCAACAGAGAGAAGGAGCCCCTTTGCCGCCTTACTGAGTGGCGCAGGTTCATTTCCCTGGTACGTCAACGAAGAGGGACTAGAACACCTCGCTGACTGGCTGATCCAGGAGGAAATCACCGTCTACCGCTCAGGGCCGAGGATCTTTCGCCAATTTGTGAGCACTCTGACGGGCAAGGAAGAGTTTCGTAAACTTCGTGTGATCGTTCTGGCGGATGAGCCGGTGTACAAAACCGATTTCGAGCTCTATAAGAAGCATTTTTCCTCAGACTGTCTCCTAGTCAATACTTACGGGGTACATGAAGTCGGACCTATCAGAATGTACGTGATCAGCAAGGAAACGGAGATCGCTGGAGAGAGAGTGCCAATTGGCTACGAGATCCCTGACAGAGAGGTGCTGCTGCTCGATGATTACGGACAAGAAGTAGGCTTCAATCAAGTAGGGGAAATAGCCGTCAGGACTCGCGATTTTTCACCGAGCTTCTGGCGAAGGCCTGACCTAATGGAGACTAAATTTATTCCTGACCCCAACGGCGAAGACCGGAGAATCTATCTCACGGGGGACTTGGGACGAATGTCGCCTGATGGCTGTCTGGAGCACCTTGGACGCAAAGACTTTCAGGTAAAAATTAGAGGCCTCCGGGTCGAGATCGCTGAAGTCGAAGGAGCGTTGCGCAGCATGGGTGCGATCCGAGAGGCTGTGGTGATAGTCCAAGAGGACAAGCTAGGCGAAAAACGTTTGGTGGCCTACATTGTCGCCGCTGGAAACACGACCCTAAGCGTCAGCGAGGTTCGTCGCTTTGTAGAACAGAAGCTGCCTCCTCTTATGGTGCCGTCGAGATTTATCGTGCTTGACGCGCTGCCTCTGACTCCCAACGGCAAGGTAAACCGGAGAGCTCTCCCTGACCCCGGTAGCGATCGGCCGGACCTAGACACACCCTATTCTCCGGCGCGAACGCCCATGGAGAAAGAAGCGGCAAGAATCTGGGCGGAAGTTTTGTCGCTGGATCGCGTTGGCGTTCACGACGATTTTTTCGAATTAGGAGGACACTCTTTAGCAGCCACACGAGTTGTATCCCACGTCATCAACGCATATCAGTTGGAGCTGCCTCTTCAATCCTTGTTTCAAGCGCCCACAGTCGGCGAGATGGCCGCCGTTATACTACAGCACCAGACAAAAAAACTCGGCGAGCAAGAACTTGATCGCATCTTATCCGGAGTTGAGTCCTTGTCGGATGAAGAGGCGGAACGTTCTCTGCCCCAAGCAACTTCCCGTGTCAAGTAGCCGGCTGACTGCCACGAAGAAGCAATTTTTCCCGCACACCTATGGATAACTTTACCAACCGAATCGCGAAACTTTCGCCGGCAAAACGAAATCTTTTCGAGCTGGCTCTGACGGAGAGATGCCGCGGCAGCCTTGCTGAGCCGGGCATACCGCGTGCGCATACGGCTGATCCGGTGCCGCTTTCCTTTGCCCAGCAGCGCCTGTGGTTTTTGGATCAGCTTGAGCCTGACAGTTCGGCGTACAATCAGTCTAAAGCAGTGCGGCTGAGCGGCGCATTGAATGTAGCGGCGCTGCAAAAGGCCCTCGATGCCATCGTGTACCGGCATGAGGTTCTTCGCACGACATTTACTTTAGTGGACGGCGGGACTCCCGTTCAGTCGGTAGGTCAAAACCGATCCGTAGACTTTCCGCTGATCGACCTGAGTTCATGTCCGGACGACAAGCGCAATGAGGAGCTGCAACGCGCCATCACCGAAATCACCGAACGGCGATTCGATCTTTCCCGCGATTTGATGATTCGTGCGGCCCTGCTCAGGCTGGCTCCTTCCGAGCATGTGTTCCTTCTGGTAACGCACCACATCGCAACCGACGGTTGGTCCAGCGGCATCCTCTGGCGCGAGCTCGCGTTGCTTTATGCAGCGTTTTCTACCGGCGAGCCGGACCCGTTGCCGGAGCTGCCTGTACAGTACGCCGACTATGCCGTTTGGCAACGTAGTTATCTACAGGGTGAAGTTCTGGAGAAACAGCTCTCCTACTGGAAGAAACAACTTTCCGGTGTTCCTGTGCTTGAATTGCCGGTCGATCGGCCCCGGCCCGCCGTCCAGAGCTATCAAGGCGCGCGACTGTCCTTTGCGATCTCCAAAACCGTCTCGGAAAAGCTTAAAACTTTAAGCCGCAACCACGGCGTTACTCTGTTTATGACCCTGTTAGCGGCTTTTCAAACCCTGCTCCATCGCTATACGGGACAAGAAGACATCGCCGTGGGCTCAGCGATTGCGAATCGCACCCGCGCTGAAATCGAGGGGCTGATAGGGTTTTTTGTTAACACGCTGGTTTTGAGGGCCGACTTATCGGGCAATCCCAGTTTCAGA
>JAUYJC010000353.1 GCA_030688735.1 Deltaproteobacteria bacterium
ACGTGCTTATCGGGTTCTTTTTCAAACTTTGCCTTGCACGCAGCTGAACAGAAATAGTAAGTCTTTCCTTTGTAAACAGCCGTACCGGCCGCTTTCTTCTCATCTACATTCATCCCGCATACTGGATCTTTTGCCATATTCTTTTCCTCCTTTAATCAAACTGTTTCACTACTGGACACCACAGCACCTAATAGTTCGACCGTAATGATTCTACCCCTCCCCTCTGCTTTCACAGAAGCACGATGGCTTACGAAAATGCTTCGTTCGATAGGATCGGACAAGCCGCTGAACCAGTTTTTCCGGATCATCGTCGTAGAGAAGGCATGCTCCGGTGTCTTTGCCGCTGATCCGGATAATTTCCTCCACGATCTCCGTGATTCCGCCGGTGCCGGTCAGGATACCAACCAGTCGTCCCTCGTCGTAAGCGATTGCCAGCTCCCCAAGCGTACCGGTGCGACCACCAGCGATCACGATGATATCGCACGACCGGATGTTCGTGATCTCACGTCCCATGAGGCCACTGCCCGTGTAGATAAGGAGATCGAACCCATCGACTGGTGAGTTGTACTTACCTTGATGTTCTTCAACCGAGAGTCCCGGCGAGATGCCAACGACCAGACCGCCTTTTGCCTTAGCTCCGCGCACAGCCTCGTAGGGCAACCCTGGGCAGCCGCCGGTAATTAGGATTGCGTCATGCTCGGCGATAGTTTCACCAAGTCGATACGCCTTCTCTCTCACGTCGGCGCTTAAGTCGCCTCCGCTCGATCCCATCACGCCAACCGTAAGCTTCATCTATTCTTCTACTCCATCAGTGTTACCTTATAGGCGCCGGGGATTTCGGGTCGAATGACGCGAAGTGTTTTGCCGTGTCACGCACCATCTGTTGAGTGCACCATCGAGCGTAATAACGCCCTAACAAAAACCCGAGCCAACGCGCGGGCAAATCTTCCGGCAGCGCATAATCGATAAAGACACGGAGGAGAGAACCATTCTCCTGTGACGTGATCTCGAACCCCATTCGATAATGTCCAATCACCAAAAGCCTGGATGAGCCGATCGTCTCCCAGACTTTCCGTTTCGGAGGAATTCGCTCAGTCACGATTTCCTCGACTGAAAGCTCAATCCCGAAAACTCTGCCGCTCAGGCGAATGCGCAAGCCGACTGTTTGACCGCGACCGGCGTCGAGCTCGGTTTGCATCCGGCCACCGCCCATCATCCATGACGACTCGCTCATGTGAGACGACAATCGAGCTGGATCGTCTGCATAGGCAAGAACACTGTCGGCCGGCGCCGCGACAAAGGCGTTTGTTTCATAGTGATTTGATAGGATCGCCGGACGGGCTACCTCGATACGTGTTCTTCGACCAGTACCGATTTCTTGTTTCGAAAAAAACATCCGAGTCCTACTTGATACTCAAAAGATTGTAGAGTTTCGCAGCGACCGCAGCCCATAATCCGGTCCAAATGCCCAACCCCAGAACGCCGGCGAAGTAGCTCACCCAACTTATTGGCCGTGTCAAGCCGGCAATATTGATATGCAAGAGGTAGCCGATGAATTCAGCCGTTGCTTCTGGCGCTACGGCAACGAAGGCTGGGCAAAGAGTAAAGGCGATGGCTACCACAATACCCGCTGCAAGGCCGAAAGACGAAATTTCAAGTTTCATAAGCTGCCTCCTCGCTTTTGGAGGTTCGGATCAAATCAGATCTCTTTTCTTGGCTTCGAACTCTTCTTTATTGATTTCGCCTCGCGCATAGCGCTGGCGCAGGATTTCGAGCGCCGAATCGGACCGTGATTCTTTCCCCTGGCTCACGAGCCAGCGAATACCGAGCACGACTGCCACGATAATCAAGCCCCAAAACAACAACATGATAAGCATCATCCCAATACCCCACACTCCCCACATAGGATGCATTCCCCATCCCCAATCATAGGCCCGTTCCTGGACCAATAGTAAACCAACTGTAAACCAACCCATCATTCCAATCATTGCTGCCTCCTGTGTTCTCCCGCACGACCATTGCTCACGCTAACTTGCGACAACAACATGGCTAGCAGATAGGGTTCACTGCGTCTTTTTCATTCCTCGTCCCATGCGCTCCGACATCTGCTTCATCATGCCGGACATATCGCCCATCATCTTCGACATGTTTTCCATTTCTTCCGGCGTCATCTTACCGTCACCCATCATCTGCCCCATGGTTCCCATCATTCCTGACATTTCTCCCATCGACTGTCCCGTGCCCTTCATCTCCTCGCTCTTCATCATTCCCTTGCCCTTCATCATCCCACCCATCCCCTTTTTCATCTCCATCATTTTGCCGTGCATCTCTTTCATCTTATTTATATCCATTCCACCGCCTTGCATCGCCTCACCTTTCATGGGCATTCCCTCCTTCATCGGCATTCCTTCTTTCATGGGCATTCCCTTTTGATCCTGAGCAAGCACAGGCAGAGAGCCCACAGCTCCCGCTAAAATTATCGGTAAAATAAACTTCTTCATGACCCCTCCTTTTTGGGTTTTGTTAATAGCACAGCAATCCAACAGCACCCGATTTCCTCTATACGCGAGAAGAAACTTCGATCCCGTAACGGTACCGGCAGCACCGAGGAATCGGACTTCTAGTTGATCTGTTCGTTTCTCCATTTCCCCGTCCTCGATCACTTGGGCTCACCGGGTCTCTACGATTCCAAAGCCACTTTTGTAACGGCATAGACCGCAGCTTCAACTCTGTTCTTTAGCTGGAGCTTTCTCAGAATGTTTTCTACGTGTCTCTTCACTGTCGACGGACTAACTCGAATCCTTCCAGCGATCTCTTTGTTGGTAAGACCCTTAGCCAACAACGTTAAAACCTCCGCCTCCCGCGCAGATAAGGCAACATTCAGTTTCCCCTGGTGATAGTCCAACCCGCCCTCACTACGCTATTTGCGACTAGAACGTAGCCTTCGCCCGTGTTCGCTAAACCCCTTACTCCAGGTTCCACCGGAAAATTCTCTCTTTAACTCCGGCGACATCTTTGATGACGATCTCAAGACGCTTAGCCTCCGGCGACCGCTTGGGAAAACGTAACGTTGCCTCCCGATGATGCCCACTGCCTTTGTTGGCTACATCAATTGCCGAATAGGTTTTCCCCGTGTCGTCGCGGAGAACTGTTATGGACTTCAAGTCGTAGCCGTCTAAGGCAACCCAATGGGTATCGAGCGCTACCCCGAAACGGGGGTCTTCGTTGCTCTGCGGGTTTAGATAAGTCACTTTTACGGTGACCCCACCTCCTGAGACCGTCTGACTCAAATTGCCTGCCGCTGCCCCTAAAGCTTCGCCGTTTGTCAGCAATCCCCCCAGAAGTACCCATGCTAAAAGCAAGCTAAATGCTTTCATGCCTGTCTCTCCCTTCACGAGCGAAGATAAAACTTCGACCATTCAGTTTGATCTCAATCTCCGGGTTTTCTCTGGAGCAGTAGGCTCACGCTTAATGGCTTTTTGTTACGACGAATCTCTAAGTTTACGGTATCGCCAATCTTTTTCTTCGCCATTGAGGATAGAAACCCCGCAACGTTTTGGACTTTGTCGCCCTCGAACGCAACAATGATATCTCCGGCTTTGAGTCCAGCGTCTACTCCCGGACTCCCTCTCTCTACCACTGCTACGATGACACCTTCCTCCACGGGGAGATCGTACGTCGCCGCTAGTCCCCGTGTAATAGTGGCCAGGATGATACCCACCCAAGGTCGGATCACTTTGCCTTTTTCCAGTAGCTCCTTTGCGATCGGCTTGGCGCTGTTGATCGCGATGGCGAACCCTAAGCCATGAGCCGACGGAATAATAGCGGTGTTAATCCCGATTACCTCTCCCGCTAGGTTCACCAACGGACCTCCTGAATTTCCCGGGTTAATCGCAGCGTCGGTTTGGACAAGATCGCTTAGCCCAAGCCCGCTGGGATCTTCGATCGATCGATTAACCGCGCTCACCACTCCTACCGTAACCGTGGGTCCGCCATCTAATCCCAGGGCATTCCCTATGGCGATTACGGTTTCGCCTATATTGAGCTTCGCCGAATCACCGAACGGAATGTACGGGAGATCCTTACCATTCACCATTACCACTGCTAGATCAGTAAAGGAATCTATACCCATGACCTTGCCAAGGAGTTTTCTCCCGTCTGGGAGAAAAATCTGCACTTCTTTTGCGCCTTCTATCACATGACTGTTCGTGAGTATATGTCCGCTGGGATCAAAAATCACGCCGGAGCCCACACCCACAGAAAGACCCGGACGTAAGAGGCTATCGTAGGATAACTGACGGCTAATAACCTGCACCACCGATGGCCGCACCTTGTTGACGACCGGAGGTACCGACAGCAAGCCTTGAGCCAAACCAGTCCCCGACAATACCCAGGAGGTTGCGACTATAGCGAGAACCTTTTTTGCTGACAACACAGGTCTCACCGGTATTCTAAGCTGTATCCGTTCTGATTGAACATTATAGCCTACATTCGTAAACAGGAGGATGCAGACACCGACGGGACGAGAGCATTCTGAACCTCCCCGCTATACTGTCGACAGTTCCAGCCACCCGCTTTGCCGGGGGGGCTGACTTTTTCCGCAGTCGCGTTCCCCGCAAGAAAGCAACCGATGCGTCCAATACCGTAGCAGCCCGATGGACAAGCGCCGATCACCTCCGGCGCCCGGTTACGTCAGAGAAACGTCTTGATCACACTCGGGAAATTAGAACGCCTCAAAGTTTTGTCTCATCCGAAGCTTGTAACAAAAAACACGCCGCTACCTGAATAGAGAAAACCTGTAATCGTAAGAGGCTTAGAAACGATCGCGGCCTTCTGAAGATTTTGAAGGAGCTCCTGGCTACCCGTCACCGTCACACGAGGCGCAAAGATATACCGTAGAATAGCGCTCTCAGTAACACCACTGGGAAGCAGATTCTTGATCTTGGCAATTCGGAAAATCCACTGCCTTCCGTTGATCGCGACGTTAAGAGCGTTTCCTCTTTGGCCGTCTTCGGTGGAGACCAGCGTGCCGGTTAGACGAATGTAGTGGACTTCATAAGCCATCACAGGTCCGCCGTTAAGACCCAGAATTCCTATAAGGGGCAGGGCTGCAAATAGCGTCCTCATGGTCTTCATAACGTTCACCCCCTCCTTAGTCAAATACGCAACCAGAGAAACCAATAGTCATTTTAGGCTGGGTTGCTATTGCTTTGTCCGTCCTTTCGTCCGGTCCTACTACTTATTACTACGACGGAGGGAAGGGAATGCGATGCCCATAGCGACGCGGCGAGACGGTGGTGGACCGGGCAGTTGGTCTTGCATGAGGCGTTGGAGACGACGCTCCGAGGTTACTTGATGGCTACAATTGAGGAGAGAACAGATCCTATGCTGGCTTTTTGGGAGTTGCAGTATCCTAAATGATCGAAAAGCCAAGCCATTCCCTGATCCATCCGCCCAAGGCGTAACCGATACCCACATAGAGTAGAACTATACCCAGCAGCGCCCTCAGCCATCTATCTTTCATGTAGCGGGAGATCCAGGGTCCGAGCAGTGAGCCAGTGACCACGCCCAGCAGCTCAAGAAGAACCATGAGCCAATCAACCTTAACTCCGAGGAGAAAATAGTTTCCTACACTGCTAATCGAAGCAATGAGCACTGAAAGGGCCGATGTCCCTGCAACAAGAAACATGGGAAGTCCGAGCCAGCTTGTCATGTAAGGAACAAGTAGAAACCCTCCGCCTACCCCCAAGGCAGAACTGATGGCTGCAATCGAAAACCCCGCGAGAACTGGCGAAGCGAGATTACAAGAAAACTCATGGTCGAGAAAAAGGATTTTCAGCCTCCGAAAGGAGACCCTGCTCTTTAATATTTTTTCAAAGGGTTCATTTTTCGCTCTTCCCCTCAGCTCGCTGAGTTTTTTTTCGAGATCTCGGGAAGCGTCCCGAAGGTCCCTCTTTTGCTGTCGAGCTGTATGAATGCTTGACTCATAAAAGAGTCGGCACGAGATGAAAAGGACCAAAAGGCCGAAAAGAGGTTGATATTGTTGCATCATCGAGAGATAGTTTTTGGAATACCAGGAGCCAAAGACTGATCCAAAAACCGAACCTAAACCCAAGAGAAGCCCGAGACTAAAGATCACCCTCTGTTGTCGCCAGTAGGCAGGCACGGCAACCAGAGGACTCACAATAACCAGAAGCTGGTTCATGGGCTTGATCATGTTGGCATCTGCGAGTCCGAAGAGGGAAATGTGACCAACACCTGCCAGGATACCTCCTGCAGCGCCCACCATCGAAAAAACCAGGCCCACGAATAACGCCCATAGAAATGGAATCAAAGGATTCAGCGTTACGCCGGCGACCGCAAATTCCAAAGCCCTATCCTCCTTTAACCAACCCCTCGACTTTTTCTGCCACAAAGGCGACGAATCTCGAGCAGTGCTTTTTCCTCTCCGGACTATTGAAATCGGCGAAGTCCTTGACGAGCCGTTGGCAGGAAACCGCCCCGAATTGCTTTCGAAACTCCTCAATCAGCTTGCCGCTGCGCTCCATGGCAGGCATTCGATCCAGGGACTTGTCTGCTCTACCGTACTGGACACCGATGGCCAGAATCCCCCCAACGATGCCTCCGCACAGTTCTTTCTGCCCGCCGCATCCTCCCGCAAGGCCTGTAGATGAGCGAATGGTTTCATCGGATACGTTCAAGACCTTTGCTTGCCTCAAACCGAGCAAGACAGCTTCCCCTCAGCCATAACCGTCCAGAAAAAACTTTTGAGGCACATCACCTATGCTCATAAACCCTCCGGTCTTTCTGCGCTCTTAACGCGTTTCGGCGCGCTATTCTTCGACGATTAACAGGCCCATAAGGTTCTCGTGGCGCGTACTGCAGCGCGTATTGCAATAGAACGGGAATGTACCGACCCGTTCGGGGACAAACTCAACCACCTTCGTGGTTCCAGTAAAGATGGGCGTCGTATCGATTCCCAGATGCATCAGTTGGAAGCTGTGGGAGACATCCTCCGCCAAGATCCGAAGCCTAACCTTCTGTCCCTTCTTCACCCTGATCTTAGCCGGGCTCCAGCCTCCGCGTTCAAATGTCCGAGCTACCAGCAAAATCTCCCCCGGTCTCGCGTGAGGCGTCTTGTGGAAAAAATGCGGGTACAACAGAAACACGGGCAAACCCACGACAATCAAAAGGACGACCACTCCGGCCACGATCTCGACGCGCTTCAATATACAACCTCCCAACTTAACTAACCCCTAAAAAGTGCAAGGAAAAGAATCGTCATGGCCGTCGAGAATAGACCGAACGGCAAAGTAGCCTGCAAGGCTTGTCTTCCGTTGCCGACAAGCCTGACAGCGATTTCTTTTCCCGCTTTAAGCGTCAAACCGAGGCCAATCGCAAGCGATGCCACCTGGATGTAGGGAAGCCATCCTGTTAAGTAAGGCCTCCACGGCTCCTCCCGGATACCGAAAAGGTCCACGCCCCATCCAAAAGGATCCGAAACAACCGATGCAACATAGGAGAGATTGGGCAGGACAAACGATAGAGTGAAAGCGATCCAAATCATGAGACTCAGCGGAACCAGCGCGTAGGCGTAGCCGATAAAAATAGCCTTTGTGGTTAAATCAGCTCTGCCCGATAGTGTTCTCGATACCCAGCTGACGACCCAGTGGATTGCAGGGACGACACCCACGGTCCAAAAAAGGAAGACTAGACCGTAAAGAAGGAAGCCCTTGGTCTCGTGCAGGTTTGCCCATTCCTTAAGCCACCCCCAGTGGCCCAGCTTTACAGCCAGGTTAGCCAGGCCGCCCCCTAGCATAATGAGCGAGAGCCAGGCTTCATCCAGACGCCACTTTTTGCTGTTCGCCAGGTCCGCAAAAAACGGCCGCGTCCTGAGCGCCACGTTATCGTAGGGGCAAGCCTTGACACACTCGCTACAGAGGATGCAATCGTTATTGCGCTCCATCACTCCGGTAAATTCGGAAAGCGGGCACGGATACGCCGCCTTCCCGCCGTCTCGCTCACTGGCCAGCGTGCTTCCTCGGTAGCATGCCTTGTGGCGGCATCGGCGACAAACCGTTTCATCCTTGCTCCTCAACTCAAGCGGCGAAACCATCGAGTAGAGGCCCAAGAAACCGCCAATCGGGCAGATGTACCGGCAGAAAGCCCTGCGCTCAAAAAAAAAGTGGAATGTCGCGGCGGCTAGTATCAACGATAGGATCAATAGAGCCGTGACCCAGGGCCGCGTCGTAATGATCAGGCCCAGAAGTAAGATCAGAGTCAGGCCGATATTGATCAGCCATCGGTTGCGGAGTTGCCTTGGCCAGCTAAACCCCAGACTGAAAGAGCGGCTGGCTCTCTCAACGAACGCCCCTCGTGAGAACCACTCACCGGCCGCCGGCACAGGGCAGGCGGCGCACCATGCTCGGGCGGCAAACGGAAGCAGAAAGACCACCAACACCCCCCACCACAGAACCCAAACAGAGATCATCGAGAAATTCTTGGCGCCGATAGGGGTTCCCCAGAACCCGGTCAGAATCACAAGAATCGAAGCTGCCAGCCCCGGGATTATGAGCGCGAATTGGAAGCTCCGCCAGTCGAAGATTCTTTTGATCCAGGAGAAACGAAAAAGATCCAGACCGGCCCGCAAAGTTTGCGGATGAGGATTGCCAGTGCTTGCCTTGTATCCTGTTTCCACAAAGCCGATTACGGCGGCACCCAGCAACAACAAGACTATAGAGGAGGCTAAAAAGGGAGTGTTGGGCTGGACCACGATTTCTCCGAGCATGAACGGATGCAACGGTCCGCAAATCACCGAGCAGCGGATCTGGATTTTGCCGGATCGGTCGGCAACAAAGCTGACCACAGTTGGACGGCCGGGAACCACCTCCTTCTTAATTCCATAACCGTCGATGAAGATCCCGTGCGTGACGTCCTTGGAAATGATCCTAAGGTTAACACGCTGGCCCTTTTTTACAGCGATTCGCGACGGGCTGAAGGCAAACTGCTCGACATACATTGTGATATCAGCCTGTCGATCCCTTTCTTCCAGCCGTACTGGAGCAGCGAAAACAAAGTAGGCGGCCAGTGAAAACGCGGCGATAAGAGCGCTGGCTGCCGCCGCGAGTGCTGTTTTTCTCGATCTCGACATGAGAAATTCTATTGTTCGAGAATTGCAATTCCCCCCGGGCCATTTCCGACTTTAATCGTCGCGACCACGGCCTTTTGACCGACATCAATCACGGAGACTGTGTTCGCCTTCATGTTCGTGGTGAAAGCAAACCGGCCGTCTCTATTGAGCTTCACCAGGTGCGGGAATGTTCCGACGGGAATTTTGGCTGTAAGCGTATGACTCTGGGTGTCGAAGACTCCCACCAGGTTTGCCGCCTCGCTGCTAATAAAAAGCTGCCGCCCGTCGGGTGCCAGATCCAACCCATGGGAGTTAAATCCCAGATCAACCCTCATGATAATCTTTCTTGTGGGGACATCGATGAAGGTGAGATCGTTGCTGCCCCGCCCGGTTACGTAGGCGGTATTGCCACTGGCGCTGAAGAGTGGGACATGGGGCACCGGTATGGGGCCGATTTTATCAACGACCTGCGCCTTCTGCCGGTCTATAACGAAGACTACATTGCCCGGCCCGCCACCGATGAAAATGAGCTTTCCATCGGGGCTCGCTGCCGGCACGTGCGGCTCAAGGCCGACGGGAATCTTTGTAACCACCGAGGTGGTTGCCGCGTCAATGATTGCCAACTCCTGCGATGTCTCCAGACTCACATAGGCGGAACTGGCATCCGGCGAGAAAATGATATGAGTGGGCTTTACTCCCAAAGAGATCTTTTTCAAGACTTTGTTCGTGGCCGGATCAAACACCCAAACCTCGTCTGAACCTGCCATGGTAACGTAGAGCCTTTTCCCGTCAGGGCTTAGCACCGGGACATGGGGCATCTTCCCCACCGGAATCGTCTTGGTGACCTTCCAACTCTTTGGGTCCTTTCCGGCTCCTTCAATGATCGAAAGAGTGTTCTCAGACATGTTGGTCACGTATAGCTTCGCAGCCTGAGCCTGGGCAGCGACAAAAATGAGACCAATCAGTAGAAAGCCAAAACGCACCGTTCTTCCCGCCATTTTGTGTTCCTCCTTAAAAAATAATGTCTCGCGAGCTACTCCACTGGCAACGTGAGATCGTTTCCCCACTCCTGCCAGGAACCGTCGTATACCCTTACTCGTGGATAACCCAGAAGCCTCAAAGTGAAATAAGCGTGAGAGGCACGCATACCGCTCTGGCAATAGATAATGACCTCCCGGTCACCGGTAACGCCGACACTTTCATAAAGCTCTTTCAATTGTTTCGCCGGCTTAAATACGGCAGCTTCAGGAACCAGGTGGCCGGTCCAGTTCACGTTCACCGCTCCAGGAATGTGTCCGCCTCTGGCGGCGCGCCGGTCCTCTCCGGTGTATTCCTTCACCGAACGGGCATCGAGAACTTGTATGCCAGGATTTTTTAAGTTAGCGAGCAAATACTTCTGGGTGGCCCGCTTTTCTTTTTGCGCCCCGGCGCGGAATGAGGCCCGTTCGACTCTGGGAATTATCGTTGTGATGTCCCGGCGCTCCCTCTCCCATTGGCTAAAGCCGCCGTTCAGAATACTCACCTTGCCGCCATGACCGTAGTATTCCAGTGTCCAAAAAACCCGTGTAGCCCAATTGCTATTCCCCTCGTCGTAGAGAATTACTGTCGTCGCGTTGCCTATTCCCAGAGAACCGGCCCAGGCCTCAATCTTCTCCTTGGGAGGAAGCTCGTGGGTTACGCCTTTTTTGAGATCTGGCGTTATCACGACCTCCTCCATCGGACCGCTTACGGCGTTGTGGATATGCCCGGCGCGGTACTTCTCGGGAGAGCGGACATCGACGATGCGGAGGTTGGTATCGTTGAGATGGACGGCAAGCCAGCCCGTTTCCACCAGTAGCTCTGAATGGGTTGCTTGCGACGCAGGTGCCGAGGTTACCGCAAAGATCCATGCAAGAAAGGTCATCAGGATGATAGGCATAGCAAACTCACTTTCATATTACGCGGTGGTGAAGGCGCTTGCTCCGACTAGGACAAACCCAAGCAATAAAGGGACAAGAAGAAAATAAGTATTCACTTCCCAACGAACTCTTCTTCGATCCGAGCAACGAACAGGTAGGGGGGCCGCAGTAGGACCCCCGCCTGGCTCATATGCTAGGAGCTGTAATCAATGCCCATGACCGCCACCTGGGGCGGGATATGATGGGACTGGTCTTTGCGCAGGTGGTAATGGGCACCCACCCAAACCCAGGACGACCAAAAGCAAAATGGTCGTCCAAAACACTTTTCGTGATTTCACCGTTTCGTTCTCCTTAGAAGCAGTTTTAAAGTGAGAGACATCCAGTAAGCGCCTATCTATACGTCTTGCTGTCTTCGGGTAGCGGGCTACTGAGAAGAAGTAGCGGACCTAGGGAGGACGTTTCTTCATACGGCCTTTCAGAAAATCAATGAACAAAAGTACGGCAAAAAAAATCGCGGCGGCCGCAATAATCCATAAGATTGGCAGCCATTTCTCCATGCCGCCTCCGTGGAAAGTCACAGAGATCGTTCATTCCCCTGGCTCTTTACTGATTCCGAGTTGACTTAGGCGGCCTCTTTTCTCAGGCCGCTTTTGCGTTGCCAATCGTCTCTTGTACTTACTGATACGAAGGAGAGTGACAAAAACGACTCTCTACGCTGCTTGAAAAGAAATTTGGTGGAGAACTAAAGCGGCGGAGGCCTATTCCTAAGCCCGGGTCATAATCACCCCGGGCGCGGATTGGCGGTGGTCTCACAGCAACCCCGGAAAACCCCGATAGCGTTGAAATTTGCTTCTCGATGGCGGCCGCACAAGAAGCACACTTCGGGAAATTGATCTCGAGCCGGAAATTTTCAGGCACCATTGTCTCTCCGTTAGCCGAGAGACCCCCACACGACCTTACACCGCGCCAAGGGCGACGAGCCGATTTAGTCCGCCCGGACCGTGACCGAGAAGGGAAACTACCTATTACTCAGTCCCCTGACCGCTCAATAGGTTCTCTTTCTGGCTGAGAGGCGGGACCTGCTCCCTTTTGTTGGGGAGCTAGAGGACACCCTCCTATACCTATAACAGGGAGAAGCAAAATAGTCGTCCAAAATATTTTTCGTGGCTTCATTTTTGCCCTCCTTGATAGAAAATAGAAAAATCACAACCTGCTCCGATTTGTCGTAAAGAGACAAAACGTCTTTTGACCAGTCGATCTTCTCCCCTTGCCCGTCAACAGACCGTTCCGTTACTTCGTGAGGTTGACCATCAACCCATAACGGTCCCCCCCTTTCAGTCTCGGCACCGTTGAGCGTCGCTTTTTTCGGACGTGAGAAATTTGCCGCTCCTTTTCCTTCGACGGCTCATCCGGGCAAAATGCGCTTGTGTCAGGGACGAGAGCTTCGACGGCGATCCCCAGCCTGCGGGCCTCTTCCGCGCAGAAAAGACAAATCTTGATATCCATGACGTCAGTGGTGGCGCGGTATTGCACCTCATTTATCAGGCACCGTTGGCACTGCCTATGCCGTCCTCTCCGAAACAGTGCTCCCTCATCGCCGAATGCTGCCACGGCAAATAGCCAGTGCCAAAAGGCCTCGATGATGTCCTGGTTTCCACGCGCGTCCGCTAAGGAAAACGACGTCCAGATCTCTCGCCAAGGAGTTAACTTTGTTTGTTGGCGGCCGGTGTTTGCCTCAAAAGAAACCGCGGAGGCAGGTTCTGGAGGGGACGTTCGGTCCTCTACGTCCAATATCCCTGCATCCATGTTACGCCTCCTTTGCTCAATTAATACGACGGGAGAAGATAAATGCGACGCTCTAGGCCTGCGGAGAAAGAATCTGACCGGGAAACACCAGCAGGACTCACTTTCAAATTGGTCCAGTTTTCGGGGGGCAGGTCACTCCGGGCTCATGCGGCTTTGCTCACTACCAGACGATCTCCACGCAGGTTCACTGCATACTGTTCCAGGGGTTTGGGTGGTGGGCCAGCGATGTTTTTGCCGTTCAGATCAAAATGGCCGTTATGGCAAGCGCACCAGATATGCGTGAGGTCGGATCGGTACTGAACAATGCAAGCAAGGTGAGTGCAGACCGCAGAAACGGCCCGAAGGTCTCCTGTTGGGGTTCGGACTAAGATTCCGGGTTGGTTGCCGAAGCGAAAAATCTGTCCTCAGTTAGGTTTGACGTCCTCAGGCCTCACAGCAAGAACCACGCTTCGCGCCGTAGATTCTTCGACCTTCGGCGGAACCAGGTATCGAGCCACTGGGTAGAGTATCGAAACCAATAATGCGTCTCCACTCGTACCAACAAACCAGTCCAGAAATCGCCTGCGGCTTACCTTCCCGCTCATGGTTTTTTCATCCGTGCCTCCCGTCAAGACAATGTTGTCGGCCTACGACCGTATCGCCCAATCTTTTTGGCCAGGTATTTCGTGCCTCCGAACCTTGCGGCATTTCTTCGAACTCACAATCCTGCCAGGGTATAAGGCGATTCCTTAACCCTTTTTCGACTGCTGGCCCCGAGGCCGCGGGTTTTTCCCCTTCTCAGGGGATTGTGCTCCAATCTCGCTCAAAACTAACCGCTCCGCCTCAAACCAGTCATCCAAACCGCGAACGTGGCAGCAGCCCCGGCACTCGTAGAGCTCGTGGGCTTTTTCGTCAATCCGTTGGCGCAGTAACTCATCGTCGCCCACACTAAACCCGCTAACTTCCTTAACTGGGATTTCTCTGCTCCCGCTGTTCTGATTCTGACTCTTGGTCATTGGAAAACTCCTTTTCGTAGCTGAGTGGTATTCGTCTCATGGTAAACGTTTCGCGCTCCTGCTCCTTTCCGACCGCCGTTACAATGCCTGGCGTAATGAGATTGTTGAAAGATAGCGGTCGCCTTGCGGTTTTGACGCTGTGCGAATTTTTGATCCCTCCAGTGCAGTAGCCCTCGGCGCACATAGCCGGGGCTCAATCCCAGTGCCAGACAGCTGTTTTCAAAAGAAAACGGCCAATCGCTATTTTGCTCCATGATCCATTCTTCAGTGTCATGGAACAGTGCTCTGCTTCTGCGGCCGGCAGCGGATATGTATTTCTGGAAACAATGGACCGCCTCTTCCAAGACCGCCAATATCAGTCTTTTCTCCGGCCCCAGAGAATCTCGGGCCCGAAAAGTCGCGGCAAACTGATCAGCCACGAGAACGTCCGGCTGAAACAAAGAGATCACCTTTTCATCGTTGCTGACGGCTACTTCGTCCATCACCGGCAATGCCTCAGACCCTTTTTCACGCCGCTACTCTAATTTCGGATGATCACATCTTGCTCTTTCCAATTCCGTTTCAAGTCGCGAGCGTTTTGCAGCACGCTCATAATGCGCTGCTCCGAGCCCCAATCGCTCCAGTACACGTCCCTCACCGCCAGAACCATCAGACGCGAGGCATGCTCCACGGAAAAGTTTTCCAGTAGTCGTTTGGAAAAATTCATCGCTTCGATCTGCCGATAGGCGTGATTGATTGCATCCAACTCGCTTGCAGTCCCTATGGCATCGAATATATGTCCGAAAAAGCGGTACATTTGGGGAGCCGCCCTGCAAACGAGATCCACCATTGTTTTGGCCTTAAAGACCATGACCATAGTGTTCCACAAGCCGCCTTGCTCAATCAGCTTTGACGCGGCC